>NZ_BOQB01000421.1 GCF_018332475.1 Bacillus sanguinis | reverse complement strand
TTATCAAAAAAACTATTAAATCATTATCATATCCTACATACTGTAAGGATGTTACCGCAAACCACGAAAAAATTAAAATTAATCTATTATATAACTTTGCAGATATCCTTCGATATGAGCGATAATAAAAAATTAGCATTAATACATAGAGAGATGTTCCTACAAAGCCAAAATCAAGTAACATATTTAAAAATACATTATGCATATTGTTTTCACCAATATAGTAATACGAGTACCTGCTTAAAAAATTAGCCGTACTCAATAATCCATTTCCTATGAAATAACTAGTTTCCAAAAAATTCTCTAAAAATGTATTCCAATATATAAGTCTAATATAACCGCCATCTGTAATATCAAAATTTATACGAAGTAAATCATCTATTTTCACAAATAAAAGACAAAGCCCTAACACCATTGGCAGCATTGCAAATACTTTTATATATGTTTTTTTTGATTTTATCACTGTAAATAATATATATATACCCAAAGCACCGAAATAAGTTAATTGTGCAGTTCTACTTAAACATAATATTGCGTTGCACACAGATAATATTAAAAGTAGCATATTTTTCTTGGTAAATTTGAATTTATTGATAACTATATAGAAATAACAAATTTGTGCTAATATTATTTTTGTTGCCAAAATATTCTTTGAATAATTACCCCAAAATAGTAACTGGGGATTCTCAGTTATTTTATAGGCTGTCATTGAATCTGCTGTATTAACAATTAAAGAAAATAAATCTAATTTATAATATAGATACATATATTGTACAAAACTAAGTACTATAATCACTTCAAATACTAATAAAGTTCTTTTCCAAAATTTATCATCTATAATCTTTTCACCACTGTTTATTACAGTAAAGAAAAATAATAAATTAACTATCATCTTTGATAGCATCTTTAAATCTTCCGAGCTATATTCATTTTGAATTATATATATTAGAATACCCCAAAATAGAAAACTCAAAATTAATAAAGTCCATTTATTAACCGCATATCCACCGTTATACAACAACAGTATATTAGTACTAATTATAAAAAATCCAAATATTATTGGATATACATTAGAATT
>NZ_BOQB01000420.1 GCF_018332475.1 Bacillus sanguinis | reverse complement strand
TTGTACTTATTTTATTGTGCACCTATTACACGTCAAATGTATAAGTATCGCTAAAAATGCTGCTCATATATTTATTTTACAATTATCATATTTATAAATAAAAAAACATCCCTGTGGATGTTTTTTATGTACCGATTTTTAAGCTTCCATAAACTTAGCCGGTACACCAATTTTTTCAACTACAGAAGATATATTAGTAGGATTAATCATTACGTTTTCAATACTAACTAATTTATTTTCTAATAGTCCATTCTCTGTTGTAATAAGTTCTTCAAACCGTTCTAAAGTCATCGAGAATTTATGCTCACTTCCGCCATTCATACTAACTTTTACGTACTTCATCGTGCACCCGCCTTTCATAATAATCTATAATTCGATATGAAGGCGCTAACATCCTTTTTATTCACTCCTAGATTCCTCACTTTTACACTTGCAAATTTACGTTTATATTCATTGTGAAGAAAAGAAGTGGAATTTTAATGTTCACATAATAATTGCTAATAAAAATGATAAAGATAAAAATCCACAAAGTGGTATATATAAAACAGTATCTAATTTAGCAAAACGCGTATCTTTTTTTCGTTTAAAGATTCCAAAATAATGAAACTCACCAATTACTCTTATGAAAAAAACAATCATACAAATCCAGGATCCCGTTTGAACAATAATATTAGGGAATGCAAAATGAACAAGATGTGTTTGTTGTAATAAAATTATCGCTGCCATACTTAGTAATAGCGCAATGAACAATGTCATCCCTATACCTGGTTTAAACGCCTTTTCTCCAGCTTTTGTTGGAATGACACTACTTGTCGCCCACTTACCTCCGAAAGCCCAATAAACATGTAAAAAGCTAACTAAAAATAATATACAGACAGAAATATATGTAATAATAAGCATTTTGTCCTCCTATTATTTTATTTTAGTTCTCGATTTTAGAGTATGCTATAAATTTCACCTTAGCAATTCTATATTTAATAACATAAAAACCCCTTAATGATTTTTCTTAAAATTGATTAATCATTAAGGGGTTTTTCACTTTATCACGCATTATACCTATTTCTACGACGTTCCATCCTCGTTTGTCCTTGAGCAGTACCTTCTTGATATTGTTCTATTTGCTCTCTCATTTCATATGTTGCAGCTGGAGCTGGTTCTTCGTAATTATGTTCACGTATTTTTTCTGGCGTTTTTCGTTTTGATACTTTTCCACCAAACTTAAATAATTTCATCTTTAATTTCGGTAATTTTGGAAGTGGAATCTTAAATGATAGCTTTTTACGTTTCTTTTTTTGTTGAAATAGATTTATATTTTCTTTATTATCTTCCTCTTTACGGTGTAATAACATGGCGATTAACCCACCTAATATAAGCCCGCCAACTAAAAGCATAAGGTATTTGAAATTACTTATCATTAAGCTCGACATACGTTCAAGTATGACTAACGACTGTACTTCTTTTATATCCCATAATAAAGCGGCCCATAATGCGAATAAACCGAAAGTAAGTCCATATGTACGAAAACGAAATAAACATGGAATTAAAGCGACACAAGCGGCAATTTTCGCGTTCGCTATAATTGAACTTGTTGAAATATCTTGATGCCAAATTACTAACAGTAATGTTATAAATGGCGCATAAGCTATCCAACTACATATACGTGAATATATTTTTTTCGCAAAATAGCTACCAAAACTAGTAAAAAATAAAAGGCCTCCAATATATAAAGACTGTTCTAGTGGGATTTGCTTCATAATTCCTGCAACTGGAAAGAGGCCGCTCAATAGCATTAATAGCACATCTAACTTCTTCACAATTCCTCATTCCTTTCAAATTTCTTTTGAGTTAATACATATTGCTTTTCCATATGATGTAGTTTTTTATTTCTAAAAAACATCTTAATCCTGTATGGAAATAAAGTAAATATGTAAAAGAGAAGATACATGACAAAAGATATCCTTATTTACATGAAAAAATGACAAATCCTGACCTATATAATGAACAGGATTTGTCTATTATTATTTACAGTAGAATAATTGAATCTTTCTTTTCTATCTTTATTATATCTACATCCAGTTCAACATCAAACTCTTTAAACTCTCTTGCATCTCTATCCTTCATATCGCGAATGTTTTTATAAGTATTTCGTATAAGTGTGATTTCGTTAATTAAAGCTGTCTTAAAGAAGACATATCACCGATAATTTATGTCTATTCTGTATATGTGTTAGCACTTTTTTTATTTTTCTTCTACTAAAAAACTTCATTGTATCTCTCCTATTACACAACACTCTCACTGCCATTATCACGGAAATCATCCATATTATTATCACTTGTAAAGCAGTTCACCGTTTCATATTCGACATTTAAACTAGTTTTTATGTTGAACTGACTTGTAATATCTCCCCATATAATCCTTCGCATCTTTTTCAGCCCAACGTTCATCATATGGAATACTAGTACCATACGGATATTTGAAAATTTTACCGGTCTGATGTTGCCAATAATGTCGTAATTCATGTGCAAATGTTTCAATCATAGCTTTACGGAATTCATCCTTAGTAGGACGTCGAACAGCGGGAGCTGATACTAAATCCCTCCGTTCACAAGGTAAGGTATCAGATATATATCAATAACACCGGACTTTTGAACATACGCTTTTATTCAATTCGTAGTCACATAACTACTATTAAATAGGGACGCATACCCATTATTATTAAGGGTATTATGAATTGTGATTTTACTTAAAATTCCATCATCTCCAACACCCAGATCTTGTAAAATCAATTACGTTTGTGTTTTAACAATTTCTTTTGTTATTGTTACAGCTTCTTCATCAGTTACAATTAAGCAGATTTTATT
>NZ_BOQB01000419.1 GCF_018332475.1 Bacillus sanguinis | reverse complement strand
CATTTTGACACTACCGTATGTGACAGAAAAACACTTAGTATCAAAGAGCAGTTTTTAACGCATTAACAATAAATGAGGAGGGGAGATTTTCATTGTGTATGATAAAAATATAAAGAGGCATGAAAGGGGAAACAGGTATGACCTATTTATGAAAAACAAACCAGTAACAAGAGTATTTTAAGGAAAATAAATAATTTATAGGGTTAACATACATGTGGAAAAAGAGCAATTTACCGCTTGTTAGGACACAATAGCATTTGTGAAAATAATGCTGAGTAAGATAATTGCAAATCCACTCTTGTCCATTTGTTTTTGGTTAAGATGAAAACTGTGTGACTAGTATAAAACAGCAAATAACTACCGATAAAATATGAATAGAGGAGAGGAATATCTTTATGAAAAAGCATTGTCAGATTACATCTACAGGTTTAGTCCTTTTAATAACTGGAAGTTCTCTGTTATATACAACACCAACCTCAATTGTAAAAGCAGAGCCTACTCAAAATGTATCTAGTTCGTCACAAACAAGCACGCAACGAGATCGTAATTCCGTCAAGCAAGCTATGCGGGATACATTACAATTGGGATACCCGGGGATACTCGCTAAAACTTCTGAGGGTGGAAGAACTTGGGGGTATGCCGCTGGGGTAGCGGATCTGAACACCAAGAAACCAATGAAAACAGATTTTCGCTTTCGTATTGGCAGCGTAACGAAGACGTTCACCGCAACGGTTGTACTTCAATTAGCTGGAGAAAACCGCCTGAATCTAGACGACTCCATCGAAAAATGGTTGCCTGGTGTCATTCAAGGAAACGGTTATGATGCTAAACAGATTACTATCCGTCAGATATTGAACCATACAAGTGGTATCGCTGACTACGCAAGGTCAAAAGAAGCTAATCTTTTTACGAATACAAAAAAATCGTTTACCGCTGAAGAACTAGTGAAGATTGGACTTTCGATGCCCCCAGACTTTGCCCCAGGAAAGGGCTGGTCCTACTCAAACACAGGATACGTATTACTGGGTATCCTTATTGAAAAAGTAACCGGAAACAGCTATGCGGAAGAGATTGAAAATCGGATTATTGAACCGCTTGAATTGTCGAATACATTCCTACCTGGCAATTCAAGCGTTATTCCAGGCACCAAGCATGCCCGTGGATATGTCCAACCAGACGGAGCAAGTGAGCTAAAAGACGTTACTTATTATAACCCAAGTATAGGTAGCTCGGCTGGAGATATGATTTCTACTGCTGACGACTTAAACAAATTCTTCTCTTCCTTGCTCGGTGGCAAATTACTGAAGGAACAGCAACTAAAACAAATGCTTACTACAGTTCCTACAGGATTTGCTGAAATCGGCAGATATGGTCTTGGAATCTATGAAACTAAGCTTCCAAACGGTGTCTCAATATGGGGACACTCAGGTGGCATTCCAGGGTTTAGTACTTTTGCTGGAGGAAAACTTGGAGGTAAGCATACATTGGCCGGCAATTTGAACAGCCTTAAAGAAGCTGATAGTTCTGATCCTTTTAAAAATATTTTAC
>NZ_BOQB01000418.1 GCF_018332475.1 Bacillus sanguinis | reverse complement strand
TACTCCGTATATAGCAGCAAATATCCATAATGGTATTTTAGGAAACCAGTAGCGTGAAAAGATTCCTAACGCACTTAACTGGCTGCCCATAATAAGCAGTTCAGAACACCAGTATGTCCATCCATGACTAAAACCCGCCCAATTTCCAAAAGCTTTTTTTGAGTATATGCGAAAAGATCCTTTTTGCGGATCTTCTACAGCCATTTTTGCCAATGCTTCAAATACAATATAAGTAGTAAATCCAGTTAAAATAAGAATAAGAATAATTGACGAACCACCTATTTTAATTCCTATACTGGATCCTAAAAAGAAACCGGTCCCTATTGTACAGCCAATCCCAATAAGTGAGAGTTGCCACCATTTTAAATCTTTTTTTTCTTTCGTTTCGTTCTCAACATCATGACAGGTCATATCACTATTCTCCTTTATTCATTTTGAGAATGCCCCTCATGATCACTTGAATACTTCTCGGCAAGCTTTTTAATAACATCAGTGACATTATGAGCCTTTATTTTATGGTTTGCTACTCTTTCACTTCCTACAGAAATCTCAACTGTAAATAACGCTTCATATTTCATTTTTTCTGCCCCTTTCGCATCAAATATAATCTCTTATCTTTTATCCTTTTATTACGCAAAAATTAATTATGTATTTAAAACCTTGTGAGTCTAAAAGTTAAACAAATAAATTTGAGTTATAGTTGTAAGTTTAAAAAAATGTATGAGAAAGGAGAGACGGCATGCCTCTCCTCTATATCCATTTCATAT
>NZ_BOQB01000417.1 GCF_018332475.1 Bacillus sanguinis | reverse complement strand
TTTCGCTGAATTTTGAGGTAGGAATCTTACTGCCCGTTAAAGCGGGACAGATGGAGGGGCAACATGAAAAAAATAGGTGTAGGGATTGTAGGGTTTGGATTTTCTAGTACAACATTTCATATCCCATTATTACAAACGATAGAAGAATACGATATTCGTGCCGTTTTATCTTCAAAAGAAGAGGTAGTAAAAGAAACGTTACCGAATGCTAACGTCGTTAGTACAATTGATGAATTGGTGAAGCGAGCTGATATTGATTTAGTGGTTATTACTTCACCGAATACAACTCATTTTCCATATGTAAAAGAAGCAATATTACATGGTAAACATGTTGTTGTAGAGAAACCATTTGTTGTTTCAATTGAAGAAGGGAAAGAGCTTATTTCATTAGCAGAACAACATAATGTGGTGTTAAGTGTATATCATAATCGTCGTTTTGATAATGATTTCTTAACGATAAAGAAATTGTTAGAAGAAAATAGAATAGGAAATCTATACGCATATGAAGCGCATTTTGATCGTTTCCGTCCGCATGTACGTGACCGCTGGAGAGAAAAGAACTTACCAGGATCAGGAATATTATATGATTTAGGCTCGCATTTAATTGACCAAGCATTATCATTATTTGGGAAACCAGATGCGATAAGTGCAGATGTAATCAAACAACGACCAGGTGCAGAAATTGATGATTACTTCCATGTTATACTTCACTACGGTGTTAAGCGTATCACTTTACATAGTAGCAGTTACGTAAAGCAAGCCGGTCCACATTATACACTGCATGGAGATAAAGGTTCTATCGTCAAATACGGTATGGATTCACAGGAAGAACAATTAAAAAATGGAATGAAGCCAGGCGATAACGGTTATGGAGTAGATGCTGAAGAGAATTTTGCTACTTTACATACGGAAGAAAAGCTAGAGCGTATCCCGACAGAAGTTGGTTGTTATGATATGTATTATAAAGGTGTGCGAGATAGTATTGTAAATGGTGAGAAACCACCTGTAACAGCGCAAGAAGGTTTAGAAGTTATTAAGTTGATTCAATTAGCGGTTGAAAGTAGTGAAACAGGTAGGATCATATCTATAAAATAAAAAGACACCCATATGTTAAATATATATAACCATT
>NZ_BOQB01000416.1 GCF_018332475.1 Bacillus sanguinis | reverse complement strand
CGAAAGAAACGATGGAACTGATTAAGGAGCTTGTCTCTATTCCAAGTCCGTCTGGAAATACAGAGAAAATCATTCGTTTTATTGAAAACTATGTAAGTGAGTGGAATGTAGAAACGAAGCGAAACAATAAAGGCGCTCTTATTTTAACGGTAAAAGGAAAAAATGATGCACAGCATCGTTTATTAACGGCACACGTTGATACGTTAGGTGCGATGGTGAAAGAAATTAAGCCTGACGGTCGCCTGAGTCTTTCTATGATTGGTGGATTTCGCTGGAACTCTGTAGAAGGGGAATATTGCGAAATTGAAACATCAAGCGGTAAGACGTATACAGGGACGATTTTAATGCATCAAACATCTGTGCATGTATATAAAGATGCAGGTGAAGCGAAACGCGACGAGAAAAATATTGAGGTTCGTATTGATGAGCGTGTCTTTTCAGCTGATGAAGTACGTGAATTAGGCATTGAAGTAGGAGACTTCGTTTCATTCGATCCGCGTGTTCAAGTTACAGAGAGTGGATACATAAAATCACGTCATTTAGATGATAAAGTAAGTGTTGCGATTCTATTGAAATTAATTAAGAGATTACAAGATGAAAACGTAACATTACCATATACAACTCATTTCTTAATTTCTAATAACGAAGAGATTGGATACGGTGGTAATTCTAACATTCCAGAAGAAACGGTTGAATATTTAGCGGTTGATATGGGAGCGTTAGGTGATGGACAAGCGTCTGATGAATATACAGTATCTATTTGTGCAAAAGACTCTAGCGGTCCGTATCATTATGCACTGCGTAAACATTTAGTAGAGCTTGCGAAAACAAATCATATTGAATATAAAGTAGATATTTATCCGTACTACGGATCGGATGCATCAGCTGCGATTCACGCTGGATTTGATGTGAAACATGCATTAATTGGAGCGGGTATTGATTCTTCTCATGCATTTGAGCGTACACATGAAAGTTCAATTGCACATACAGAAGCACTCGTTTATGCATATGTATTATCAGAGATGATTGCGGAATAAGAAAAGAAATAGGCTGCCTGAGGTAAGCCTATTTTTGTTTGCAGAGAATTAGACACAGGCATATGATTTAAATCTAATTTAACCGACTTTATTCAACAAAAAGTAAATTAATTGTAATTTATTTTACAATATTAAGAAAGTAGGTTTACTACATAATTCGAGTATTATAAAATAATAGAGGCGCACTAATTTTTTTTGTCCGGGTTTAATTTAATTTGCATATTAAGATTACGCGTTATTAAATAATGATTGTTGAGAGGAGTATTATTTTTTATGAAGTATCGTGCAGTCGCGGCAGGTATATTAGCCGCAAGTTTATTATCGTCTCCAGTAAGTAGTTTCGCAGCAGCGAAGAAGTTTTCGGATGTTCCTACATGGGCGCAAGAATCAGTTGATTATTTAGTAGGTAAAAAAGCGCTTGATGGAAAGCCAGATGGAACGTTTTCTCCGTCTGAAGCAGTAGATAGAGGATCGGCTGCAAAAATCTTAGCAGTCGTTCTTGGTTTACCAATTGATCCAAAAGCAAAGCCATCTTTTAAAGATGCACAAAGCCATTGGGCAGCTCCGTACATCGCTGCAGTGGAAAAAGCAGGTGCAATTAATGGAGATGGTACTGGTAATTTCAATCCATTCGGCAAAATGAACCGTGCATCTATGGCATCTATGTTAGTACAAGCGTACTCATTAGATAAGAAGATTATTGGAGAACTTCCAACACAGTTTAAAGATTTAGAACCTCATTGGGGTAAGAACCAAGCTAATATTTTAGTAGGTTTAGAGATTTCTAATGGTACGGGAAATGGCTGGAATCCTGAAGGAACTGTAACGCGTGCAGAAACAGCTCAGTTCATTGCAAAGGCTGATAAAGATAAAACAAATACATCAAAAAGAATGTATATGAACAGAAACTTTATTACATATCATCAACCATCATTATCATCTGGTATTACTGACGTTCAGCATAAGCCACAAATGGTTGAAGTGAAAGAACAAAGAGCAGACGGCTGGTTAAAAATTGTAACAAGTAAAGGTGAGAAGTGGACACCTATACAAGAAAAAACAGAAACGATTCATGAAGGTTTTACTGCGTATGAAACAGCTTCACATAGTTCTAAAGTGCTAGGTACATATAATGCACAAACAGTAACGATTATGGAAGAGAGTGGCAGCTGGATTCGTATCCGCGTAGGCGCTGGATTCCAGTGGGTTGATAAAAATCAATTAA
>NZ_BOQB01000415.1 GCF_018332475.1 Bacillus sanguinis | reverse complement strand
GGCTCGGAGAGGTGTATAAGGGACAGTGTCTATACTATGCATAGAAATTATTTCAAGTTTTGTTGGAAAATATTGAGTCCTTTTTCTAATGTTTCAAGCAAAAAAGCAGCAGCTTCTGGGTTTTGTTGATGCAAATTCAATAAAGGTTCTTGCATGGCATTTACTTGTAAAACAAAATTTTGTTCAGTTTCATTTAATGAATGGATGGAGCTAAATAACCCTAATTCTTCTTGTAGTTTTGGAAGAAGTCGAAGAGGAATGTTATCTGTTTTACCAGTCTCTAAATGACTTAAATATCCTGCTGAGACATCAAGTGTAGCTGCGAAGTTATTTAAACTAATGCCTTTTTTTTCGCGTAACATACGAATGGTTGCTCCTACATTTTCTAACAAATTTGTTCAGCTCCTTATAAAAAGATATAAACGGAAAGGAAATGATTGAAATGTCAAAGATGAAAGAAATGAAAAAGTTAACACTTGGTTCCGTACAATATGTTCATGATCCTGAAGCAGCACAAAAATGGTTTGATTTATATATCGAGTGTGTAAAAGAAAAGGTACTAAAAGAAACTTCTAAAAATGATGGACAAGCGTATATTGAAAATAAAGAAGGAGGTGAGTCCTGTTATTGAAACGGACAGTTGCTTATTATAGAAGTTCAACAACGCTTCAAGAAAATTCGATTGTAATGCAACGCTCTAAGGTGGTTCACTACAGTGTTCAAAAGAAATTACCAATTCATGAAGAATATAAAGATGAATATGTATCATCTCGAAAGATTACGCTATTAGATCGTCCAAGTATGGCGAGGTTAATACAAGATATTAAAGAGGAAACGATTGAACGAATTCTTGTATATAAGCGAGATCGATTAGCTAGAAATTTAAATGAACACTTGGAATTATATAAGTTGTTCAAAGAGTATAATATTGAAGTTTGTTTTGCATCTGAAAATGAAATTGCTATGACATATACTGCAATAGGTGAATATCTTGAGTGTATTTTAGGTGCCATGAATGAGCATGAAGGAAAACAAATTGCTGAACGGATTATGGAAACAAGAATTGCGAATTTTATAGCAGGTAAATCATCAGGTAATGTGCCTTTTGGTTATGAAACGAAAAAACGTGAGGACAATAGTACATTTATTAAACGGATAGAACCAGAGCTAAAGATTGTAAGAGAAATATATGATGCGATTTTGAGTGATAAATATAAAACATTACAGGAACTGTATCGTGATTTAAATGAACAAGGAAAGCTAAAAAGGAAAACAAAATGGCATCAAAACCTTATCTTTGAAACTGTGTCTAATCCGTTGTACATGGGAACGCAAAAAATGAACTCAAATAATCAGTCGATACCTAGGTATTTAACTGAATTATCGATTGTTAATGAAGAAGAGTGGAATGAAGCAAATGATAAAATTTTAGGTATGCTAGTTAAACGAAAGCTTAATGTAGCTAAATTTCGATTTCCGTTAAAAGAAATCCTGCAATGTTATGAATGCCGAAAAGATTTGACTACGAATGAAAGAATGCGAAATGGGAAAACGTATAAAGTTTATGAATGTAAAGAGCATAATGTATTTGTAGTAGCTGATAGCATCGAAAAAGATATTATAAGACATGGAAAAGAGTTTTTTACAAAGATGCTTCGAAGCGATTTTGAAAAATTATATAAACGTAGTCAACAGAAAAGTATTGAACAACTACAAAAATGGATAAAAGAGCAGGAAAGAATAGTAAGTAATCAAGAAATACAGCTTGCGAAAAAAATTGATCGATGGTTAAAAAACGAAAGTGTTCATCATAAAAAAGAAATGGATTTGACTTACGATGAGTTGAAAGAAGAGAAAAATCGATTAGTGAAGTTACAAAAAAGATTATATGAGATCAAGCATATTAAAGAACAAGCGCAGCAATGGTGTAATGACTTGAAATATGAAAATATCATTTTGGAATTAAGCGAAGAAAAACGAAAAGAATTTTATCGTGACATAATTGAAGTGATTTATGTTAGTGATTATGAGTATCATATTATTTTTAAACATCCTTTTATGATGGTACAGGGGGTTTATTGTGAGCCAGAAAATAGCTTATCAACGTCTCGAAGACATATTGAAAAAGGGAAGTAGGATAGCGCTTTACGCACGATATTCCACCGATAAACAAGATGAGAATGCGCAAATCCACTCTGTAAGAAATTTTTTATCGGATTATGGCTGTGAATTATTAGACGATAATATATACATTGATCCGAAGACGTCTGCTGTTAAGATATCGATGGATCAAAGGAAGGATTTGCAGAGATTAATAAAAGATGCTAAGGAAAATAAGTTTGATTGTATCGTTTCTTATAAAAATGACAGAATTGCGAGGAATACGAAAGAACATAATGAGTTTCGAACAGAAATGCAAAGACTCGGAATGCCAGTTGTGTTAAGTAGTACGAGAGAAATATATACAACAGGAGAAATTGTTCCTCTGACAATAAAGGATGCATTGACTCAAATTGAACCTGTACTAATTGCAGAACGAACAAGGGATACATTCAGCAGTAAAATAGAAAATGGTGAATGGACTGGTGGACAGGCACCGTATGGATATAGTTATGATAAAAAAACAGAGTGTTTTGAGCCTGTAGATAAAAAAGTGGAAGTTGTACAGGAGATTTTTCGTTTATTTAAATTAGGATATGGGCTCCAGCAAATTGCAAATAAACTCACTGTAGACCAGCGGGATATAGAACAAAAATGGTACAAAGACAAAATCAAATATATTATTACGAATCCTTTCTATGCAGGATATATGACGATGAATCGTTATGTAAAAGGTATGCTTCAGTTGAAAATGGAGACATGGACGTGGTCTGAAAAACAAGAAAATATTCCAGCAATTATGTCACGAGACGAATGGGAATATTGTTTTTATTTATATGTTGAGAGACGAAAAAGTCAAACGGTAAGAAAAAGCAGTACATCTTTTTGGTTACGAGATATATTGCATTGTAACGAGTGTCAACAGCCACTTAAAACAAAAAATCAAAAAACGAAAAGTAAACGTAAAAATGGTGAAGAAGTGGAATATGGAAAGGTTCTATACGAATGTAGAAATTGTGGTTTGAAGTTAGAAACAGAAAAAATACATGATAAGTTCAAGGAAGATATGGGGAAAGTTTTAAAAAAATTATTAGAAAAACATCGAGAAAACTTGATACAACAAACGTATCTGCAAATTGAAAAAGAACATGAAGAAATTGTTAATGTTCAAAAAGAATTAGTGAATAAACGAATCAAACATATCGAAAGTATTGATGTGTTGGATAAGAAGATTAATCAATTGTACAAGGACATAACGACAGGAAAGGCTGATAAAACGAATAATGCAGAAGATGCATCTAGTAAAGAGGAGAAGCTAGTCGACTGGAATGAAAAACTTATAGAAATATTGCTTACAGGAAGATCGAAAAAATATAGTGATTTGGAGGAAGTAAAGCAGCAACAGCAACTGTTAGAGGATAAGCAAGAAAGGCTAAACATTGCAATGAATGCACTGGAAAATCAATATCAAGACGAGTTACTCAACTTTTCGTTCGATCCAGAAAATGTACAGTCCATGCGGAATTTTTTACTACAATTTGTTAAGGCAGTATATGTATCGAAGGATATGCGCTTAGATTACAAAGTATATGAAAACTTAATCAGTGAATGAACCACCTACCATGAATAGGTGGTTTATTTGTTTTGTGTGGGGAGTTTCTGTATCCCAAAAATAAATTTTCCACTTCGCTCAAGATTTGTGAGAAAATAAATGAGAAGCATATATTGTGATGGCAGATGAAGATACATTTACTTTATTTCTCATTACAATC
>NZ_BOQB01000414.1 GCF_018332475.1 Bacillus sanguinis | reverse complement strand
CAATTTCATTTTTCTTTTCTACACCTGGTTTATTCATACAGACATATAAAGAAAGTTCATCGCAAAACTTTAATAATCTATAATGTTTATCGAACATCACAAATTGCTCTTTTGTTAGCGTTGTCAATATTCTTTTTTGTCGTTCCAATTCCCCCGCATAAAATGACATCATCTCTTCATCTTCCTCATTTAATGGAAATGATAAAAAATGCTTACTACAAAGTAATGCTCCGTATGGATTGGAATCTTCAATTTCATTCAAACCAATCGTATAAAAAACAAAGCGCAATGAACTGGGACAATCCATAAATGTATATGGGATATTTTTAGCATCATTCAAAATTGGAACTTTATCAAGTTCTATCCATCCTCTATCATGCTCATATATTGCATCAATTGTCTCTTTTAAATATGTATCATTTTCAAAAAAAGCTTCTTTTATATG
>NZ_BOQB01000413.1 GCF_018332475.1 Bacillus sanguinis | reverse complement strand
GAAAAGAAAAATGAAATTGATTTGTTTAAAGATGGTTTTGAAGGAACAGAAATGTTTAATAGGAAAGAGGAGAAACCTATTCAAGCGGAATGGATAGATGAGGAAACAATTCGCATTACCCCGTTTCCATTTCAAATGGAATTTCATACGCATGTAAAATATAAAACTATAGATAAACGTGAAATTGAAGAAAAAGGAATTGTAAAGGCTGATAGAGAATCAGAAATGAAGGAACAAACTATTCGTTTCATACAATAAGGAGGCGATTTTGATTGAAAGAGTACATGTTAAAACAAGTGGATTACCATGCTTGGGCTAATACACGATTATTCGAGCGACTAAAAGAATTACCAAACTATGAGACGATTTTTACTGAACAGATACAGAGTGTATTTCCATCAATCAAGGATACGTTTGTGCATATTTATATTACAGATCAAGTGTGGTTACATATATTGCATGGTAAAAGTATGAATGAAGCAATACAAGACCGAGAAAATTTACGAAAACAAATGGAAAACAAATCGTTACATGAATTAGAAAAAATGTTTGAAAACATGGCAAATCAATATAA
>NZ_BOQB01000412.1 GCF_018332475.1 Bacillus sanguinis | reverse complement strand
CGAAAGGCATGATAGAAAAAATCGTTTTTATAGCAAAACATATTTATTGTTTGTACGCCCCTCAAACTATATAATAATATGTAGCAAGAAAGCCTTTTCAAAATATTATTCATCAAGGGGGTACTTATAATGGAACGAGTTCAAATGGCCGAAACGCTAGAATTTTCTCGTATTATTCAAGGTTTTTGGCGTTTAGCAGAGTGGAATATGACAAAGCAAGAGTTACTTTCTTTCATTGAAGCTTGTATGGATATGGGAATTACTACTTTCGATCACGCTGATATTTATGGCGGTTACACGTGTGAAGGACTGTTCGGAGAAGCATTACAACTTAAGCCTTCTTTACGCGAAAATATGCAAATTGTCACAAAATGTGGAATCGCTCCCCCATCACCAAAATTTCCAGAGCGATAT
>NZ_BOQB01000411.1 GCF_018332475.1 Bacillus sanguinis | reverse complement strand
GTAGGACCACGATCGCCGACGGTTAAATAGTTTTCATCATTTGAAATTGTAACACCTGTATTTGTTGTCATTTTCTTTCCTTCATTCTCACGCGTGAAGGATTCCAGTTGTTCTGTTTTTTTATTTTTTTTGCCGTTCATATAAAACACCTCCCATAATAGTCTGAAGATACTTTACTTTATTGGGATTATTTACCTCGAATATTCGATTTATCTTTGTTTGTCTATGAAAATCATTTATTATAATAAATGGTATTCTTCGAGATATTATTTTGAAGGGGTGTTGAAGTGAAAGAAAGTTTTCTATCATATAAAGAAGAAGAAAGGAATGCAAAAATCCTTTTGTGGGTGCTATATGTCATTGTTGTTTCATACCAAATTTTCTACGCAATCGTATTAGAAAATAAATCACTAACGGATAAGGGATATAGCATACTATGGCAAGTTATTTGCGGAACTGCAATACTCAGTGTGAATGTATATTTAATAAAAAAAGAGAAAGCGAATTTCGTTAAATATGCATGTGTATCTGCATACTTAGGAATAGAGATTGCTAATATAATTTCGTATATGCTTTATAATGAAGCAGCATTTGATGGGGGAAATATAGTAGAAATTATTCTCATCTTCTTTGTACCTATATTTTTAAATAAAAAATATTTTGTGTTTGTACTTTCAACTATTGTAGTGAAATATATGATTTATTTATTTGTATTAAAGGAAGTAAAAGGATTTATGTTCCTCATTATGTATACACTCGTATTAATAGCCGCATATATCATTTTAAATCGATTTATACAATACCTTTCAGCGGTAAAGGAAAGTATTAAGATTGCTAGTGAATCACAAAAATTAGCAGTAATCGGAAAAATGGCGGCGACAGTAGGACATGAAATTAAAAATCCACTTGCTTCATTAAAAGGGTTTACGCAATTACAACGAGAGAAGCATGGGGAGGATCCTATTTACAAACAGATGATTTTTGAAATAGAAAATATGAATAATATGATAAGTGAGTTGATGGAAGTTGCTACATGTAAACCTTCTATATATAAGAAACATAATATAGGAGAAATTGCATTACAAGCAGTAACAATTCTTCGCGAAAAAATGAATGAATGTAACGTTCAGCTTACTTCTAGTGTGGAAGAAAAGGCGATAGAAGTTGAATGTGATGAGCGGAAAATACGAGGAGTCTTTCTATATGTTATAAAAAATGCTCTGGAGGCAATGGAGCAAGGTGGCACATTAGAGTTACGGTTAGAAAATAAAGGACAAGATTCTGTAATGCTAAGTGTAATTGATAATGGTTACGGTATTAAGAAAGAAAATTTGGCTCGTGTTACAGAAGCCTTTTATACAACGAAACAAGATAAGATTGGCCTGGGACTTACGGTAGCGAATCGAATTGTTACGGAGCAGCATCTTGGTGAATTACATATTTCAAGTAAAAGAGATATTGGAACTAGAATAGATATCATTCTCCCGAAACAGCGTGGAAATAATGAAATTCAAGTGGGAGAAAAGCTAGGAGTTACGATATGAATAAAGACGATATATTTAAAAATGAAGAAATAAAGGCGCTGAAAATATTTTTAAGTTTATTTTTTGTTATATTTTTTGTATACGATCTTGCCTACGAATTCATTGTACCTTTAATAGGAGGAGAGCAAGAAGGAGTAGGAGAATTTGAAGATGGTTTAGGTTTATGGCTTTATTTTCTGATGGTGATTTTATTTTGTATTGGAGTATACTTTATGAAATGGAAAAATCCATTTGCAGTAAAATATATTATTCTAATTGGATATAATCTATTAGATTTTATCCATAATTTTATGATTTATTACGGTAGTGATGCTGAGTTTGATGGTGGGAATATAGTAGAAGGATTTTTTATTTTATTTGCCCCAATCTTTGTGAATAAAAGATATTTTTGGTTAGTTCCGAGCATACTTGTTGGAAAATACGCTCTTATAGGAATCGTTATTCACTCTTCACTCGTTTTAATCCCGATGGCATTATATAGCGTATTTACTATCCTATGTTGGATTATGTTTTTAAGGTTTCGATCTTACGTTCGTACGCTTGAGATGATGGATAAAGAAATACAACAAACAGAAAAGCTAGCAACTGTTGGGAAAATGGCTACAGTTATTGGTTACAAAATTAAAAGACCTTTAGCTAATTTGGATAAATTTGTGAATAAGCAAGCAATTAAATATCCAGAGGATAAAATATATAGTGATATTATGAAACAAGAAGTAGAACGAATTCATACAATCGCTACAGAACTTAGTGGATTTGAGAAATCTAAATCACCAGAATCAGAAATTTATAATATAGAAGAAATTGTCGCGTATGTTATTCGAGTTATGGGGAAGCCTGCTTTAAAGCAAGGAGTGCACATACAAGCTATTTATAGTAAAGACATACCATCGATTACATGCGATGAAAAACGATTAAAACAAGTATTTTTTAATTTAATAAAAAATGCGATTGAAGCAATGTCAGTTGGCGGAACGATTACGATTAAAGTGACTGTAGAAGATGCAATCATTGTTCAAGTTAAGGATGAAGGTTGCGGCATTCCAAAAGACAAAATTCCGAAGCTAAATGAAGCTTTTTACACAACGAAAGAAACGGGAACAGGTTTAGGTTTAGTAGTTACAGAAAAAATTATTAAAGACCACAACGGTAAAATAAGTTTTGAAAGTGAAGTTGGAATTGGAACGACCGTGAAGGTTATATTGCCGATATCATGAAAAACTATTTTTAAAAGGGAGATCACTTATTTGAGAGTGATCTCCTTTATTTCGCGAATAAAAATTCGAAAGTGTTTACACTATTGGCATAGTATATATAATTAAAAATACAAAATATGGATATTATTGAAAAAATAGTATATAATAAACTTGTCTGTTACTTGTTTTAATTCATTTGTATTTCTATTTGTTGGCCCCAATTATTGGGGCTTTTCTTGTTAAATAAATTACTTTTAAGAGGGAACTAAATATCAGTAATTAGAAAAATGGAATATACAGCACTGGTAGCAATTCCAGGGTTAATATAAAGGGATATAGCATCTCCTCTCGAAACTGGGTTTCCAGTTGTAATACTAGTCCAATTTATAGTAGCGGGACCTACTGCTGGTGTAGGATTAAACACTTGAATTTGTCCTGATCCACTATCCGTCGGTTTAATGGAAAATACCATAGTTCCGGTAATTTTGTCAGTGCTAGTTAAGGTGATAGTAGATAGGATATAACTAGAAGTAGGGGCAGTGAGGTTTGTGGGGACATTCCTACAAATATTAATCGTATAAACAGCAGCAGGTAAGTTATTTACATTTATAGACGCAGCAAAACCAACTATATTTCCAGCACCGGCAGTTACATATGGGATAACGTTAGAATCAACACCTGGAGAACCTGCTATACGTTGAAAACCAGCATTTGTTCCTTGAAAAACAATACTTTTTGCTGAGGCACTACCTACGGTTCCAGTAGGTCCAGTGCTACCAGTAGGTCCAGTGATGC
>NZ_BOQB01000410.1 GCF_018332475.1 Bacillus sanguinis | reverse complement strand
TTACGGGCAGTTGATCTCCTATTTCACTTCTTTGCTTTACAGCAGAATTTTGAGATAGGGATCTTACTGCCCGTTAATGCGGGATAAAGTAAAATATAAAAACGTGAGAATACGGCTCTCACGTTTTTATGTTTTTAATAAAGGGGAAATATGATGGAATGTTTAGGTTGTAAATTAGCAAACGAAGAGGAAAAAATATATAAAGTATATGAAGATGACTATGTAACATGCTTTTTAGATCATGCACCTTTCTATCCAGGACATACTTTAATTGTGCCAAAACAACATGTTGTAGAAGTGGACGAATTAGATGATGTTATAGCGAAATCAATTATGGATGCTTCTAAGATTATTGCAAAAGCGATTAAGTCATTATACAAACCGGATGGAATTACGATTTGTCAAAACGGTGGAATCTTTAATGAGTTAACGCATTATCATATGCATGTCGTACCAAGATATAAAGAGCGCTCATTTGCCGAGTTTTATACGGTACAACCTGGAGAAAAGCAGGATCATAACTTTGAAGAGATAAAGAATTTGTTACAAGAATCGATAGAGAAAATACTGATTACTGAAAAGGCGTAAGAGGGATGATTTGAAAGGAACAGTCAGGAAAATTCTAATAAACAAAAGCCCAATT
>NZ_BOQB01000409.1 GCF_018332475.1 Bacillus sanguinis | reverse complement strand
CCGATAATACAATAATAGGCAAACTCATAAAGATCCAAAATCTTATTTTGGATAGGATTGCATTTGTATTTAACCAAAAAAATATTCCACTACACGTTAAGCTAATATCACCTTTTTTCTTTATAACAATAATGTGTAGAAATTCATGAATAATAAAGACACAAATGCCTATGATGATGAGATAAAATATATTAATGTGGGTGAAATCTGCTCCAAAGTAATACGGTATTAGAAAAATGATGATTTGAAGTACATGTACAAATTTCATATAATGTTTTCGATGCCAATTATTTTGTATAAAAGGAGTCCATTCTGACAAATCCATACTTATCTGTGGTAAGTGACGAAACCAAATTATAATAAACATTCCCCTCCCTCATTTAAATAATTTCATATTTAAAAACATGTAATCCACTAACACTCAACCGTTCATTTTAAATTCAAACCTTTGCTCGCCTGCACTTTTGCCATACATTCTTCTACTAAAGCCTAAAGTCATTCATTTGTAGGATGATTTGAGTAAGAATTTATTATTTTCATAGGTACACATATTCGACAAAATTTTCCAAATACCTTTTTAAATATGTTGCCTATATAATAGTCCTCGCACATACAACTTGATGCATCTGTTTTCGGTAAAAAGCAACTTTATCCAGAAGCTACTCTTTAATATGCTTAACTGATACATTTGAATGTAAAAAAGCTTAGAGTTTTAGCTCTAAGCTTTTTAATGATTTCGTTTTAATTTCTTTTACAGAGCAATATTTTTTATCCATTCGGATTTACTTAATTGATAATGATTATATAGTTGATTTTCTATCTCCTGTTCACTCAAATAAATAAACCCGCATTTTTCAATAACTTTATTTGATGCTATATTGTTAATTAAAGCAATTGCATTAAGAACATCTACATTTGTTTTTTCAAACAAATAGTTAATCAGTCCTTTAGTTGCTTTAGTAGCATAACCATTATTATGATATTCACTTGAAATAGCATACATAATTTCTCTGTTCGGTACAGGGAGTTCATCTTTCATGCCTGTGCAGCACCAACCAATAAGCTCATTTGTGGTTTTCTTAAATATTCCTAGTCTTAATACGTGATCATCTATGTTAGTCATAGTTCTCACTGCATGAAGAAACGCTTTGTTTTCTGGTATTTCATAATTTGTAACCCAATTAACTCGTTGTTCTTTCGTCGATTTCCAGTCTGGCAAAAACTTTTCTATCTCCGGTTGAATTGCTATTTTATAAATACTCTCTGCATCTTTCACCGTAAACTCTTGCAGGTATATATCTCCACAATCTATTCTAAATAAATTAGTCACACTCTCTTCCCCCATGTTAATCCCCCTTACTTACGTTAAAGCGCCTTAATCTGCTTCGTAAGTTCCATAAACCGTTCATCCAGTTCTTTATATTCTTTGTCTTTAGAAGTTAAAAAGCTTAATTTCCCTAATACTTCTTGTCTCTCTGTTTCTAATGTTAAACGTAGCTCTTCGATTTCGTCTCTTGTTTTCGTAGGTTCTTCGAGCTGCTTTTGTATTGTATTGTTTACAAACACAAGTTTTGTATTAGTTGTTTTCTCCAGAAAATATCGATCGTGAGAAACGATAACGAGTGTTCCGTTATACTCAGCTAATGTATTTTCAAGCTGTTCACGTGAAGGAAGATCAAGGTGATTCGTAGGTTCATCTAAAATAAGTACATCTTTTTCATCTAAAATATAAGTCATTAGCTTACATTTTACTCGTTCACCCATACTCATATATCGAATTGGCTCTTTCCATTGGGAAGATTCAAACCCTAAATGTTTCATTAAATTTTGGACTTTTCCTCTTTCTTCAAACGTCTCTTTGAAAAATAAATCTTCTGGTGTTTTTTCCAGCGGTAAATCAAATACTTCTTGTGTTAAATAACCAATGTTTGCTGATGGCGAAATCCATACTTCTCCTTCAGTAGTTTCCGCTCCCATAATCATCTTCAGTAATGTTGTTTTCCCGCTACCGTTTGGTCCAACAATCGCAACCTTCTCACCGTGTTGAATTGTAAAATTAACGTTTTCAAATAATATTCGATTATTAAATTCTTTCCGCAATTGTTTTACTTCTAAGAAACGTTTTCCTACTTTTTTACTAGCTTGAATAGAAAATTCAACTGAATACTCCTCTTTCACACGTTCTATCTTCGTTTTCTCTAGCTCTTTTTCGAGACGTTTTCGTTTTGACTTCACTTGTGCATCCATGCGCTTCGCTTTTACACGATAAAATTCTTTAACTCCTTCTTGTTTTGTAGACTGCGCATGTGCCTTTTGTGACCATGAACTTAATTCTTTTATATGAGTTTCTACTTGTTCTATCTTTTTTTGTTGTTTTTCATATTCACGCTGCTGCGTCATTCTTCTGTGCTCACGTGCTTTCATATAACTCGTATAATTACCAATATGGTCAATTAATTTCTTTTCCTCAATTGACCATATTCTAGTCGCAACAACATCTAAAAAATATCGATCATGTGATACGACGATAACTGTACCTTTCATATTTTTAATTTGCTTAATGAGAAATTCTGTACTCATCTCATCTAAATGATTTGTCGGTTCGTCTAATATTAAGACATTAGGATTTTTAGCAAATCCTTTTGCTAACCGAACTTTCAGCTTTTCACCACCACTTAAAGTGTGAAAATCGTTCGTTGGCACGCCCCATTTCGCAAGCAGTTCTGCTTCTTTTGCAATTATATCCTTACTAACGAAAGATTCTTTTTCTTGTTCAACATATGCTGTTGTCATATTCATTTGCATCCATTCAACAGTACCTTTTGAAGGTTCAATCTTCCCATTTATTAATTGAAGTAACGTTGATTTACCAGCACCGTTTTTACCAATTAATCCGATAACATCCCCTTGTTTTACTGTCACATTCATTTTCTCTAACAAAGTATTTTCCTTTATTTCAACATAAACATCATTTAATTTTAAAATTTCTTTCATAATACCGATCCCTTTCGTTAAGGGAGAATAAAAAAATCCTCCCAAATAAATTTGGCAGGATTAGTCATTACATTATTTATACCCAAATAAGCTATTACGCAAATCAAATAGCAAAACCGTTTTTTGGAATTGGGCAGACTAATCCTATTTTTTATAAATTGAAATTTATTTCATTTCAACATTTAAAAATAAGATTAGTTAATCATCGTCCACCCATCATTCCTTTCCGTCATTAGTAACCATATTGTACCATAATAGTACTGTATGAGTAAATACAATTATTTGTGCTGTTAAAAAGATTGCTTTCTTATAGGTCTATTTACCATTTCTTAACTTCATATTGAGCAAGCACAAACTACTTTTGTTGTACTACTTGCTTTATATTTCCCCAAAAAATAAAAATACGAGAAGGTTAAACTAAGTCACATT
>NZ_BOQB01000408.1 GCF_018332475.1 Bacillus sanguinis | reverse complement strand
TCATTTCAAATAAAAGTCAAGGAATTCCTATCCGAATTTACCGGATATCTAAAAATCCTTTTAATACACCAATTGTTTCTGGTGCTTGCAGTCTTGCACATATGTACGGGAATTCCGTACTACCTTCAAACATCATTTGAGATGTAAGCGGTGCGCCTGCCCAAAAGATTTCATCCTCGATTACGATAAACGGGAATGCTTTATTTTGCCTTTGTAACTTTACATTTTTCAGTGGAACTGGTCCATCACTATACACTGTTATTTGCGCATTTGTACGCATTAATGCTTGCCATACTCGCTTATCCACTTGCTTCGTACTTGGAAGTGAAATAATAATTTTTCGTTTTGCGGCTAAAATATCTTTCAATAGCCCTTTCGGTTCTTCAAGATTCATTTCCATAAACCAGCGTAAACGTTTCGAAATTTTTCGTTCCCACAATTGTCTTGATGTCGTACGATCATACACATCTCCGTGACGTTCTATATGAGCTGTTAATTGTGATAATGCTTGTTTTCTCGAAAGGTTTTTACGCATATAATGGCAATCAGATAATTGAATGAACTTCCCTCTCGCTCTTGTCACTGCTACATTGACGAGGCGATGATTTTTATGGTCAAAGAATAACACACCAGGGCGTTCTTGCGGATAACTATCCACTGTATCAAATATCATCATATCTCTTTCAGAACCTTGGAATTTATGAACTGTCGCTGCTAAAACAGGTATGTTTTGGTATTTCGTTCTCTGTAACATTTCTCTAATACATGTTGATAAAAAGCGAGACTGCGCTCTGTAAGGTGTCACAACACCAATTGATTGCACACCATCTAACAGTCCGATTAACATCATTTGCATCGCTACTAAACCAGACATAATGTTAAAACGTGACCCTGAAGCAGCGTCTTTTAACGAAAAGGCGCCCATTTGGCTCGTATCAAATAAAATACTCGCTTCATTTGCGAAAGGCTGCAATTGCGCAAGTTCTTTACGTTCTGAAACAGACGGATGATCATACACTCTATTTTTATAAATAAATGAATTTGTAAACTTCGATATATCCGCATGCATACGTCTTTGTTCCTGCAACATAAAAAGGTTCGGATGTGCTTCTGATTTATTGACGGACTCAACAATCCCGGCATGGTAAAACATATCTTCCCCGAGCCACTTTCGAACGAGTTCATGGTTCGCCATCGCAATTGGAGGTAACTGTAAAAAGTCCCCACAAACGACGATGCGTTTTCCAAGTGAAGCAGCTAATGCAATTTGCGGGACATATGCCATACTTACTTCATCTACGACAACTAAATCAAATGTACGCTCATAAATCAGTGAATCAATGGCACATTTCGATAAAGTTGCGCCAATTACTTTCGCATTTTCAATGTATTCTTTTTCTACTTCTTTAATTTTCGCTTTTTGCTTTCGAAGATCACTTTCAATCTCTTGTATACGCTTCTTATCAGCAGAAGTCGCTTTATATGATAAAATCTTTTCACGAAGATCTTGTCGTGTTTCCTCTAAATAAAGTCTTTCTTCTCCCCAAGATCCGTTCGTCGTTTCAACTAACTTCGACGTAAGTAACGTTTCATGATTTCTTATATGTTCATGTTGACTATAACCGTAACGAACAATTTCGCCAGGCGTCCATTTCTTTTTCTTCTCAATTTGCTTCGTTACTTCACTCATTAATACGTCCACTGCTGCATTACTATGCGCTAACACAAGTACCGATTTTCCTTTTTGATAATGCGCCGAAATAATACGTGATAAATTGTAAGACTTCCCTGTTCCAGGTGGTCCCCACACGTACGTTGTCGGGTTGTAAAACGAACGATACGCCAATTCATTTTTCGGATTTTTCATCTTCTCAATATGTTTCGGACTGCTCGTCCCATCAACAAGACGCTTTATACGATTGCGTTTTAACTTATCTTTATGTGCCTCTTTTAATCGCTCTTGTAACTGTTCTAACAATTGCCACGGTTCACTGTATAAAACAGCTTCTCGTATTTCACCTTGTATATAGTCATTTAATTTCAGTTCTATTTCTAATCCATGTACAGATAATACTTCCCCTGTCGCTTCCTCACCATCGAACTCAATTCGAATTGGTGAACCTTCAGGTAAGCTTACTTCCGAAATAAGTTGAAATACGTATACTGTACTTTCATAATCTGTATATAAAAAACGACCGTTCATGATAGAAATTTTACTACCACCTATCGTTTTCCAATGTTTAATTTCATACGCTAATGCATAATGCCACTCTTTCATCGTTTCCGATAATGAAGGAGTTTGAGTAGGTGTATTCATCGTATAATCTCCTTCCTTCTCCCCAAACATACTTTCTCACTATACCATATAACACGCTAAAATTTGTAAGGTTTTTATCTTGCTTATTTTCTTAATTTTCAATAACATATTGTATATAATTTTCAGAAAGAAGGAATCTACATGCCTGTTAGAAGAATCGAACACGTTGGACTTATGGTTGCAAACTTAGAAACATCTATTACTTTTTATGAAAAAGTAGTTGGCTTACAGCTTATTAAACGAATGGGACATCCAAACCCAGACTTAAAACTCGCTTTTTTAGGTGTGGAAGAATCGAAGGAAACGATACTGGAACTCATTGAAGGTTACAACTCCTCTCTTCCGGCAGAAGGAAAAGTACATCACATTTGCTTTAAAGTAGATTCATTAAAAGAAGAAATCGAAAGACTCAAGAAACACGGCGTAACATTTTTACTAGGAGAAGAAATCGAAACATTACCGGATGGAACAAGTTACATATTCTTCGCTGGTCCTGATGGGGAATGGATTGAGTTTTTTGAGACGGAGAGATAAAGTGAAACTTTAATCATTGGGCATTAACGGGCAGTTGATTCCCACCTAACTTCTTTTCTTTCGCTGAATTTTGAAGTGGGATCTTACTGCCCGGCAAATAGCGGGGTAAGGTGAAGCTTTAATCAACCCACAATTAGCGGGATCATAACTTTATAATCCACAAAAGGAGTAGAAGCTGATGAATACAGTTTTTATTATCGTTTTTTGGATACTTATATTATTTCCACTTCTTTATATAATCTTGATAAAGAAGTGGAATATAAAAGTAGCTGCCTTATTTATTGGAAGGATTCTATTAAGCATTTTCTATTTCATAAATGGAATGGTGTTAGGACTGCAACGAAATTGGTCAGAACCTCCCTATGAAACAGAATGGGATTTCTTTGTTAAGTCTTTACTAAACGGAAAAACTGATGCACTTATACACTTGTTACTTCTAATTATTATCATTACTTTGGATCTATTCATTACATTTTGTTATATTAATAAAAAGAAATAGGATGTTCTCTCCTATTTCTTTTTATTGGGTAGCGCCACATCGCTATCAAGCTAAGGTTTTATGCTGCCCCCTAAACAATAATTTTTTACATTCTTACTCTGGGGATGTCGATTTCACTATTTTTGGGGTATTTATTTTTACTAGCTTGATGGATATGGAGATGATTTATTTTCTTAGGTTGATAGGCATGTAATGCTATCCCATTGCTATCAAGCTAAGAATTTAGGTGTAATATCATTTAAGGGAATACTTAAGATACAAATAAAATATCTTTTCCATGTCGCATTGTTTTATTGAAGTCTATCCCGAGTTGTAGCTAGTTCAATGAGACGGTAAATTCGGAGTTCGGTGCACCAGCAAATACAACCGTTCCGTTCTCTGGTAGCTTCACTTTGTTATTGCCACTAACGACGGTAAAATTGACGCATACTCCATTCTTATCATACACCGCGAATGAACTTCCTGATGGCAACTCCACATTCATCGTTTTCCCTGCTGCCTCTTGCGGGACCGTAAACCATTTCGCATGCCCATTTTTTTGCAATGTAACTTTCGATAATTGACCTGTATCAAGGGATTTTACGTTAGATTCACTGACGTATAAAAAGCTGGACATTTCCATATATTCAGTACCATCCTCTGTATAGAAATGGGCTTCCTTTGTATCCCGCCCATTCATCACAGGAATCTGAATTTGATGCGTCGCCGTATTCGGACCTGTGATTTTTTTGCCGTCCCAATACCCATCCTTGATCGTAATTTGTGTGTTAAGAGGCATTAGTTGTCCTAGATAGTTCATAGAATTAAATTTTTCGTTAACGAGGTAGAATTTGCCACCCTCGCGCTTCGCCCATGCAGCAGCTGTTTTCTTCGGTAACACATTGTTTTCTAATTTCTGGGCTAAATAGTGAGTCAGCACATTTTGCCCCAATCCCGGTGATAATTCATATGTGCTCTCTCTCAAATAAACTTTTCCATTCTTCTCAGTGACGAAGTTAAGCTTGGAAGTACCCTTCTCATTTATAAAGCTTCCATCCGCCGTATATACATATTTTTCTTCTGGTTTAGTTGGTAAAAACAGTTCTCCCTTCTTCGTAATTTCTATTTTGAAATCGCTGTAGCTATTTCCATACAATCCTGCTTTTTTTACCACATCTTGAGGCACTTTAGCCTTGACTGGCTTGCCGAAGGATTTATCTGGTTTTATATCCTTAATTGCCCCTTTCTCTTTAAGCCTAGCTAGCAGTAATTTATTTGCCAACAGTTGATTTGTCATGCTGCTCCCGCCGGAGGACAATACAGCTGCTGCCATCTTCTGTTCTGGAAGCACGACCAATGTAGCATGTTGCAGTATCGTATCCCCACCCTTAGTCAACGCTTTTATCCCATATTCACTGAATGGGTATAGTTTCACACTATCCCAGCCAAGTCCATAGTTGAACACATTTCCGCTATCTCCCGGCCACATTCCTTTTTTATATTCTTCTTGTTCCATCGCCTTGACTGCTTTATTAGAGAGAATTTCTTTTCCCTTTCCCATAAATATTTGTGAGAATCGCACCACATCTTCTGCAGTAGAAGAGATTCCTCCCGTACCAATTAGATTCACCATTTCACTTGGTAGCTGTCCCTGGTATGTCGGAGAATACAGTCCAGCCCGCTTTTCGTCTTCCCATTTGTCTTGCGATGTTATCGTATGATTCAGTTTTAATGGCTCTGTAAACTTTTGATGTAGAAATTCAGTAAAACTCATACCGCTGACTCTTTCTACCAAGATCTCAGCCAGTGTAAAACCGTCATTACAGTATACTGAGAACGCACCAGGGTCTGCCTTCAAGTTTTGGTTGGACAATTGTTGCAACAATATATCATGAGCATAAGCATCATTATCTTTAAATAAAAATGCATTATTGAACGTC
This sequence comes from Bacillus sanguinis, assembly GCF_018332475.1. Lineage (GTDB taxonomy): Bacteria > Bacillota > Bacilli > Bacillales > Bacillaceae_G > Bacillus_A > Bacillus_A sanguinis. The sequence goes on along the minus strand of NZ_BOQB01000408.1, from coordinate 2,459 downwards.
GAACCTTGCAAACCCGAGGAGTGATTCAACAGCATACGCGGTGTAATATGCTTATATCGTTTATCTTTCATTTTGAAATCAGGTATATAGCGGGCAACAGGAGCATCCAAATCAACTTTTCCTTCGTCTACCAGTTTCATAACAGCCGCAGCTGTATATACTTTACTGGTTGAACCAATTCCGTATAGAGTATCTTTAGTTAGTGGCTCTTTCCCTTCTATGTCGTTCTTACCTGTCTGCCCCGACACAATAAGTTTACCATTATCAATCAGCGCATACTGTACACTAGTCGTCTCATAGGACTCCGTGAGCAGCGTGGCGTTCTCTGCAGCAATCTTCTCCAAATCTTTGCTAGCAACTTCTTGGCTAGATACAACTGGAGTCTTACTGCTAGAAGACGCTATCGCTCCTGTTGGTAGGCTCATTGTTAGAGCTAAGGTAGCGGCTAATACTCCAGATAATTTATTTTCCATAAAAAAATTCCTCCTTAGATAAATGATCAATTTCATCTTTTATTTGTTCAATTACAAACATCACATAAACTACTATTCTGCCTTTATCCCTACTGTCTAAATTCAACAAGTAAAATACTTTTAAAAGGCCCGTATTTTCGGCTCTACCAATACTGTTCAAATTGCCATCAACATATGCCTACCTCCAGCAAAAGTATCAAACCCTGGAATAGCACCTGTATGTCCCCATATCGAGACAACGTTAAGAAGTTTAATTTCATAGATTCCTAGACCATATCCATTGATTCCTCCCTTTCCTGCAGGAACTGTAGTGAGTATTTGTTTTAGTTGCTGTTCTTTCAGTAATTGCCACCAATAGAATGCTCTTATTACTAGTTTGTTTTTCGTATAAATGTATCCTATTTATCCTCCCTCTTTTACGCTTCTCTATATTTGTATCCTATACAATAAAAATTTCTTTTTTCTTATCCATTTCTTACAATTTCCTTACGTTCAAATCACTTCTATAATTAGGTAGGTTTTATTTTAAAATCTTCAGGATAATAAATGCTTATATAATCGCACGTTATGCATCATTGATTACTGATAATGCTGCTTTATGTAAATCATACAGACAGATGGAAGTATATAGCTCTTCTTTTATGGTACACTTCAATAAAAGGGGGGGGACGAATTTTGAAAAAGTGGATTAAAATCACATCAAGCTTAGTTATTGCTATAGCAGTTGGTATTTTTACTGGTTACAAAGTCGGTACATATACAGGTTCAGACGTTAAGGAAAAGCAGACTGAAAGAATTAAAGGGGAAGATGTAATACTTGACCTCAATTCTGATCGTCATATAATCAATGCAATGCACAAAATGACTCATCAAAAAGTCTTATCTCACGAAAAACAAGGATTTATTAAAATGACTCCAGAAAACATCGAAACAGTACGTCGAGTAATTGATGAAAGTAATAGTGGAACCTTACAACATAAAGAACAGTACCTCAAAATTTTGGTTCGTTGGTATGAAGGTGATTTCTCTCAATCCGTTGAGGAGCACAATTTATTATGGGAATGGGAAAATAACAGCACTGGTCAAGCATACGAATTAGCGACACCGGAACAAGAAGAAGCATACATTCTAGAACAAGGGAAGTCTGAAAAACAATAACAAAAATGGACCTGTTATTAGGTCTTTTCTTGTATTTTCTCTGTTATACCCCTTTAAAAACAGCTTAATTCATCCAACCTTCGTTATCTCTAGTTACTAATCAACAGATATGTTCACATTTTTGTAACATGTATAGACAAGTATATGTGTTATAATCAACTTAGCAAATTACAAATAAATTTGCATTTCCTGTGCCCCTTACCTCCCAGTAAGGGGCGTACCCTTTTATAAATAATTATTTAAATACAACTTTTCCCACATGACTTTCACAAATGTAAGAACTCTCATATATTAGACTTCATACATCCTTTTCCAAGGAACAATATACCGATACACAAATCCCTATTTATATAGGGATTTGTGCGAGTCCCTCATCATCAATTTAAGAAATAAAAAAAGAAGGGGATTATCCCCTCCTTTTATGCTTGCCTGACTTTCGGAATTATTTAGAATACCCACGATTCAGTTCCGTTAACTTTTCATTGATGTTAAAAATTCTTACTCTAATATCTTTAACACCAGCTGCTTCCAGTCTGTTCTTGTGCATTTCAGCGTATTTTTCAGCATCTTGTTTTTCTTCAAATACATAAATGCCTCCAGCTTCTTTTGTTTCTTGATTCTCAGTCCATATTTTCCAATGGAATCCTTCTTCTTCGTTAATACTTTTTGCTAAATCCCAAAATCCTTTTTCCATTTCTTCACCAAAAGGACCTTCAAACGGAAAATCAACTTGTAATAAATATGCCATCTTCACTCACTCCTATTTTTAATATAAAATTCTTGCCATTCTTTTACTAATTATAATTTTTTTGATTCTAATGATGATAC
>NZ_BOQB01000407.1 GCF_018332475.1 Bacillus sanguinis | reverse complement strand
ATCCTGTCCCCGTAGTTCTCCTTGTTTTGTTGTTAATTTACTATCATGGAGGATGTCACGAATTCTGCTCGCTACTTCCACTTGCTCTTTATAACCACGTGCTTTATGAACATTTTCATCAAATGCATCAATAATGCCTTGTAACCCTTCAATTGTCATTGAAGCAATTAATTCAGCTTGGTAAGCAGTTGCTTCTGCTTCTATATAAGAAAGAACTCCTTGTGCTGTCATCGCCTGCGTACCATTAATTAATGCAAGCCCTTCTTTCGCTTCAAGTTCAATTGGCTCAAGGCCCTCTTCAGTAAGGGCGACCATCGCATGAACGCGTTTCCCCTTATAGAACACTTCACCTTCGCCTAATAATACAAGTGCAAGATGGGATAAAGGTGCTAAATCTCCACTCGCACCAAGTGAACCTTGTTGCGGAACGACCGGGTGAATTTTGCGATTTACAAACTCAAGAAGCATATTTACAACAAGCGGTCTAACGCCAGATACCCCTTTAAGCATCGTGTTCGCTCGTAAAATCAACATACCACGTGATACTTCTTCAGGAAATGGATCGCCTATCCCGCATGCATGTGATTGAATTAAATTGTGTTGAAGTGCCTTTACATCATCTTTTTGAATAAGCACGTCACTGAACTTTCCAAATCCAGTTGTAATACCGTAAACGACCTTTCCGTCCTCTACAATTTTCTCAACTACTTCGCGGCACTCTGCCACCTCTTGCATACTAGTTGGACAAGCTGTTACACCTTCCCCTTCAAGTAACAGCCTCTTCATTTCTTCAATTGTCAATGTGTGTCCTGTTAACGTAATCATTCTTTTTTCCTCCTTAAAAAGGCAAAAGGGGACCTTATCTTTTTAAGACAGACTTCTGTCCTAAAAAAGTAAGGCCCCCTTCTAACTAATAGACTATGGGCAAATCATATGTGATTAATTCCTAAACCAATCGCCTCATGCTCAGATCCTTTTACAGGTGCACCAATCGTTCCATATAATGCAACAGCAACCCATTCGCCTTCTTTTTTTCCGTCGTATGGTGTACCGCGCACAATCGCAAAGCGAAGTCCTACTGTACGAAGAACGTCTGCTAACTGAATTTGACCTCTCGTCACTCCGTACAAAGCTTCCATTATTGCATGATAAAGTGCATGTGTTTCTCTGTAAACGTCTGTTTCAATAACTTGGTTGCTCTTAGCCGCTGTTTCCATTGCTGCGACAACCTTTTGCGAATTCATCGAACCCACTTTCCCCGTACAATACTTCCAACCTTTTGGGATAGATAATACAGGGCTTTCATTCTCATCCGCAAGTGCCAACAGCATGGCCATACGACCAATTCGATGTGTTCCTTGAAGAAGCATGTGACTCTCTCATTTCTTTTTAATTATTTGAATATTTCTTAATTTAAGAATATATGAAAACGGTTAAGTCGTCAATAGTTTAAACTCACATTCAAACATTTTTTCATCTTCTTCATTTGTGTACACAAATGATTTACACAATTTTTTCAGGCGTGCTATAGTCTCACTAACAGATGCAAGGGGGCGATATTTCAATGACAAAGCGAAAAGACATTCATTTTCGAATTGAAGAAAAATTACTTGAAAGGTTTGAATCTGCACTTCAATATGAAGGTTTAAAGAAAACCGACGTATTAACACATGCGATTCAGCAATTTTGCACGAAGGTGGAATGCGAAAAAATGAATGATGTAAAACGCCAATACAATGTAAGCAACCATTTACAAATACGTATTGATACGCATAAACATTACGAAGAAAAACAAGTGAATTTAGATGAACTCGTCATGGAACATTTACAACTTCAAGGAGAAGAAAAATATTAGAGGTTGGGTGTGCTAATGGAAATTTTCTTTCCCTTTTACACACTAAAGGGCATAAAGGCCAACTAACCGGTTTTGATCAATCGAAAACGATGCTTTCTGAAGCTGCAATAAAGAATAGCATAATTGAATGGAGACTAGGTGACGCTGGTAAACTTCCTTTCGAAGCTAATTGCTACGACTGGATCGTCGCAAGACATATGTTATATCACATGAAAGATGTCGAAAAAACAATTCAAGGATTCCATAAAGTAATTCGTCCTGGTGGCTCACTTTTAGCTACAACAAATTCTGACGCTACATTACCTCGTATCGTTGAAATGTGCAACCGCATGTTAGACGCATTTGATCTACCGAAAACAACATCATCAGTCACTCCATTTTGTTTAGAAAATGGTAAAGAAATATTACAGTCTATTTTTCCAACTGTTGAAGAAGCAGTTATTCATAATGCTCTCATTTTTCATCATGCTACTCCGATTGTAAACTATATTTCTAGCATGTTTCCATCGCTAAATATACCTGATAATACATATCTTCACGCCGAAATGAAGGAATGGCTAAAAAAAGAAGTAGAAAATGAATTGTCACTTCATAACGGTATATGGCGTGATCCAAAAACATTAGCAATTTATCGATGTCAAAAAGAAAAAGCTAGCATTCGCTAGCTTTTTCACGTTTTCTCATAACAAATTCTCCATCATTACATTACCCTTACCACCATAAAAATTTGTATTATGTTCATTCGCTACTCCAAAATAAGAGGCAATCGCTATTCCAAAGGGTACAAATGCATGCCCCTGTGCTGTAATAATATTTGAATGTTTCACAACTTCTTCATACACAAAATTTTCTACTGGAAAACAATCTAATTTTTTATAATCTATAGTCACTGTATACGAGATTACTTTGAATAAGCCTGCTTTTGCTAGCGCATAGGGTCCAGCACAAATAGCAGCTACTAATTTTTCTTGTTCGTGAAATTGACGAATGACCGAAAAGAGTACTTCTGCATCCTTCATATGTATCTCATCTCCGCCTGGAATAATAATCCCCTCATATTCTTCTACACGCACTTCTCTTAATTCTATATGTGGTTGTACTTGCAAACCTGTTTCACTTATAATCATTTCTTTTGTTAAACCCGCTGTAATGATTTCAAATTTATTTTTCAGCAATGCTGTAGCTACCGTTATTTCAAACTCCGCAAATGTTGGATATACGAATAATATTATTTTTTTCATAGTCCTTTCTCCTTTAACCAGCCCATAAAATATGATTCTAACTCATCCACTGTTAATGTATTCGTGTCCACATAAGTTACAAGAAATTGTTTATACCATTCTTTTTCAGCTTCTACTAATTTAAATTGCTCCTCAAATGTACTTCGTTTTCTTGTCCTATCATTATTTTTTCTATTATATACATTCTTTTTCGTCACATCTAAATAAAAAATAGCATCTGAACGACATTCTCTTAATCGATATAATTCATCTTTCAATTCATTTTCTATATCCCACTCTTCTCCTATAATCGCTGGATAAAAAAGTGTATAAAACTCAATGTCTTCTGGTCCACGATCAAAAATTACAACTGAACCTTTCACATTTTGAAACTCCTTTATTTTTGCTTCCATAAACATTTTTTGATTTAGAATAAACCCTTCTTTTGACGTCATATCCAACTTTAATTGTTTTCTCTTTTCTACAATTGGATAAGGATTTTCATATACAACTGAAAGTCCGCGTTGCTCTAGCCTTTTAGCCAATGTCGTTTTCCCGCTTGCCATCGGTCCTTGGAGTGAAATTATATACGCCATACCTTTCATTCCCTTGCACTTTAGTACATTTATAATATACAGAATTTTGAAAACTATCAACGAAATATATATCATCTTGTTTCTTATTCTTATGTAACTTATAATAAAAAAATAGAGATTATGACGGACGCATCAATATTGTAAGCTTGGAAACCCAAGCTTACATTATTTTTTGCTTTCCCTTTTCTAATAAAAAGAGTATACTAGATTAGAACGTATGTTCTTAATGATTACATACAGTAAGGAGATAAGACAATGGTATACGACACAAAAGCAATTTCTTGGAATGAGTCTTTAAAACAACTTCAACGCCGCTATACAAACAAACAAGTTGACCGAAAAGAATTTGAGGATATTGAACTGATGGAATTCTTCCGCGATAACGACTACATTGCTTTACCTACACATATAAGCGGCCTATCAACAGCACGTTTTACTTCTTACTCTATTTTCACAACTGAAGATAAAGATCGTAAAGTTGGCACACTTATTATTGAGTATATTGAAGAAGATAATAATAATTTATGTGTTGAACAACTATACTTCGTTTAAATGATAACGCTTGGTCAAAATGACCAAGCGTTCTTGCTTTCTATGAATCTCACTGTTTATAATATGAATAAAAGAAAACCGTAATCATTAAGGGGGGATACGCTTGCTCGAAGGATGGTTCAGTTGGTTTATTGTGCTATGGACTGTTATTTTATTAGGACTTATGTCTATCGGTGGATACTTTATGTTCAGAAAATTCCTAAAACGACTACCGAAAGAAGATGGTATGTCTATTTTAGATTGGGAAGAGCACTATATTAATAAAACGAGGCATTTATGGGATGACGAACAAAAACAATTGTTAGAAGAGCTCGTCAGTCCTGTTCCAGAACTATTTCGCGATGTTGCTAAATCAAAAATTGCTGGTAAAATCGGAGAACTGGCATTACAAGAAAAAGCCTCTCAAATTACACAAGATTTAATTATTAAAGGGTATATTATTGCTACACCGAAGCGTGATCATAAATTTTTAGTAAAAAAACTACAAGAAAAAAAGATTGATTATTCTCATTATCAATCCTTACTAACAAAATCCACCTCATAAAAAAGATTGCTAGCTTATAGCAATCTTTTTTAACTTACAGTTACTGATTTTACTGCTGTTAATTTAGCCTCCGCCAAGTCTATTTGTAATCCAACCGCACTTGTATAAATTGTATCCCCAGTACCTGTAATATTTACTTGTGTAGATGTCGTATTTGGTGCAATAGAACCTGTAGCATTTACATTTGTAATATCAAATTCAGCTCTTGCATTTGCAGTTGTAGTCGTTCCAGAAAAATTCCGATCTGCAAAACTACCAATTGTATTTAAATTTCCATTAATATCATTTACTTGCCCTCTAAAAAAGTTCCCTGACGGATTATCCGGCCCCGTTAACGTTACAGAATTTAATTGAAAGTTATCACCTATAAAATTGGGATCACCATTCACCGCCATTACAAAAGCTCTTGCTGTCACTGTCCCTGTAGCTGGTGTGAAAAATCCAGAAAGGGTTTGTGGTGTACCTGATAATAAAAAACCTGGAAATAAACTCACATTTCTCATCGGATATGAAGAATCACGATATACAACAATCAACGACCATCCTGCACCATAACCAACTGGCTGACGCGTAGGTAATCTTGTTACACTATATCTTCCTGCTGCTCGATTAGGTAACCCTTGTAGTAAAGATGTAACGTCTGCCGCTCGATTATATACATTGGCTATAAAAGGTAAATTCGTTCCTTGTGATGACCACGCTGAATTAATTGTCACTTGTGTACTCGTTCCATCAGGCGTAACTAAATTGGGAGGATTCGCATCAACAATAGCAGTTGTAACAGCTGCATCCAATCCACCTGACCAAACAAGTAATGCAAAATCTACAACTGCCGTTGCTGGAACAATAGTAGTTGATGGATTTAATTCAGCCCATGAGCCATCTAATGTCCAATCATTCGTCGTACCTCCAAATGTATTTGGATCCGTCGATGAAGGCACCCCTCCGAAAGTGGTGTCAGTATTTAATGTAATAAGTGCATTATAAGCAAAGTTTGTATTAGCAGTACCTCGCATTCCCATCGTATTGCCTGTATGCATCATAAATAAGTTATCATTTTTACCGTAAGCTTGAACAAAAGCCAATAGAATTCACTCCTATTAGGATAAAAAATTTTATTAAAGTTTTCAATTTTTAACTTACTATTACTGATTTTGTAGCAGTTAAACGCGCCTCCGCTAAATCTATTTGTAAACCGACAGCACCAGCGTAAATATAATCAAATGTATTTGG
>NZ_BOQB01000406.1 GCF_018332475.1 Bacillus sanguinis | reverse complement strand
CAAAATGGTCAAATGGTGACAAGGTGACAGCTCATGATTTTATGTTTGCGTGGAAACGTGCAATTGCTCCTGAAACAGCGTCTCAATATGCGTCCATGCTCTTTTATGTGAAAAATGCGAAAGAGATTAATAAGGGGACGATGCCTCTTGATGAACTTGGGGTTACGGTTATAAATGATTATAAGTTAGAGGTGGAACTAGAACAGCCAATTCCTTATTTTTTACAGTTGTTAGCACTACCTATATACCTACCACAGCATGAATCATTTTTGAAAGAACAAGGAAAGAACTATGCATTGGAACCTAGTAATCTCCTATATAACGGTCCATTTATATTAGAGAAATGGAAGCATGAACAAGAGTTTCAATTAAAGAAGAATGCTACGTATTGGGATGAAAAGAAAGTGAAGTTAGACGAGATAAACTTTCATATTGTAAAAGACACAATGACGGCAGTGAATTTATATGAAGCTGGTGATTTGGATCGAGTACCTATTAATTCACAATTTGTAGACAAGTATAAAGGGAATAAGGAATTACATATGTCGAGCGATCCTGGAATTGCTATGCTACGTTTTAATGAAAAAAATAATGCATTGGCAAATAAAAAGGTGCGTCAATCTATTTCATTTGTGCTAAATAAAGCAGATTTCGTCGCTCATTTTATTAATAATGGAGCAAAACCTGCAACTGGGCTAGTACCAGTTGGGCATATCAATGAAGAAACGGGAAAAGATTTTAGGAAAGAAAACGGAAACCTTTCTTTATATGATGTACAAAGTGCGAAAAAGATTTGGGAAGAAGCGAAAAAAGAGCTTGGAGTAGAACAAGTAAACCTCGAGTTATTAACGTTTGAACAAGATAATGCAAAACGTATGGCAGAATATATAAAAGGTGATTTAGAAAAGAATTTACAAGGACTAACGATACAAATTAAACAACAGCCATTTAAGCAAAAATTACAGTTAGAACAAACAGGTGATTACGATATAACTATGGCAAATTGGGGACCTGACTATAAAGACCCAATTAGTTATTTAGAATTATTTACGACAGGTAATCCGAATAATAAAATGAATTACTCTAATTCTCGTTATGATGAATTAATAAAGAAAGCGAAAACTGATTTTGTACTAGAACCAGAGAAACGATGGGAAGCATTGCTAGAAGCTGAGCAGGTATTATTAGAAGATGCAGCTGTAGCGCCGCTGTATCATATTGGTTCAGCATATGTACAAAAGGATTACGTAAAGGGAATTGAAAAGCATCAATTTGGTGGTGTTTATACTTATAAGAATGCTTATATCGCTAATGAATAAATACAAAAAACCTTACTTTTTAAAAGTAAGGTTTTTTACAGAGGAGCAGGGAAATCCTTTGGTAGTGTTCCTAGCATATAAAGAAGAGAAGTGCAAAATTGTAGTTACACATTCATAAGAAGTTGCAACAAATAATATTGAGCAGTTTGTTTAAGTAAAAAGAAGAATAGAAATATAGCATACAAGGAATAAGGGAATGTAGTACAGATCAGCAT
>NZ_BOQB01000405.1 GCF_018332475.1 Bacillus sanguinis | reverse complement strand
ATACTAGCGCTATTTTAGAATGGTGAACCCCTTAAAGCTTTTTTAGCGAGTTTTAATCAAATATTAAATATGCTTGAGAATAAGTATTTATATGATACATCTAATTGAATGTTATTTTCCTTTGACACTAAGTATGTTTAGCACGTTTTTCTTTTGGGAAAAATAAGAATATACATTAGTGGAAAGGATAGGATTTAATGGTTACCAAAACCGATAATACAAGCTATTTAATCTCTTCTGTTTATTTGACACGTAATCTATGGTCAGGTATCTTGTTTGGGCTAGGGTTAGTAGCTTTTATAGATGAAACTATTTTTCATCAATTGCTGCATTGGCACCATTTCTATGATAAATCTACAACAGATATTGGACTCATTTCAGATGGTCTTTTTCATGCTTTTAGTTGGTTTGCAACGATTGGTTCCTTGTTTATGGTTGCTGATCTTCGTCGTAGAAATGCATTTTGGTTGAAAAGATGGTGGAGCGGATTAATGCTTGGTAGTGGTGGATTTCAATTATATGACGGTATAATTCAACACAAACTAATGAAAATACATCAGATTCGATACGTAGATAATGTTCTTATCTACGACGTAATATGGAATATAATTGCGACTGTAATGCTTTTAATTGGCATTCTGCTAGTTTTTCAGACAAGAACTGATGAAAGATTATTGAGAGGTAAAAGCTTAAATGAACAATAACCATTTTCATCATGAAATATGGAATGCACTGGATATTTTACTATTCGTATTCATTTTAATTATGTTAATCATTTATATAGTAGCCACGATTTTATCAAACCACTATTACAAACGATGGCCGTTATATCGAAGTGTCTTCTGGGTTTTAGGACTTATTTGTGTGGCAATAGCAGTTGTTGGGCCCTTAGCTCATCGTGCTCATAATGACTTCACAGTGCATATGCTCGTGCATTTACTCCTTGGGATGCTTGCTCCAATTTTTATAGCATTAGCTACTCCAATGACTCTTTTTTTACGAACGCTCAATGTGAAAGCAGCACGACGTCTTTCAAGGATACTAAAGAGTAGGCCTCTACAAATTCTTACTCATCCAATTATTGCAACCTTGCTTAATTTAGGGGGACTATGGATTCTCTATACGACTAGCTTATACTCGATGATGCACGAAAGTATACTTCTTCATTTGTTCATACATTTCCACGTTTTTATTGCAGGATATCTGTTTACCACATCAATGATTTATGTGGATTTAATATCCCATAGGTATAGCTATATGTACCGATCAATTATTTTAATAATTGCATCAGCTGGTCATGGGATATTATCAAAATACATATATGCTCATCCGCCTGCTGGTGTAGTTACTGAACAAGCTGAAATTGGGGGCGTGCTGATGTATTATGGTGGGGATTTCATTGATATTGTTCTAATTTTTATACTTTGTTTGCAATGGTCTAGGGGTAGCAGACAGAGAACAAAAGTTAATAATATAGTAAGGGCATGGGATGTACCGGATTTTTTGAAACTAAAAACTTTGAAATGAAATTTGGTTAAACTGTATTATGGATTAAGTATGTTATGAACAAAAATTAAAAAAGTATGTTAAAAGTAAAAGAGCAGTTATTTCATGACTGCTCTTTTTTATGGTAAGAAGTACAACCTGGGTAAGAAGCAGGCTACACTACAGGTAGTGTTTGCGGAATATCGAGTTTTATTCAACAAGGATAGTTCCATTCTTAAAATAGAGATGTTGTCTAAGGTCATTCTTTTTTTACATATTTTAATATCTTTTGACGTTTTGATTTTGTGATACATTTTAGTTTTTTGTTTAATTTCTCTTTTTATCTACATATTTTCCGTAAT
>NZ_BOQB01000404.1 GCF_018332475.1 Bacillus sanguinis | reverse complement strand
ATCAACATATAGGGGAGAGATAGAAATGAAGGTTAGTAAAGTGTACACGACAATTGATGCTCACGTAGCTGGAGAACCGCTTCGAATTATTACAGGCGGCGTGCCAGAAATAAAAGGAGAAACGCAGCTAGAAAGACGCGCGTACTGCATGGAACATTTGGATCATCTTCGCGAAATTCTTATGTATGAACCGAGAGGACATCACGGCATGTACGGTTGTATCATTACCCCACCTGCAAGTGAACACGCTGATTTTGGCGTATTATTTATGCACAATGAAGGATGGAGTACGATGTGTGGTCACGGCATTATTGCTGTTATTACAGTCGGAATTGAGACTGGTATGTTTGAAGTGACAGGTGAAAAGCAGAAGTTCATTATTGATAGTCCAGCTGGGGAAGTCATTGCGTACGCAACATATAATGGAAGTGAAGTAGAGTCCGTATCGTTTGAAAATGTTCCTTCATTTGTATACAAAAAAGACGTCCCTATTAAAATAGATGACTATGAATTTCAAGTAGATATCGCGTTTGGCGGAGCATTTTATGCAGTAGTAGACAGTAAAGAATTTGGTTTGAAAGTAGATTTCAAAGACTTAGCTGCAATTCAAATGTGGGGCGGGAAAATTAAGCACTACATCGAGAGTCAAATGGAAGTAAAACATCCACTTGAAGAAGGATTAAAAGGAATATACGGCGTTATTTTCTCAGATGAACCGAAAGAGGAAGACGCTACGTTACGAAATGTAACGATTTTCGCTGACGGGCAAGTAGATCGTTCTCCTTGCGGCACAGGAACTTCCGCAAGAATCGCAACTCTTTTTGAAAGAGACGCTTTACAAAAAGGAGAAATCTTCATCCATGAATGCATTACTGACGGGAAATTTGAAGGAGAAGTATTGTCGGTAACAGCGGTACATACATACGAAGCTGTCGTTCCGAAAGTAACGGGAAATGCATTTATTACAGGATTTCATCAATTCGTTGTAGACCCGAGGGATGATTTGAATCGGGGATTTTTGTTAGGATAAAGTGAAACTTTA
>NZ_BOQB01000403.1 GCF_018332475.1 Bacillus sanguinis | reverse complement strand
ATCATATAAACAAATATTCATATTAATTAAAGTAAACTTTTTTCTCAATAACAACATAAAACCCACTCTCAACTATTTTTAAGAGTGGGTTTTATACTATTAAAAAACAATTTTTTAATACCGCTTATAATTTATACTACTTATTATTTATTCTTTTTTATTGGCACAAATAAATCAACCTTTAATTTTCCTTCTAGGTCTTCTGCAACATTGTTCATACAAAACTCTAAATTATCCCTATCATAATCTGCACTATATTCACTATTTGGTAACCAAACTGCGTACATATATCGATACACTTCACTTAATTTATGAGGTTCATCATAAAATTGGTATAGAGCGTATAGACCTCCATCTACACTTTTAAATTGCACATCCTCATGTTGTTCTTTTTCAAAGTTTTTAGGTATGGTAACGCAAGCATCATGTCGGCACATATGACTTGCAACAAATTCAGGATTATCTAATGAAATTCCGATAAATGATCGCTCTGGTCGATGTAGATTATTTTCATTTGCCCACTGTAGTAACTTTTCCCAATGAACTTGTGGTTCAAAGTAACTACCAGTTCGTCTTATATATGCTACTTCTAATGGTTGTAAGTTTTTTATAACAACTTTCATATACATCAGCCCCTTAACAAATCTCTACTCAATTTATTTAGCCTTCATTTTCATATATTCCTTCATAAATAAAACAAATTTCATAATGGCATAAACATTAATTGAAACATAGGGCACTGTTTTCCAATTGATATTACATCACTACATTTCTAGAAGTTATACGTATGCAAAAATTTCATTTTAACTTTAAATAAAAAATCCCTGCCACTTTTATACTACATAACATACTGGAATTCCTTTTATTGTCCTAGCAAATTACTAGCATACAATAATTAAAAGAACTACTCTTTCAATTTATCATTAAATAAATGTAAAAAATCACCCTATTCATTCATTTTTCATGCATATGTATGTACATTTGCTAATTTATTCGATATATTATGTGTATTGAATGATTACGAAAAGCTTATTGGTCGCTTATACAACACCTTATATTTTTATATCCGAGAAAACTACAAAATGTATGTAAATCCATTTGTCAAATGAATTTAATGCGGAAGGAGGTTTGTGGTTACTTCATCGGGATATAATAATCAGTTTTGAACTGATAAAAATATAGGAGGCGACATAATGTTTCGTACGATTTCAAATTTCATGAGAGTAGCTGAGATAAGAAACAAAATTCTTTTTACATTAGCGATGCTAATTGTTTTTCGAATTGGCACGTTTATTCCAGTTCCTCATACTAACGCAGAGGTATTAAAGGTACAAGATCAAGCTAACGTTTTAGGTATGCTAAACGTATTTGGCGGAGGAGCACTGCAACACTTCTCAATCTTTGCTGTAGGTATTACACCGTATATTACAGCTTCCATCATAGTACAATTACTACAAATGGACGTTATACCTAAATTTTCGGAATGGGCAAAGCAAGGAGAGATGGGCCGTAAGAAATCAGCTCAATTCACTCGATACTTTACAATCATTCTCGCATTCATACAAGCCATTGGGATGTCTTATGGCTTTAATAATATAGCAGGTGGACAATTAATAACAGATCAAAGCTGGACTACATACTTATTTATTGCGACAGTTTTAACTGCAGGTACTGCATTTTTACTTTGGTTAGGTGAACAAATTACCGCTAATGGAGTAGGTAATGGTATTTCGATGATTATCTTCGCAGGACTTGTTGCAGCAATTCCAAATGTTGCGAACCAAATTTATTTGCAACAATTTCAAAATGCAGGCGATCAATTATTCATGCACATCATAAAAATGGTTTTAATTGGTCTCGTAATTTTAGCGATAGTTGTTGGCGTTATTTACATACAACAAGCCGTGCGTAAAATACCGATTCAATATGCAAAAGCTGTTTCAGGAAACAATCAATATCAAGGAGCAAAAAACACTCATTTACCTCTTAAAGTAAATAGTGCTGGTGTAATTCCAGTAATCTTTGCTTCTGCATTTTTAATGACGCCGCGTACAATTGCGCAGCTCTTCCCTGATTCAAGCGTCTCCAAATGGATTGTTGCAAATCTTGATTTTGCACATCCATTTGGAATGACACTTTATGTCGGTCTTATCGTTGCTTTCACATATTTCTACGCATTTATTCAAGTAAATCCTGAACAAATGGCTGAGAATTTGAAAAAGCAAAATGGATATGTGCCTGGTATTCGTCCTGGTAAATCAACAGAACAATATGTAACGAAAATTTTATACCGTTTAACATTTATCGGTGCGATTTTCTTAGGTGCCATTTCTATTTTACCGCTCGTATTCACGAAAATTGCTACGTTACCACCTTCTGCGCAAATTGGTGGTACAAGCTTACTTATCATCGTCGGTGTAGCACTTGAAACGATGAAGACGTTAGAAAGTCAGCTTGTGAAACGTCATTATAAAGGGTTTATAAAAAAAGTAAATTAATTAAAAAACACAGTTGGTTATTTTTCCAACTGTGTTTTTAATTCTACTACCTTTAATTTCCCCACCAATATGTCAACCACTTTTTCCAAGTTCACTATTTTTTCTTCTAAAGCTTGAATGCGTTTATCACTATCGCCTACATCATTGTTTTTTAAATTATTAGTAGAGCCTTTGAACTGCTCCCCTATTTCAGAAATTATATTATCGATAGTAGATTTTGATTTTTCACCATTATCGGTTGCATATGTATTTGCTTTCAATTCAAATTGCAGTTCATATGTATTTCCAGTTAACTCTTTAGCTATCTCTAAAATTAAATCTTTATAAGAATGCTCAACCCATCCTTGTTGGAATTCATTTTCAAAATAAATGATCAATGTATTTTCATTTATTCTGGCTGTCGTTTCTTTGATCCACGTTTCATATGAAGGTCTTGAAATTATTACTTGCATTTTACCTTTTATTTCATTCCAAATTGTATTGGCCTCTTCTTGTATGGAAGTAAGTGGATTATTTTGCACATGATGAATCTGCGCTATAGAAGTAGTATTTGATTTTATTTCAAACCAAATTTGATATTCTTTATTAGTAATTTTCTGTACGGTACTTGAAATTATATTTCTGTACTCCCCTTCAAGCAAGTCACGATGAAACGCATCTTCACAAAAAACTATTAATTTATTATCTTCAATAGTAGCATTTGTATTTCTAATCCACGTCATAAATGTTTTCTCTGCTAATTTTGGCCTTAATGCTTTCTTTACTTCATCCCAGCTACTAAGCCTTACTTTTTGAATATCTTTCAACTTAGATGGTTCGCCATTACATAGATCAAACTGAATTTCAAACGTCGTATTAAACATTTCTCTTAATGTATTAAATACTAACTCTTTGTAATGAGATTCTAACCAGTCACGTGCAAATTCATTTGGACAATAAATTATTAATATATCATCGTCTAAATAAACAGTAGTATTCGTAAACCAAGTTTCATATGATGGTTTTGAAATTTGCGGTCGAATTTTTTCCTTTACTTCAGTCCAATTTATTTTCATAATAACTCCCCCTCTATTTACAGTTCTCTTTCATATAGCTTAATAATATTACGACTTTCCAATAAATAAAGTCAATCCGTATCTTTTATAAAATGAAAGCAGCCCTATTTTATACAGGGCTGCTTCTTTATACAATTACATTTCCTTCTCAAATAATCTCCCTTGTTTGAAATAAGACCGGAGTGTGGATCGATTAGCTAAAAACACACCAACTAAAATGAAACAAGCACCTATCCCCATTGTAGGGTTTAAAGGTTCTCCTAATATAATATATCCTACAATAATAGCAATTAGCGGTGATACGTATAACCAAGTTGACGGGAATACAGGATTTGTTTTTGATAAGAGCCAATAATATAATCCGTGCCCACCAATTGACCCGATAAAGATAAGATATAAAATAGGCCACTGTACACTCCATGAAGCTAATACAGTTACGTTCGGTTGTTCTACTATGAAGGATACGATTAGTAGTAAAACTCCACCATAAAACATTTGAATACCATTTATGAGAAATGGTGAGACACCTTGTAAATCCGAAAGTATTTCTTTTGAGCGAATAGAGCCTATTCCGTAAAATAACTCTCCTATTATTAAAACAACACAAGCGATACTCCATATAAAACTTACTTCTTGGTGCATTCCTGGTAAAGAAACAAAAACAACGCCTATTAATGCAATAATTAAAGCTAGTAGTTGCTCCTTTTGTAATTTTGTCTTATTTCTCTTTGCTTGTAATAACAAAATCATCATAGGTCCCGTAGCAGAAAGCACAGCAGCTAACCCTGAAGAAATATATTGTTCCGCCCAGTACAATGTAGCGAATGTCATAAACGTTAAGCAAAAACCAGCATACATAATACGCTTCGAAAATACATATGGCATAATTTCTTTTCGCTTTAATTTAAATATAAACATCAAGATCACGCCTGCTAAAAAGAAACGAATGCCCGCCGGAAATAATGGAGGCGCTCCTGCCTCAATCCCAATTTTTATCGTTAAAAATGTTGTTCCGAAAATAATACATACTAAAATATAATTGAAAATAACCATTTTTCTTCCTCCTTTTTACCCTTAATATGAGTATAGAAGGTGTGGTGTATAACAGTGTAACTATGTATATAACAGTTGCCTAAAATCGTAGTTGATTCTCTTTAAATTTTTCGCTTTAATTAAATAAAAACGAAAAGGTGAAACCATGAAGATTGTCCTTCGTAAAGAATCCAACATACCGTATTATCAGCAAATATATATGCAAATTGTTGAAAGAGTACAAAGTGGCATGCTCTCGCATGGTGACTCCCTTCCATCTTTACGCTCTATGGCTGAAGATTTGCAGATTAGCCTATTAACTGTTCGTAAGGCATATAAGCAATTAGAAAAGAAAGAATATATTCGCATTAAGCAAGGAAAAGGTGCTTATATACATAAACATGGAAAGAGAGATTTCAAACCAATTCCGTATAAATGGCAACAAACAAAAACAATTAATGTTATGCGATCTCAATATGCAATAAATCAGCACCGGAAATATTACGATTTTTCACAAGCGGTTTTATATCCTCGCTTATTACCAAATCCATTCTTGGCAGACGAAATGCATAAAATACTGAATAAAGACCAGATGATCCTAGCAACTTATGGGCCAATTCAAGGTGATTATGAACTGCGAGTTGAAATAGCAAATTATTTACATGAACACCAGCAATTACTGACAAAACCATCTCAATTATTAATTACAAGCGGAGCACAACAAGGAATTGATTTAATTGCCCAAACATTATTAAAGCCTGGTGATATTGTATTAGTGGAAAGTCCTTGTTATAGTGCTGCTCTTGATATTTTCATCAATAAAGGTGCTCAAATTATACCTATTTCTCTTGATAATCATGGAATTCGCTCCGACTTAATCGATGATATTTGTCAAAGTAAAAATCCTGCTTTATTGTATACGAATCCAACTTTCCAGAACCCAACAGGTACAGTAATGAGTAAAGAACGGAGAATGGAACTGATAGAACTAGCAGAGCTATATGAATTTTTTATAATTGAAGATGATTCTTTCGGAGAAATATATTTTGAGGGCGCGACTGTTCCCCCTCCTATCAAAATTTTTGATACAAACGGCCACGTAATATATATAAAAGGATTTAGTAAAACGTTAGCACCTGGACTGCGTATCGCCTCGCTTATTGCTGATGGACCTATTTTCGAATGGTTATATGCTGTAAAAGGTTCTATGGATATCGGTAGTCCTTTATTAACACAAAAAGCACTTCTACCGTTTTTACGTGCAGAACGTATGAAAAATCATTTAGAAAAATTACGTACCGCTTTACAAATTAGACGTGATATAACTATTGATATGTTATCACCACTTAAAGTAATAAGATTTGACATACCAAATGGTGGCTTTAATTTATGGGTTACACTTCCTGATTCGATAGATCCCTTTACCTTATTACAAAAAGCAAATGAAGTAGATGTCTCTTTTTTACCAGGAACAGCTTGTCTATTAAATAACGATATAAATAATAACCAATTAAGAATTAGCTATTCTATGCTAAATGAAAAAGATATGTTAATTGGTTTAGAAAAATTACATGATACAATACGAAACTATAAGCTATAGAAGCATATGCACAATATCTTTAAGCTAAAAAGTAAATACCCCAAAATATTTTTGTTTTGGGGTATAATAAAATTTTGAAGCATGCTAAATCATTTTTATATAAATACTTTTTTATTCAACTTTCATTACAATCTTACCTCTAGCATGTTTACCTTCACTCAAAATATGAGCTTCTCTAATTCCTTCTTCATTAAACGGCACAATCTTACTTACAATAGGTTTAATTTTTCCCTCTACAATTAAATTTGATAATTCTTCTAGTTGCTTTCCATTTGGTTTTAGCCATAAAAAACCTGATTTTATCCCTTTTGCTTTTTGAATTGGCTCATGAACAATTGAAACGAAAACACCGCCAGGTTTTATAACTTGAAAACTTTTTTCTTGTACTTCGCCACCTATTGTATCTAACACAATATCAAAATCTGATAGTAGTTCTTCAAATTTGTCTTTTTTATAATCAATAACAAGATCTGCTCCTAAAAACTTTAAAAACTCTTCATTCTTACTACTCGCAGTTGTCGCAACAAAAGCTCCAAATGTTTTTGCAATTTGGATTGCCAAACTTCCAACTCCACCAGCACCCGCATGAATGAGTACTCGGTCATGTTCTTTTATTTGTGCATAATCTACAAGACTTTGCCACGCTGTAAGTCCTGCAAGAGGAATAGAAGCTGCCTCCTCGAAACTTAGATTAGTAGGCATATAGGATACTAAATCCGATTTTACTGTAATGAATTCAGCATAAGAGCCCTGTCCTATATTTTCAGGTTTCGTAAACACCTTATCTCCTATTTTGAATTCCTCTACTTCTTTCCCAACTTTTTCAATAACTCCAGCTGCATCTAACCCTAAAATGAGTGGAAATGAAAATCGTAACTGCTCTTGTAAGTCTCCCTTTCTAATTTTCCAATCAACAGGATTAACAGATGTTGCGAGAATACGTATTAATACCTCATTATCTTTAACAACCGGTTTTAAAACTTGTCTTTCTTTTAATTCTTCAACACTACCATATTGATCTATAACAATTGCTTTCATTTCCATTCCTCCTTGCTGTTTATTTTAATAACTTACAAATATTTCTCAAAATTTTTTGCCTTGAATTATCATAAACTTATTCTTGGAGGTAAATACGTAAGAAACATGATGAATTCCAAAATGAATCTTACACACACCTTAGAATTATTCAAAACTATATTTTTAATTACATTCAAAAGAAATGGGGATAATTTTATGACTGAAAAGATATTTAAAATAAACGGGATTGATATATGTACAGAACGCTTTGGGAATCCTAAAGACCCAGCTATTTTATTAATTATGGGTGCTA
>NZ_BOQB01000402.1 GCF_018332475.1 Bacillus sanguinis | reverse complement strand
TTATTAAAAAAGGTTTGGTGGTGTGTAAAATGATTAAAGGTATTAAAAATATTGAAACGAAAGAACCGATAAAAATGTTTCTATTGGTTCCCTGTAGAATTCTTTTGTTTGATAATATTTATCAACATGTTATTCTTAGAAAGGATTTTTCACTACAGAAACTTTTATTTTAACTCGTATTTTTATTTATTTTTATTTTATATATTGCATAAAAATAAAAGTGCTGATACAATACAAACATCGAATAAATATTCTATTAAACTTTTAAATATACATTATTAGGGGGAAGAAAGATGAAGAAGTTATTATCAATATCGTTTGCACTTATTTTAGTTGTAAGTATGTTCAGCGCTTGTAGTAATGGGGAAGAAAAGGCTACTGGAAAAGATAAAAAAGTATTGGTTATGGGGACTTCAGCAGATTATAAACCGTATGAATACGTAGAAGCTTCAAAAAGTGATGAAATTATCGGCTTTGATGTTGATGTTGCTAAATATATCGGAAAAGAACTTGGTTATGAAGTGAAAGTGAAAGATATGGATTTTGGTGGTTTATTAGCATCTCTTAGCTCAGGAAAAGTTGATTTCGTAATGGCAGGTATGACGCCAACTGCAGAGCGTAAAAATAATGTTGATTTCACAGATATTTATTTTGTTGCGAAAAACATGGTCGTTTCTAAAAAGGATTCTAACATTAAATCTGTAGAGGATTTAAAAGGGAAAAAAGTAGGGGTACAAACAGGATCAATTCAAGAAGAGAAAGCAGCAGAATTTAAAAAACAAGTAGATTTCAAAGTTGAGGGACGTGACCGTATACCAGAAATTGTACAAGAAATTAAAGCTGGTCGTTTTGACGCTGCAATTATAGAAGACACGGTTGCTAAAAATTATTTAGAAAAAATGAAAGAATTACAAGGAATTGAAATTAAAGAAGCACCAGAAGAAGTAGGAGCAGCAATTGCCCTTCCGAAAAACAGTGATAAAACAGCTGAATTTAATAAAGTAATTAAAAAAATGCAAGAAAATGGAGAAATGGATAAATTAGTGAAGAAATGGTTTGGCAGCGAAAAATAAGCTGCCTTTCACTTTTCTGTGAGGGGAATGAAAAGAATGAACTTAGATTTTTCGGCGATTACGCCTTCGATACCATATATACTAAAAGGCCTAGAAGTTACTTTGAAAATTGTAGCAGTATCAGCGTTAGTTGGATTTATTTTAGGAACGTTATTAGCGCTTTGCAAAATTGCTAGAATACGAGTATTAAATATAGCGGCAGATTTTTATACATCAATTTTCCGTGGAACACCACTTGTATTGCAATTAATGATTATTTATTTCGGTGTCCCGCAAATAATTGGTTATGAAATACCAGCATTCGTAGCAGCTGTATTAGCATTTAGCTTAAATTCAGGTGCATATATGTCAGAGGTAATTCGTGCCGGCATTCAAGCGGTTGATAAAGGACAAACAGAAGCAGCGATGGCTTTAGGGATTCCTTACGGGAAAATGATGCGAAATATCATTTTCCCTCAAGCATTAAAAAATATATTACCAGCGCTTGTGAACGAGTTTGCGACACTTACGAAAGAATCGGCTGTAGTAACAGTAATAGGAGCGACTGATTTAATGCGCCGTGCTTATATTGTAGGCGGTGAGACGTTTAAATATCTTGAACCATTACTTTTTGTTGGACTCATTTATTATATGCTAGTCATTATTCTTACATTAGTCGGGAAGGCAATTGAAGGGAGAATGAAGAAAAGTGATTAAAATTGAAAATCTTCATAAATCGTTTGGAAAAAACGAAGTATTAAAAGGAATTACAACAACGATTGAAAAAGGAGAAGTAGTAGCAATTATTGGACCGTCTGGATCAGGGAAATCAACATTTTTACGTTGTATGAATGTGCTAGAAGCACCGACAAATGGTCACATTTGGATTGGAACGGAAGAAGTAACGAATCCAAAAACGAATATTATGCACGTTCGTGAAAATGTCGGAATGGTATTTCAGCATTTTCACCTATTTCCTCATATGACTGTACTAGAAAATATTACGTATGCTCCTATCAATGTAAAAGGAGTAACGAAACAAGAAGCTGAAAAGAAAGCCGAAAAACTTTTAGAAAAGGTCGGTTTATTAGATAAAAAAGATACGTACCCGAATCGTCTTTCGGGAGGACAAAAGCAACGTGTAGCAATTGCGAGAGCGTTAGCGATGGAACCAGAAGTGATGTTATTTGATGAACCAACATCAGCGCTTGATCCAGAGATGGTGAAAGAAGTGTTAGAAGTTATGAAATCATTAGTTACGACAGGAATGACAATGGCGATTGTTACACATGAAATGGGATTCGCAAAAGAAGTAGCAGATCGTGTTCTCTTTTTAGATGGTGGAAAACTTGTAGAAGATAGTGCGCCAGCACAATTTTTTGCAGCACCGAAAAGTGAGCGTGCGCAACAATTTTTACAAAAAATATTGTAATATGTAACGGTTACGTAAATAATAAGTAGAAAAGGATGACATTGTGTCATCCTTTTTTTATACTAACTGTAAATACGTTTATACATATAGGAGCAATGCTATGTTCAAAATTGGATACCGTACAGTAAAAACAGCAATAGGGACAGGCGCAGCAGTTTTTATTGCTCAGTTATTAGGATTAGAATTTTATAGTTCAGCGGGTATTTTAGTTATATTATGTGTACAAAATACGAAACGTAAATCACTTCAAGTGTCGTTACATCGTTTTTTAGCTTGTGTATTATCAATGGTATTCGCGTTTTGTATTTTTGAAACAATTGGCTATACACCACTTGCAATTAGTATATTATTGCTTACATTTATTCCGACTGCAGTTATGCTCAAAATTCAAGAAGGTATTGTCACGAGTTCAGTTATTGTGATGCATCTATATTCATTGAAACAAATTACATGGCTTATTGTTGGAAATGAAATTGCAATATTAACGATAGGGATTAGTGTGGCTTTATTAGTGAATATGTATATGCCAAGTAGTGAAAATAAGCTAAAAGAGTATCAGGATACAATAGAAAGTAATTTTAAAACAATTTTGTTTGAAATGGTCGTTTATTTACGAAACAGAGAAAGTAGTTGGAGCGGGGCAGAACTTATTGAAACTGAAAATATGCTAAATGAAGCAAGGGATTTATCGTTTAAGAAACTTGAGAATGCATTTATGCGAGAAGATGGCTATTACTATCGTTATTTTAATATGCGCATGCAACAATTTGAAATTTTAGAGCGGATGATACCATTAGCAGCTTCTTTATCATGGACATATGAACAAGCTGATATGATTGCGGATGTGGTTGAAAACATTGGGAATGCTATTAGCCCTGAGAGTACTGGGGTTATTTCCTTAAGGCAGCTGCAAGAAATGAGAGAATTATTTAGAGACATGCCATTGCCCGTTACACGTGAAGAATTTGAGATACGTGCGAAGCTTGTTCAACTTGTGTATGAAATGGAACAATATTTACTCATTAAAAGCCGTTTTAAGGGAAAGGATAATATAAAAGAACTTATATAGAAGGTAGGAATTATTTATGCCATATCTTCTCTCTTTCATATTATTTCTTTCTTTATCGCCTATTTGGCCTCTTGGTGACAATCCACGTGCCGGAGATCCTTTCATTATTGTAAATAAAGCGACGAATAAATTAGCTTATATTGACGATGGAAAGATTCAAAAGGTTTTTCCAGTAGCGACAGGGAAAACAAATGAATTAACTCCAGAGGGAACTTTTGATGTTGTAATGAAAGCGAAGGATCCGTATTATATTGCGAAGGATATTCCAGGTGGATCACCGAAAAATCCACTTGGATCAAGGTGGATTGGATTTAATGCAAGAGGAACTGATGGGAGTAAATATGGAATACATGGAACAAACCAACCTAGTTCAATTGGAAAGTATATTTCACAAGGATGTATAAGAATGAAGAAAAACGATGTGGAGTATTTATTTGATCGCATTCCAATTGGAACGAAAGTATGGATTGTGAAGTCGAAAAAATCATTTCAGCAATTGGCAAAACAAAAAGGAGCCATTGCATATGAAAAAGCCA
>NZ_BOQB01000401.1 GCF_018332475.1 Bacillus sanguinis | reverse complement strand
ACAAATTGGGTGCGGTTCAAATGCCTGCAAGCGTGTGAAGGGCGGTTCTAAGAAAAAATAAACTTTTTTAGCAACTAGCCACCTTGCGGTAACAGTTACATAAGGCGAGATGTTGGAGCATCTCGTCTTCTTTAGTTTATGCAAAAACTATTGTTATAATACTTCTACACTTATTATAACATCAACTATTGTACATGTCATGCAGATTTAACCGCAATAGTTGATAAAAAAGACATTATTATTAAAACGAAATCAATTTTGTTCCCGTTTCAAAATACTTTGCAGGAGCATAACTTGTCCCATTCCGATCCTGAAATTCACTTCCAATATATAGCGAGATAATCATTGCGATAACTCCAATAAAAATCGTTCGTTTCATACGCTGTTTTTTATTATTATCCATTCGAAAATTCTCCTTTCTACGTAAAAAAGGCACACCTCATTAAGGGATGTGCCTTTGGTTTATCCATTCAGCTACTAGTTTAAGAAGGATTATATACTTTTTATCGATTCAACTAATTATATAATACTATTTAACTAATTTTTATTCTTCATGTAGTACCAGTTTGATAAGTCTGTAATTATGTGTTCTTTTCCAACCCAGTTCCATCCAGGCGTTTGTACAGGGAATGGGAGGTCTGCAAGCACCCTTCTCTTCTTAAAGTCATCATACGCGACACCTTTAATTTCTACCTCATTTGTCAGGCACAAGCTCATTTCATTCACACCGGCAGGATTTGTCTCCACATTGAAAGAATACTTCCCATCTTTCGTCTTTAATGGTGCATACCATTTTTGTCCACCATCAATAATTTTCTCTTGTCCATCCCAATATAAAGACTTAGTTGGTCTTTTACTATCAAAGACATGTCCCGTTATTTCAGACAAATACATATTTTTAGGTAAGAATTTTGATGTTACGCCATTATTAGAAACACTCTCTAAATCATATGTTGTTTTTAGTCCTTCATCTGCAAATGGATACTGTGCCGTTGCTTTTGTAAATACACCTGGATAATTGGCATTCCAATCATTTTTGTATTTCCCATTAACTTCATAAGAAAAACCATACCCAGCATGGAGCTTAGATGGTGCTAAATTATCAATACTTCCACTTAATGTTTCATAGAACATTTCTCCCACTGTATCCTCTTTTGACACACGTTCACTTACTGTTTCTACCACACCTTTTACACTCGTTACTCCGCACATCCCTTTTTCATGAGATGGTGTATAGATAGCTGTTTTAATAGGATTATTTTTGTATGTGGTTTCTTCTATATCTAGACGGTTACCAGCAGGGTTAATTTCTGCCTGAATTGTTCCTTTCCCCTGATGTTGCCAGCCAAGGTTCAAGGTTTTCTTTTCTCCCTCAGTTAACCTTACCTGTTGTGACGCTACTTGTTGTCCGTTATGCTTGAGCACGACTACTGTTTCAGGATTTGCATATTTTGCTTCTAATGAATCTAACTTTTTAATTTTATTTTTCTCTTTTTCTAGTTTCTGTCTTGCTGTATCTAGTCTACTTGCAGCATCGTCTAATCTATTTTCTTCCCAAGAACAGTCTCTATCAATGTAGTAATCATTGCCTTTTTCATCTTTCTCATGAATTGGATTACGACGACAATAACTCAAACTAGACTGTGCACTGTCCCTACCTGATTCAGCGCTATATACTTCCTGTTGAGATTTATTAATATTATTATTCACCTTTGCTCTATATTGGTCACGTTCCGGTTTAAAATTATCACGTGATACATCTATTCTTGTTTTTATATTCTTTCCTTCTCTTGCTGTTTCTCCTTCAATTCGGTCAGCAGAGAAATCAATTTTATATTTAAAATCATCTTCATCACCTGGATCTGGATTAGGTGTTACTTCTGTACCACAGTTTCCATCTACAATGAAATCAACTGTTTTCTCATTTGAATCCCTTTGAACTCCATCAATAATTTTTAATTTTGCCGTATATCGACCACACATCTGAGGTTGCCAACTTATATCTTCTTTCGTAAATCGTCCTGCATCACCTTCATTTGGTTTTTGATTATCTTTTTGTGGCGTTGAGCGCAAGTAATTTTCTTGATGATGCACTTTTTCACCATTTTTAGTGATATCCAACAGCCATTTCACACGATTCCGTTCACCCGCTATCGATGAATAAGGGTTACCTATATCGAGTTTGGGACCACGTTCTGTATATCCTTTATCTTTACTTACGTACTCGAAACCGTTAAATGTAAACTTAACAGGTGTATCCTTCTTACCATTAGAAGCTTTAAAATCTTTTATTTCAGGTTTACTAGATCGTACATACCATAGGTTATATTTATTTATTCCATTTACGCCGCCAGCACCTGCATATCCACCAGAAAGGTAAGCTATATCACGAATCCAGTAAAATGCTCCATAATTCTCAGAACCTGTATTATTAAAAATGACATGACTGTTTATATTATCTAAAACAAATTTAGGATTTCCCCAATATTTATCAGATATAACACCATTATTCACTCTTTCGATTTCTGTAACCATCCGATCTCCCACTGTGACAGCCTTATTCCAATAACCATCGTTTGAAATCCGCACAAAAGGCTCACTTAGGTCTTCTCTTTGTACCAAGTTTGCTTGTGGGTTTTCAAAACTAAAAGAACCATTGTAAACAGCCGGATAGTGAAGGTCTCCTTTGTACGCTAAATCTATACCAGGTGGTGCATAATCTCTTCCAAATCGATAGAATTTACCTTGCATTTGTAAATCTTTTGACTTAAGAAACTTATCCTCATTTCCATTCAGAAAAGGTACATCGGCATTTTTTGCCTCGACCATTGTAGGCATCGCTAATAAAACAGAAGTACAAACCAGCAGTAGTTTACTTTTTATTTTCATTATTTTCCCCCCTAAAACATAAAAAAGGACAAACCTGTACCATTGGTTAGGTACGTAAGGTTTGTCCTTCACGCATATCATTTGTTTATCTTATTATAATTATAAATTATTATATCATTATTTAGAATGAACGTCTACATACATTGTGTGATCAGCCATAGATTGTCCAATGCGAATTTTATAGTTTCCTTTTTCATAGTTGTTTATTTTTCGTGCATCAACCGTTTCTTGAATTTCCTTATCTAGATTTAAGCCACTTAGTAAAGTAGTCCATTGTTTCGCTAATTCAACAGTCGCTTTGTTGTTATCTAGGAAATATATTTTAAAATCACCTGAACTTCCAACTACAGAAAATTGTGCTCCAATAGAACCTTCTGGTAGATACATATTACTATCTAATAAATCAATAGAACCACCAATCTCTTTATATTTTAAGCTTGTACTATAGGTACTATTAATATCTTTGATGATACTCTGAGCTTCACTAGATACTTGTTTCTGTACTATTGGGTTTTTTAATGCTTCTGGATAATAAACCAATTTCTCATTTGCTAAACTAGCATCTAAGCCTGCTGGTACTTCTGGCTTTGTCTCTGGCTTAGTTTCAGGTTTTTCCTCTGGTTTTG
>NZ_BOQB01000400.1 GCF_018332475.1 Bacillus sanguinis | reverse complement strand
GACGGTTATTAATATATCATGGTGAAAAACGAAATGCAACACCTTTTATAAACTTTTTTAAAGATCACCCACATTTCTTTTTTAATATCATATACTTAAACGAAATATCTCTTTCATGTATAAATATTTCCTACATATATTCTATATAAAGTCACTCTATCAAAAAGCGTTTCTTTCTATAATAAATGTTTTACTCATATACCATATCATACAAGGAGGAATATATATGGACTATGCCGATTTATTAATCAAACTAGGTCTCTCGGCTTTTTTAGGGTTCGCTATCGGTTTAGAGCGCGAATTAAAACGGAAACCACTTGGTTTAAAAACTTGTTTAGTTATTTCTATCATTAGTTGCCTTTTGACGATTGTTTCTATTAAAGCGGCTTACAATTTACCACATACTGATCATATGAATATGGACCCACTTCGACTTGCCGCTCAAATTGTATCAGGAATCGGTTTTTTAGGTGCCGGTGTTATTTTACGAAGAGGAAACGATAGTATTGCAGGACTAACAACTGCTGCTATGATTTGGGGTGCTTCCGGTATCGGTATTGCCGTCGGGGCCGGCTTCTATATCGAAGCGATTTTCGGGATGTGTTTCCTTATGATTAGCGTTGAACTTATACCGTTAACAATGAAATTTGTAGGACCGAGATCATTTCGCCAACGTGATATCGCTGTGAAACTTGTTGTGCGAAATATGGACAATATTCCGGTTGTAATTGAGGAAATAAAAGAAATGGATATAAAAGTGAAGAATATGAAGCTTAAAACGTTAGAAAATGGTTCTCACTATTTACATCTTAAATTATGTATCGATCAAAAAAGACATACTGCTGATGTTTACTATGCTCTCCAGCATCTTGAAAGTGTCCAACAAACTGAAGTGGAAAGTATGTAACGTAAAACAAACTCTCTTTATAAATTAGAGAGTTTTTCTTTTTTCTATAATGGCAACAATGAATGTAGTCCTGCAAAATAAGGAGGAATTGGCAATTGAAATCCCGTCCAAAATTAGTAGATACATTTCGTGATTCCATTATTTTTCGTTTAATTTGTTTTATTATTGCACTTACTGCTTTTTCTGGCTTCCTTATACATAGATTAGAGCCATCGCACTTCACCACATGGTTTGATGGAGTTTGGTGGTCAATCGTTACTATTTTCACTGTTGGCTATGGTGACTTTGCCCCCCATACACTAATAGGCAAACTTATCGGTATGGGTATTATTTTATTTGGAACTGGTTTTTGTTCTTATTATATGGTTCTATTCGCCACTGATATGATTAATAAACAATATATGAAAGTTAAAGGAGAAGAAGCCGCGACTTCTAACGGTCATATGATTATTGTCGGCTGGAACGAACGGGCAAAACATGTTGTAAAACAAATGCACATCTTACAACCAAACCTGGATATCGTTTTAATTGATGAAACACTTTCTTTACTGCCAAAACCATTTCATCATTTAGAATTTATAAAGGGTTGCCCCCATCACGATCAAACATTATTAAAAGCTAATATTACAACCGCTCACACTATATTAATAACTGCTGATAAAGAAAAAAACGAAAGCTTAGCTGATACACAGTCCATTTTAAATATTTTAACCGCAAAAGGGCTCAATCCAAACATTCACTGCATCGCTGAACTTCTGACTTCTGAACAAATCCAAAATGCAACGAGAGCTGGCGTATCAGAAATTATAGAAGGAAATAAATTAACGAGCTATGTATTTACCGCTTCTCTTTTATTCCCTTCCATTTCAGGTGTACTATTTTCACTTTACGATGAAATCTCTGATAATAAATTACAACTGATGGAGCTTCCATCGTCCTGCACCGGACAAACTTTTGCAAATTGTAGCTATACTCTTTTAAAGCAAAACATTCTCTTACTAGGTATAAAGCGCGACGAACAATATATGATTAATCCAGTTCATTCCTTTGTTCTCATTGAAAGCGACATACTCATTGTTATTCACCATTAATAAAATGACGCTCTAATTCTTGCATGAGCACTTTCCCAATGTTGATATATTTTCTTTTTACCTCTCCATCTGGATCTTTCGGCTCAGCAAATTGATCCATCCCACTCGTTCCAGCTGTTAAAGTATTAACATGATCATCAAGTTCGTCTTGATATACGTGCGAAAGAATATACGGCGTTCCAAGACGGACTACTACACCAGGTACATCTAGCTCTCCATCTACTGCTGTAAATGGCACTCGTAAAAATTGATAGCCATCTTCTTCATCGATTTTATAATCAAAGCATCCTTTATCATAATCCCAATTGCCACCAATGCTATATCCGAGTGGCTTCATTATCTCTTCTAACTTATATAACGCATATGTACGCCCTTCTAAATTTGAGTGAACTGGAATCAAGCCCATCCCTCCTAGACTTTTTCTTTAGCATACCCACTCTAGTTTGAATATACCGCTGAATTTTTCGATAAAATAATAAAAAGCGGC
>NZ_BOQB01000399.1 GCF_018332475.1 Bacillus sanguinis | reverse complement strand
AAACAATACTTCGAAATAAGTATTGTTTTTTTGTTTATATAGAAAGAAAAAAGATATAATAAAGCAGAAATATTGAATCGTAAATGGTAGAAAAGTTAAATGATAGTTTAGTAAGGAGACTCGAATATGTTAAAAGATACAATCATTAGGGCCTTTCATAAAGATGATTTAGAACAAGTATTACAGTTGTTCTATGAAACAGTTCATACAATTAATGCAAAAGATTATAACGTGTTACAGCTACAGGCATGGGCACCAGATCGACTAGATAGAGAAAGTTGGTTACATTCTTTAGAGAAGAATATTAGTTATGTAGCGGATCATAACGGTATGATAGTGGGATTTGGGGATTATAATGATGATCATTACGTAGATCGTTTATTTACCCATAAAGATTATCAAGGGAAAAGGATAGCTTCATACATACTACAGAAGTTAGAAAAAGAAGCAGTGAACTTGGGGCATGGGGAGATATATACAGAGGCGAGTATTACGGCAAAACCTTTCTTTGAAAGTAAAGGTTTTATTTGCATAAAGGAACAAAAGAAACAGCATAATGGTCAGATTTTTATTAATTATGTAATGAAAAAAATAGCCTTCTCGTAAACGAGAAGGCTATTTTTCATTATTTTACAGCTTCTTTTAGTTCTTTACCAGCTTTGAAAGCAGGTACTTTAGAAGCTGCGATTTGCATTTCTTCAC
>NZ_BOQB01000398.1 GCF_018332475.1 Bacillus sanguinis | reverse complement strand
TAAAGTTTCACTTTATTTGGTGTTCTCATTTTTAAGGAGAAAAAGTGTTTTAAGGCTTTTTTAGTTTATTTAAACGAAAGTTCACTTTGTTTCTGTTCTTAAGTTGATGGGAATGGGTCACCATCAAAATGCAAATTTCGCACGCTAAGGAATTTCTATGTTAATAAACTTGGTTTTACCGTAAATTAAGGAAGCTCCATAAACGATATTTGATGTTTGTTATTGAATGGCTTTGTTATCGTTACTACAGAAAAAGCAAAAAAGAATGAATTGCATATAAATCGATTTATATGTTTCAAGTGTATTTATATTGAGTTTGTAAATCTACACAATAAGATTTCATTGTATATAATAAGTGTAATAGAAGTTCA
Source organism: Bacillus sanguinis (assembly GCF_018332475.1). GTDB lineage: Bacteria > Bacillota > Bacilli > Bacillales > Bacillaceae_G > Bacillus_A > Bacillus_A sanguinis. Next base: position 1,091 of record NZ_BOQB01000398.1, on the reverse strand, counting down.
GTTAGATAAAATTCATTAGTCGAAATTTCTTGCATAAAGCTGTATAATGCTTGTAACGAAAAGGAAATACAGGAAAGGATATGTAATAAGTTACTATGGATAAAGATAAACAACAGTTAAGCGTTGAAGTTGCAAGATTATATTATCAATCAGATTATAGTCAGCAAGAAATTGCTAACAAATTAAATATTTCAAGGCCGACTATCTCTAGACTATTAAAGTACGCGAAAGAAAAAGGATTTGTTCAAATTAGTATAGCTGATCCATTTGCTGATTTAGATAACGTTGGAAATTTACTGAAAGAAAAGTATAACTTGCTAGAAGCACATGTTGTATTTTCACCAGTGCCAGAATATGCAACGATTACAGAGTATATTAGTAAATATGCAGCTGAGTATATGGAAAAGACGGTTAAAAACGGTGATATCGTTGGTGTAAGCTGGGGAATGACGATGTATGAAATCGCTAGAAAAATCGTACCACAACATGTAAAAGGGGTAGAAGTTGTCCAGCTAAAAGGTGGTATTAGTCATTCGAGTGTAAACACATATGCGAATGAGACAATTGCTTTATTTGCAGATGCTTTTCAAACGACGCCAAGAAATTTACCACTACCAGTAATATTTGATAATGCAGTGACAAAAGAATTAGTAGAGCAGGATCGACATATTCATCATATTATTGAAATGGGGAAACAAGCGAATATTGCAATTTTTACTGTAGGGACAGTGCGAGACGAAGCACTATTATTCCGACTAGGTTATTTTGATAAGGATGAAACAAGTTTACTCAAAAAACAATCGGTCGGTGACATTTGTTCACGTTTCTTTGATGGAGACGGAAATATTAGTAGCGAAGAAATTAATCAGCGCACAATTGGAATTGAGTTAGAGGAACTGAAATTAAAGAAACGCTCTATTTTAGTTGCCGGTGGTAATAGAAAAATAAAATCAATTGATGGTGCATTACGTGGTGGATATGCAAATGTATTAATTATCGATCAGCATACGGCTAAAGAATTGTTACATTATCAAAAAGGTTAAAAATAAAAGGCTTTCTCAAGATATTAATTTTGAGAAAGCCTTTTATTT
>NZ_BOQB01000397.1 GCF_018332475.1 Bacillus sanguinis | reverse complement strand
GTTTTACATGAATTTCCGGTTTCTCCGTAACTTCTGGCTTCTCTAGCTCTTTCGGCTCTTCTGTTACTTTTGGTTCTTCCGGGTTAGTTGGAGCTTCCAGTTCTTCTATTGATTCTTCTTTACCTTGTTCTTCTACTTCTGTTGCTTCCTGTATCTTTATATTTGTAATATCGTATCCGTTAACTTTCGATTGATATCCTGATACTAGTTGTTCTTTCACTTCATACGTATGAGCTTTTCCTTCATTATCAACTGCTGGTAACTTTTCAAATTCATATTTCCATCCATTTGCTGCAGTAACTTCTTTCGTTGCAATGACCTTGCCGTTTTGTAGTAAATCTACTTTAATCGTTTTTGGACGATCGTTTACTTTATCGCCTTCCCACGTTTTTGTTCCTGCAACAGATGTAGTTTTTAACTTATTTGGAACCATAAGTTTTATTCCGTTTGTAGCATCCGTCTTAATTGTAAAAGGAATTTTCGCTTGTGAATCAAACTCTACATAGTTCGGAGCAGAAATTTCTTGTACGTAATAATTACCTGGAGCAAGGTTTGGTGCTTCAACTATCCCGTCTTGATTTGTTGTATAAGAATCACCAATTTGCTGACCTGACTCTGTAAACAATTTAAAAGAAACACCTGGAATAAACTTATTCTCGTCTCCTTCAATATGTTTAACAATCTGCAACGTTCCTTTCGCAGGTAAAACCCCTTCAGCCTCGCCGCCAAATGATATATTTTCAACCTTTACACTATTAGATTCAGAAATAGGTTTCTCATATAAAATTTGATAATCAAGCTTGTAGTCATTCTGTAGATGTTTCAACTTTTTCCCGTTATCAGTAATCGTTGATGTATAGAAAATGGTAAACGACGTAGCGTTCGCCATATGTCTATAAATGACAACTTCAAATGAGTTATCACTAGTAAGTTTAATGTATCCATAACCTCGGTCTTGAAATTGTTTAAGAGATAAATACTCTTTATTATTGATAGTAATAGTAAAACTATCTTTATTTAGCGTTTGTCCTTCTTGTAACGTATCTTTTAAAACGATGTTGTCATGTAAATATTGTTTCTTTAAATTTATATTTAAAAACCAACGTACTTCATTACTTTTGTCTGGCTGAATATCACCCGACTTATAGAAAAACATCCCCGGTTCTGTACCCTCTCCTTTTGGATGCGTAATACTTACCATTTGTTTTTCTAAATCTGTCCCTAAATTCGTTTGTACATCTTTCGTCTTTCCGGCTTCAACATTCGTACCTTGAACAGTGAAATTAAAGCTCCCTCTAATATTCTCAAGCTTCTCTACTGTATCATTAAATGTACAAACTACATTATTTGCATTAATCTGGCACGTACCAAAAATACGCCCTGAATCATCCTTTAATGGAATTGTGCCACTATAACCTTTTAATTCTGGCGGAAGTGCTAGCGTTAATGTATCCCCAGACTTCATCTTCTTTCCAGGTTTTTCACTAAAATTCACATATATCGTATTCTTTTCCCCATAATTTAATTTCGTCTTTTCAAATGAAAAACTATCAACAAATCCTGTTGCGTTTAATTCTTGAGCATGCCCTACGATAGGCGTAAAAACTTGTCCAATCATAACAGTAAAAATAAAACAAATTACAGATATTCTTTTTAAATATGTACTCATAAAGCCTCCAATATTCATTGTTAAACTTGTAATCGTGAGATCCATTCCACCCAAAATCCCCCTTAAACTAAGGGGGTACGGACTAAAGATTATTTGCAGCATCAAACCATCGTTAGTTCTACAACATAAAGTAATAAACAACACAATTCATTCACTATATTGTGTTCATTCCTACTTTTTTTCGGGCAGCCAACAATAAATACTAGTCCCAATAAAAATACATTACAAGACTATTCATTTACATATTAATTTGTTACTATATTCATGCTACCAAAATATACTAACTGACCGTTTTATCCATAAGGTCATCTGATGACTGACTTTCTTTATTTTTCAGCGATAATTCTCCTTTCATAACTTCATTCCACTCTTACTAAAATTATTATCTCAATATCTATAAAGTCCGCCTAAAAAAATTCATTAAAACCTTATTTAAAGCGGTTGGTATGCATTTATAAACAAAGTGCAATAAAAAGTATTTTTACATAATAATAAATGAAGATTTAAATAGAAGATATATACCATTTTTTCAATCGTTTTCAAAAAAATAAAGCTATCTTTTCTTATGAAAAAAGATAGCTTCATCTGTATAG
>NZ_BOQB01000396.1 GCF_018332475.1 Bacillus sanguinis | reverse complement strand
TTGATTTACCAGAACCAGACGGTCCCATAATGGAAACGAACTCACCGCCTTGAATCGTTAAACTAATACCGTGCAAAATCGGCACTGCCAATTTTCCTTGATAATACGTTTTAGCAATATTATTTAACGTAATCATTTCTCTTTCACTTCCATTCCGTCATACACATCGTCGGAAGGATTTTTAACCACCTTTTGCCCCACTGTTACGCCTTCTACAACCTCTGTCCAGTCTCCATCAGTAGAACCTTTTTTCACATTTTGTTTACGAAGCTTTCCTTTATCCTCAACATAAACAAATGCATCATCGTCTTTTTCTACAATGCTCTTAGTCGGAACAGCAACCATTGTCTTATTCTCTAAATTTACTTGCAGAGAAACGTGATAACCTGGAGATAAACCATCTTGACTATCAAGACTTGCTTTATATGTATATTGGGACATATTTTGAGTCGCTTCACCCATACCACCAGCTTGAGCCATCTCTGCACTCGTTGGGAATTCACTTACCTCTGTAATCTTACCTGTCCACTTCTTCTTATTATTTGCTTTCGCAGTTACAGTAAATGTTTGATCCTTTTGAATTTGTGACTTTTGAAGCTCAGTTAACGTCCCTTGAACTTGGAACGGATCTTTAGAAGCAACTTGTAAAAATGCCTTTCCTTGACCACCTAAAGCTTGAGATGAACTTTGCGCCGCATCTTTATCTAACTTTTGAACGACACCAGAAAAATTACTATAAACCGTAAGTTCTTTCTGTTTTTTATTTAGCTCCTCTTTTTGCAACTTTCCTTTTTCTTTCT
>NZ_BOQB01000395.1 GCF_018332475.1 Bacillus sanguinis | reverse complement strand
AAGTTTTTCATTTTGTTTGTCGCTTTCGACGTTGTTGTCATCGGCGACTTGTTTTATATTACACCCCTATTTAGTAATAGTCAACATTAATCTTTCACTTTTTTAGAAAAGATGAAACAGCTACTCATATTCCTCTTTATTTTCCATACATATAATTAAAGTATCTGAAAGGAGTGTAGAGATTGTTCGACTCTCCCTTATTACACATCATCAATGCCCATTCAAGAAATCCACACTATCATAAGAATTTTCCTATCATTCTATTTTGGAGCCAAAAAAGTGGTTGTACTTCTCTTGCCAACTGGTTCTTTTACCAAATTAATTTATTACAAACAGCTCTAAGTTATAGCCCTTTCATTCATAATTATGAATATGATATATACAAAAGTACACCTGCCTATAGTCTACGACTAGGTATAGCGTTACGAGAAAAACAAAAAGAAACTTTTAAACTTGTTCGTAACCCTTATAAGAGAGCAGTCAGTTCTTTCGTATCCTTAATTGCACCTCCTTATATAGAAAATCCCGAATGGAAGCCCATCCGAAAGTTTCTATATCAAGACGAAAATTCCTCCAAAGGGCTCTCATTCAAACAATTTCTATACTATCTACTTATTAATGGTGCTCAAGCAAATGGTATTAACCCGCATTTCACACAACAATATATAGCTGATGAAGAAGAATATGTGACTAATTATATATACTTAGAAAACTTTAATCAGGAAATGAAGGCATTAGAAAAGCGTTTCCAATTAAAAACTGCACCAATAAATGAGTTCTCAACATCATGGCATCATCAAACTCCCGCCATGATTTATAAAGGGAATTTTAGCGAAGCTGATATTACTGACCCTTTATTTCCCCGTCATCCAACTTTCGAAAGCTTTTATGATACAGAATGTATACAGCTCGTTCAAACAATATTTCAAAATGATTTCAATACGTATAAATATAGTAGAGAATACCCATACTGATTTCAATCTATTATCTTTGCCAAATAAAAAAACACCTAATATATAAGGTGTTTTTTTATTTAAACCATATACAACATACTGCTTAGCATTCCTTACTATTCAAGTTATTTCTCTTTAATAACTTACTTATTTTTTGTTTGTCTGCCCAGCCTACCCCTATTAAAACTAAACCTCCTCCTATTACTATCTTCCACGTTACAGACTCATCTAATAAAAAAATTGAAGCAACAATACTTATTAATGGTAATGCATTTAAATATAACCCACTTACTGATGCTGAGACTGTCTCTAATGCTCTATTCCAAAACCAATACGCTAAAATTGTTGCCCCGATAACAAGATACATTACACTAAATCCTGTCTTCCATGTTTCGATTTCTGGGAAACCATAGTAAAAAGTTTCTGCCATTGCAAATGGTAATAAAATAACAGCCCCAATAATTAAAGTTAATGTTGTAAAAACATTGTTTGATAGATACTGTTCTTGTTTTGGTCTTTTCAGCAATATTGTATAGAAAGCAAATAAGAAAGTGCTTAATAAAATAAGGATATCTCCTATTAAAGATACTTCCTGATTGACGTTACTAGATGGAATAGTAATAAGAAGTACTCCGACAACCCCCAATGCAATACCGATCCAATAATTAAGCTGAATTTTTTCTTTCAAAAAGAACGCAGAAAACAGAATTGTAACTAAAGGTAAAGCAGCATCAATAATACTAACATGCAATCCGCTTGTTAAAGAAATACCGTAAGATGTGAACATAAAGTACCCAGCTACACCAGTAAAAGATAGTAAACTCATTCTTTTCCACGGGACTTGTTTATGTTCAACTGATCTTTTTAATTGTTTAAATGAGAATAGCAAGCAAATCCCACCAGCGAATAAAAGGCGAATAAATAATAAAGTAAATGGCTGAATAGATTCTAGCGCCCACTTTGTTGGTGCAATGGCCGCCCCCCATAATATAACAGCCACTAATAACATGCATATTTCTTTCATAATCCCCCACACCCATCAAAAATATATGTTAACCATCTTAATTATAGATTTTTTCTTATGCGAAATCCTTTAAAAATGAAAAAACATTATGTAACAAACAACTGAATTGTTATTTTCCACATAACGTTTTCATATATTTTTAGTCATTCTACAACTTAATTATACAAAAAGGTAATTCTTACCTTAAACTAACATTTTAGGATTACTAAATTTACGGATTATGTTATTTGGTATATAAAAATAAACACAAAAAAACCTAAGTCGAATCGACTTAGGTTTTTGCTTTGCGACGTCCTAC
>NZ_BOQB01000394.1 GCF_018332475.1 Bacillus sanguinis | reverse complement strand
CTTACCGCTATACTAAAATTTAAACTTAAATATTATGAAAAAAAGAAAGGAGGTAACCCCCCTTTCTTTTTAAAACCATTTCACGACTTAGCTATCTTCTATCCCTCTTATTCATTTGATCATACGCTTGAATTTGTTTTTTTAATCTCCGGTCTGCTTTTTTATCATGTACAACTAATATCGCATGTATAACTCCTGGAACCCAAAATATTAATGTTAATATGAAGTTAATGATTGCTTGAAATGGTTTTCCGCAAAATAATACGGCTACAGGTGGTAGTAGAATTGCCAATAAATACATCATCTCTGGAAAACTCCTTGTTTTGTATTTTTTATCTCTCTTCTTTTCAAACGCTCACAAAACCAATTATTTTTATATATCACACATTCCAATTAAGCACGAAAAACTTTTCTACTCTTATATATTCTATTCAAATGCCTAAAAACCTACTACTTCAATCTTACCACGTATGTAAAATTGAAATTCCCCTTCCTTTATCAAATGTGTATTTTCATATTTTTATTTTTTCTAACTTTTCTTCTTTCTCTATTATAGTTAATCCAATCGCAGAAATAGCAGTTCCTATCGCTTGTATCCAAACACCAATGAGTGCTATTATTCTCTCATTTTTCTTATCAACCGTACTGTCTGCCTTTTCTGTTTCATTATTTGATATATTAATAATACCTTGATACGCTTGAAGTCCAGCACCTAAACTTTGCAGAGAATTACCTAATATAATAATTCTCTGCAAAGTTTTCATCTGAAACAAAGCTGCTTCTACTCCTAAAAAAGCTCCAATTGATTGTAAACTGTTCCCGACAATTATGAGATAATCATTCTCTTTCAATTGTTCATTTATATTAAAATATGTTCCTATTACATTTGATATATTCCCCAATGCTAATAACTCAATGCCCATTTTATCTAGCATTTCACTTTTATTCTCCAAACACATATTTTGATTTTCTCTTTCATCTTCATCTTCGATATCATTACTCGCTATAATTTGTAATATATACCCGAGAGCTTGTAATGAGCTTCCTACAATTACAAGATCCGATTCAACTTTCTCTTCTCCACTAAATCCTCTTGTCGTCCCAATAGCCGCTGTAAGATTTCCTCCTACTTGAAACCATGATCCTGTCACTTTTAAACTACTTGGATTCATTCTTATCACCTATTTAGAAATTCTCTAGCGCTTTCGACATATACAAATGGCATCCTTTATCTCATATTTATTTTCTATGTGTAATTTTGTGCATTCTAAAATGTGTTAATCATACAAAAAAGCACCTTTAAGGTACCTTTTTAGACAAAGCATGTATCACTTAAAATATGCCAATTTAATAAATATTCACATGCATTCTGGGCATGTCAATGAAGCTCCATTTTTATCAATTGTTATATTTAATATATATTTAATTGCATTACGTGACCACATTTCAGGTGTGGGTGATTCATTTACATACTGTGGTGCACATGAATACAGCATTGGGGTACTAATACTTCCGCCTGGATCTAAAGCAACAACAGCCATACCATAGGGAAGTTCAAGTGCCATAGATTTCGTGATACCTTCAATTGCAAACTTTGAGGCACAATATGGCGCCAGCTCAGCTTCCCCCTCTCGGCCCCAACTAGAACTCATATTAATAATCATTCCTTCTTTCCTAGCTACCATCGCTGGGACAAATGCCCTAATTACATTTACTACACCACTTACGTTTACATTCATTATATTTTCAAATTCTTGAGCGGTTACTTTCCACAGTGGCGCATTTTTATTAACAATCGATGCATTATTTATTAACAAATCAGGTGCTCTATTTCTATGAAGTATATAATTCGCCCAATCGCTTACTTGCTGAGAATCTGAAACATCAATTATTTGAAAATCATGTGTATTACCATAATATTTTTTCAATTCTTCAATTTTATCTTTTGAACGTCCACAGCCATATATATTCCATCCCAATTCATGAAATCGATCAACCATTGCACGACCTAACCCTTGCGTCACTCCTGTAATAATTACACTTTTCCCACTGTTATTTCGTTTCAAGCCTCTCTCCTCCTTTACAATATTTTATTATCTTCTTTTTTATTCAGCCAATTACTAAAGTATCAACTCATTTCATACTTTAGTAGGAGTTTTTATATAAGTAAAAAGAGTAACGATAACGGTTACTCTTTTTTATGTATCAAGAAAATCATTATTTATTTCGTTATTACTTTTAAATTTCAGCTTCTCTTTCCCGCATTTCTTACACCGATACACATAAGCTACACCTAGCTTAGCAGTTTTATAATCTTCATTATCCTGCATCTCAATTAATTTATACTTACGTTTACAGTGAGATTCATCTAAAAAACTTTCAACATAGAACTGTTCACCTCTATGAAAAAATCTTCATTTATTCTTATTACATACTTTTATATAAATTCTCAATCTCATGTTGCAACTTTTTAAATTGCTCAAAATGCATAGTGATAGACTGACTGTTACCATACTCAACACTATGCTTCACAAATAAAACACCAGTGTCATGAAAAATTGCTTCCAGTTCTTTTCTGATGGATACTTTCATTATATTTGCTGTTTTAATAGCCGATAAAATTGCAATTTCATTAAACTTTAATTTTATTTCATTTGGACAAAATGCTTCTTCAACCAAAATAACTTCATTGCTATAAATAAGCGCAACAAGATTACTTGATTTTGCATCTGTTAAATCTACTTTTTTTATAACATTATTCATTACATTTTGCCTCCTTTTATTTCGCATATATCAATTATACAATTTTTCAAAAAATTAATCGACCTTACATTAATTTTAACATACTTTTATTGTAGGATTAAGCTACACTTCAAACGTTTTACTATTCCACAATTTTTGTTACATGAACCATTTGGACTATAAGACCATATAGTAGTATTAACAAATGATTGTAAAGCGGGTGAAAACCATGCCCTCAGTTGTAGGGAATTTAGTTGTACAAAATAGTAACGGTTCATTTAACTTAGGTGATTTCTACAACGTTTCTCCGAAGGAAAATACGAAGGCTTATAATGGATCTGGTGCTTCAAACGTTGGTTTTGTTGTTAATACTTTTAATGGCGTGAGCGCGACTAATACGTTTGATTCTGACCTTGCAGATCAAAACCAAGTTGGTACAGCCTAATCCTATTTTTTCATCGTTCTGTTTAGGAATTTTAAATTTGTCTATACTATAATCAGGCTGTTACACAGCTATTGTTGATTTTTGGAGTACCCTATCTTTTTCTCCCTTTCCCTGGGGCTAAGCAGCTAGTATGAAGCTAGCTGCTTTTTCGTTTCATTTTTTATATCCCTCATCTAACATAACGTAAAGGAAGAAAAAATTAAAATTTTAGCTTCCTTTACATTATTTCAATAATATCCGATGTATTAAATACGTAAGTTTTATAAAATGCGTCAGTACATATTACAATGCGCTTTAGCGGGTTTATATGCACAACTGTCATATAGCTTGTAAGTATGTATCCATCTTCAAAATATGTCACCAATATTTCTTTCTCAGACAATAATGACGTTAATAATTTATCAGAAACTCTCTCTTTTGCTTCGTTTGTTACAAGCGGTTTTTGTACTTTAAACTTCTCTCCAACAACCTTTCGCATACTTAACAATTGTTCCGACATTACTGTAAATGGAACCCATTCTCTTTCTACTTTCTGCACCTTTACATCATTCATTTCTTTATCTCCTTGATCATTTATCTATTCAATTTCAAACATAATATTTCTCAATAATTGTTAGGTTCATATTTATCTCGCATTAACAAGCATTATGCCTCCCTCCTCAATATTCGGGCATATGAGAGGAAGGTAAGACGAAAATCAACTGCCCGTAAACGCTTAATTGGTGAAAGCTAATAATTAGCGGACGATGAACATCCTACTAATTAAAGTTTCACTTTATTTCTTACTCGTATATTATCTGCACCTGCAAGAACATTAGTTCTAATTATACACGAACCTACGTTCTTTTTAAATGATTTAAATTATATTTTTATCCATCATTTATTTTTTCTTCATCAAATGAGCTTTTCACTCCTTATTTAATAGGACGTTCACATATCAACAAAAAAGCGACTTCATACAAAGTGAAGTCGCTTTTTTCTAATAACGTATATTCCTTTACTTTTCTATCCTAACAAGAGTTCTTTCCGGAATACAAATCTTATCTATATTAAAATGATTTATTTTTAATTCTCCCACTCGTTCCTTATCTTCATCACCAACCCAACAACTAAATAATTCAAAATAGTCCCCATCAATTAAAAATGCATCACCTGTATTTGTTATGCAACTTAATAATCTGTCTACACCTAAATCGCAACTCAAAGCGTTACTCGTAGTC
>NZ_BOQB01000393.1 GCF_018332475.1 Bacillus sanguinis | reverse complement strand
CCCGCTTACCCGACTAAATGAGCTGTCCAAACGGATGGCTTATTTTATAACAATCCAACTGCTGGACGAATTTATAAACGATTAGGTTTTAAAGACATTGGAATGTGGACGATGTATCGATAAAATTAATTTTTTGAAGGAGAAAATAATATGGATTACAAATTCGAATTACTTAGTACAGGTAGCTTAGTTATTAGACTACAAAAAGAATTCGATACTTTAGAAGCTTTTTTAAATGTGGAGGTATCCACATTCGGTGATTGGATAGCTGAAACTGTAGATAAAGTTTTAAACAAAAAAAGTCATCACAAAAAAATAAGTGCAAATATTTTTGGGGCAGATGTTCGAAGAGATACAACAGTTATATTTAATAAGTATGATGAAGATGAAATCGAAATCCCTCTTGAAATAGAAACTATTACATTAAGAAATCTAATAGATATTTATTTAAATGAGCATACAAAATTAATAAGCGAAAAAATAATCAGTAAATAATATTACATATATTACAAAATGACCGCCTGTAATAGGCGGCTTTTTTCATTAAATTAACACACATTCACATACTTATCACTAGCGGTAATATGTAACACTTCACTTTCAAAAAATATCCTTTAATTTCAAAACCATAAGATGATGTTCGCTACTTACTTATTAAAGTACAGCTCTCTCCAACTCTTATGAAAAATTTATTATTAACATTTCTCAATCAATACAAAATTCCTAGGTGTTTATTCACCTCTATTTGTAATTTTTTTAGCTAAACGATTAAATAATACTGAACTTCCATATGCCAACATCCCAATACTAATCATACCAATACTGAAAAATAGTTTCTGCCATAAATTAAATGGGAAAAACCACCCTGCAATAACAAGTACCATTGTGCCAATAATAATCATAAATTTACCTTGCTTAAGCATATCGTTGCTCCTTTTTCTTTTTCAGATAAAATTAAAACTATAACTATAACGTTAAAAGAGGCAACTGGTAGGTCACCCCCCAATTAAAACTATTAGTTATACATGTTGCATATTTTCAGCTGTGATTCCATACAATCTATCTCTATTTTGCCTTCTTCTTTTTTCGATTTTTAAACATAATCTCTAACACTACCACTGTGGTGAATCCTACAGTTAGTTGTAACCCTATAAACAGCAGTTTATCATTTAAAGGAACATCAGGTGCACTCCACAGTAGTACCGGAGGGATAAGTATACCTATGATTACAAGGGTTCTCATTATCTTTCCCATTTTGTTTCCCCTTTCGTATTTTTAAAATCTATATGTATTTTCCAACCTTAAATGGTTGCATATTAATATGCTCCTCTCTTAATCTCCAATATTAATGGTACCACCTATCCCATAACCATCTCTAACGTATAATCCCGTTTCTTTTCCTA
>NZ_BOQB01000392.1 GCF_018332475.1 Bacillus sanguinis | reverse complement strand
TTATTCAAAACTATATTTTTAATTACATTCAAAAGAAATGGGGATAATTTTATGACTGAAAAGATATTTAAAATAAACGGGATTGATATATGTACAGAAAGCTTTGGGAATCCTAAAGACCCAGCTATTTTATTAATTATGGGTGCTACGTGTTCAATGGTTTATTGGGATGAAGAATTTTGTGAACAGTTGGCTAACACGGGGAAATTTGTTATTCGTTTTGATAACCGTGATGTGGGACGCTCTGTTGCATACGAGCCTGGAACTTCCAATTATACAGTGACAGATATGGCAGAAGATGCGATTGGGGTACTTGATGCTTATCATATTGATCAAGCACATCTATTTGGTATGTCTTTAGGTGGTATGATCGCTCAAATTGCTGCTGTAAAACATCCTGAAAGAATTTTATCGTTAACATTACTAGCTACAAGTATTATAGGCTCAAACGATAACACGCGCGATTTACCTCCGATGGATGAAAGAATTTTAACACATCACGCAAATGGCACACATTTAGATTGGACAAATGATAAAGTTGTAGCAGAATATTTAGTTTCCGGATCCCGCCTATTATGCGGGTCCAAACGAACATTTGATGAAAAAAAAGTCAATAAACAAGTAATACAAGAAATTGAACGAGCTAACAATTTATTAAGCATGTTTAATCACGCTTTACTTCAAGGAGATGATGCATATGAAGGTGTGCTTCACTCCATACAGGCACCTACATTAGTTATTCATGGAACAGACGATACTGCACTTCCTTTCGAACATGGTCTCGCACTAATTGATGAAATTCCTAACTCTGTTCTATTAACCCTTGAAGGTGCTGGACATGAAATTCATCCAGATGACTGGGAAGACATAATCCAGGCTGTTACTGATCATACATCTAAAATATAGATAAATAATGAATAGAAGGGGGCACACCACAATTTGTGCCCCCTCTATTCGTTACATGTAAAAAAGCCCATCACTGTATCCGTATGTATAGCGATGGGCAATACTTATATTTTTCTATGTTTAAAAAAACGGACAATCTAATTGATCAACAGATTCCCATGATTTTTTTTTTATATTTTCAGTGGATTTATTAGCTTCTAGTGGTACGTTTTTAAAAGGGTTTACTTCAACCTTTAATATGGAAGATGGCTCTACGTATAATGAGAAAACATGACTACTTGGTATAGCTTTTGACACATCAATATCTCCTACTTGTTTAAAAAGTTGCTGCGCTGCAAAGAAAAAGAAATTCGTTGGGTTGGATTGTTTATTTAGCCATGCAAGCATTTCAGGTGATATTGACTTATGAATATTGATTTTCACTCGATCACCACGTTTATATCGCCTAGATCGCATGCTTCCACCAACTAACTTATCGTTAAGTTTGTAAACCCTAACTCTTTTTGCTTATGCTCTCTATATTTTGGTGAACAAGTGTATACTAATAATCCGCGTGCATTTGTAAATAACGGATTATCTACAAAGATTACATTTGTTAGTCGTCCTTTTTGCTTTAAAATCATTTTCAAACTGTTTTTAATAATTACTGCGCCCCCGCCATAAATAAATACGTATGGATCGTCTTTCATATCATCAATTTTATTTATGATATCCGTTGCGACACGCGCTGCTAAACCTAATAATGCTGGTTGTGATTCTTCAACTAATAACGCATTTCTTGGGTGCTTTTCATGTAAATAAATTTGGTTAAACTCTGTAATGCTATCAATCGTTTTTGTTGGATACTTCCGGTTCCATCTCGTAATAATTTGTAACAACGTTTCTTTTACACCATATGATAGGCCCTTACTTAGTTGTGGCCTAAAGTTGACGCCTAGTGAAACTACTTCTTCTGTCGTCCCCGCACCAATATCAAAAGATAATAGTGTTTTATCAACAAAATCAATTTCTGAAACTTGATTTTGTTCACATTCTATTTTATGTTTCACAACATTTCCTTCTTCATCATATACAATGCCCCACGTCCCAGAAGCGCCCTCAGGTAGGCATTTACAATATTCGATTGAAATATTAATTGTCACATCACGTCCGTTTGGATAATGGAACACAACCTTATGATTCCCCATATAACGTTTCGCATTTTCCGCAGCTATCTCTTGTGTAATAAGCTGCATCGGAAGAGCAACAGATAAATCATAACGAATATTAATATGACTAGAAGTTGGGCTTTGACGCATAGCACTTACCGCTAAACCAGATAGAATTGTAATAACCATTAACTCATCAGTTGACTTATTTGATTTCTTCTCAACCTCAGTACCTTTTAATTGATCTTGAATGACTTTTTCTCCAACAATATACCGCACATTATTTAACATTAGCGATGGAGAACTAATGGTCACGTCAATGTGATTTTCTAATTCAGATAATGAAACATCTCCCTCATCTAACAATCCCGTAGGCTCTCCTATATATAAAGAATATATACTCGGAATAAAAATAGGGTCTTGCCCTTTCACCATTAACTTCAAACCGTTATTTCCTGCATCAGCACCAGCTTTTAATAGAATAGACATAACTACCCCCTAAATTAATCTGACATCCCTTCCAAATATATGCGAGCCCATTCTTTTACATTCAAATGTAATGCAATTTTTTATAAAGGACAAAAACAAAGTATCATATTATTTCTTTATTGTGTAAAAAGTATTTGACATAAAACTTCCCCAATTTTATACTATTTATGTAAAGAGTTTTTTACATTATAGGAGGTGTCATTTCTAAATTGAATCATAAAAAAATCATTTTCATAATTATCGTTATATCATTACTCGGAATCCTCTTACATGGTGCGTATAAATATATAACGGAAGGTTCAATTTTAGGCGGAACAATATTCGCTTTTTCGTTAATACTTGGTAATTTAATTAATCAAATTACTTGGGGAGATCCAAACGGAGTGTCGGAAGAAAGCCAAGATGAAATGGGACAGCAAATTCAATATAAAAGTTTTAAAGTTGCTTATTTTGTACTAATATGCCTTATGTTTTTTATTTTAATATTATCAGAAGGATTTACATTCCTATTACTCGATGAAATAAAGAATCTTCCACTTTTTATTGCTCTTTGCTCTTCTTTCTTTATTTACCCTATTGTCGAACTTATAGTTGCAAAAC
>NZ_BOQB01000391.1 GCF_018332475.1 Bacillus sanguinis | reverse complement strand
GACATATTATGATAATCAAGAAAGATAACGATAGAGAAAATCAGCAGATTTTCTTATACATAATGAGAGCCCAACTTAATTTAATAGATATGATAAGAAAACCATCAATTTGATTAATCCTTTTTCAAATCAATGGTTTTTATTTTTGAAATAAAAATCTATTTTTTTATAAAAATATTTTTTGACCCCCATAAAACTTTGTATTCCTCCGAATATGTATAGTGAAGAAAATAAATAGAAGAAAACTGACTCTGAAAGAATATTGAAGTGTTAATAAAATTACTAGATTAAGTGGGGCATCCGAAATAAAAGGGTGAAATTACCAATTATATAGAGAAGAGTTATTCAAGGATTGGAGATAAAATAGAAACAGAGCAAGCAAAACAAGCGGAAGAAAATAAGAAAGTACATTAAAATATAAGCTGAACTATAGTGCCGAGAGAAAAGCAAGATCATTAGGAAAACAGTGAAAGAAGTTAGTCTCGAAAAAATATAAGTAACAGCAAGAAGACAAGACCAAAGAAAAGTACTAACAAAATGTGGTTAAATGGTCACTTGTTTAGTGACCATTTTTCTATTTAAAGCAGAAGGAGGCTGAGAGATTACCAGTGTTGAGTTTAGTAATGAAGATCTTAAGAAAACCGAAAATAGAAGATATCGTATGTAACATACAAAACAATGGAGAAGATAAGGAAGCCTTTATCGTTCAGTATCAGCCTTTTATTAGAAAATCAATATCGTCTGTCTGCCGCCGATATATTACAGAACAGGATGATGAATATAGTATTGGATTGTTTGCGTTTAACGAAGCAATTGAACAGTATTCGTATAAAAAAGGAAAATCTTTTCTAGCGTTTGCTGATCTTCTTATAAAAAGAGATGTAATTGACTATATACGCAAGGAGTCTAAGCATAACCGTGTCTTTTTAAAAGAAGATGAGCAAGAGGAAATGTTAGAAATGCAAGTATCGCTTACAGAGTATATGAAAGAGATGGACAATAGTAATCGTAAGGAAGAAATTCTTCATTTTCAAAGTGTGTTAGCTGAGTTTAAAATCACATTTTCAGAGCTTGCTAAAGAATCTCCTAAGCATCGTGACACGCGTGAGCACTTAATAGAAATTGTAAAGATGATTATAAAAGAAGAGGAAATGATGGAGGAGCTGTTCCGAAAGAAAAAGTTACCGCTTAAACATATTGAACCGCGTGTTAGGGTAAGTCGTAAAACGTTGGAGCGGCATAGAAAATATATCATTGCAATGTGTATTATCTTCGCAAACAACTATACATACATTCTTGATTATATAAGGGGAGGGAAGCATGATGAATAAAGGAATTGTGATGGATATAAAAAAACATAGTGTAGTTGTTTTAACACCAAATGGAGAGTTTATTACGTGTAAAAGAAAAGGGGATTCTTGCATGATTGGAGAGGAAATCTCGTTTGAAGAACAAGAACAAAAAGCATCACGTTTTTCAATCCCTTATTTCTTAAAGCCGGCATCATTACTTGTTGCTTGTTTTCTATGTGCGCTGTTATTTTTCTACAACCAACCGGAAGAAAAAGTATTTGCTTACGTCTCAGTTGATATAAATCCAAGTTTAGAGGTGAGCGTAACGAAGGATCTTCGCGTTATAGATTTGCAAGCTTGTAATGATGATGGAAGGCGTATTTTAAAAGAATTGAAGCAATGGGAAAATAAACAATTGCAAGACGTAATACGTACGATTATAAAGCAAAGTCAAGAGGATAAGTATTTAACGAATGATAAGCAAGTTATGCTAACGGCTGTTGCAAAGGACAAGTTGCTAGAACCACAGTTGGTAAAGGAAATGAAAGAATTAAAGAAAGAATATGAGCTAAAACATATTACAGTCGAATATCAAAGTAGCACGATGCAAGTACGAGAGGATGCTAGAAAAGCTGGAATTGGCACAGGAGTCTATATAAAGCAAGAGAATGAGAAGAACAAATCGCTTACTCCACCTGCCACGTCGTCTAATCCGGTGGAAAACGAAGAAGAGGTGCAATCGCAGCAGGAGTCAGCTTCTGATGCATCATCAGATTTGTCTCCTGTAAAAGAAAAAAAATATGAGAAACCAGAGCATAAAGAACAAAAGAAACCAGAGGAACAGCCATCTAGGCAAATAAAAGAAAATAATGGTAGAGGATCTCAGCAAGAAAATAGAGGAAATCAGCAGGAGAATAACGGTAGAGAATCTCAACAAGGGAGTAATGGAAATCAGCAAGGGAACAACG
>NZ_BOQB01000390.1 GCF_018332475.1 Bacillus sanguinis | reverse complement strand
ATGCATATTTGATAAATCGACTTTTCCTTTTTCTATCACTGTCTTTATTTTTTGTGTAAAACCCTTCTTCCTCTGAAGTATAAGTACAAAAATAGATTGGATACCATGTAGGCACCAACCTATTTTAATGAAAGAAACTGTGTCAATTCTGAGTTCACAACACGTTGTGCAGTAATGATAACATTTTTATATTGGGACTGAACTACTACTATTTACTTTGCATTGAATCTATATACTTTTTAACTACTTCATATACATATTCTTGATTTGCCGCCGCTGTATTTGGATTATATTTTCCGCCGTTTGTTTTATTGTTAGATAACACTCGAATTCCTAAAAATGGTACGTCATACGCTTTTGCGATTTGCGCTGCTGCAGCACCTTCCATTTCTTCTACAGATGTACCGTATTTTGTATGGAACCACTTAATTCTATCCACTTCATTATTCCAAAGATCTGCTGAACCTATAATTCCTTCAACCACTTTACCTTTTGTATATTTATCTTTTACCGCATTAGCTGCTGCAAGTAAATCCTTATCTCCCTCGTAGTATCGGATTTTCTCAGCATTTGGATCTTCTCCTGCACTTCCTTCAGAAGCCATTAAGTCCATAGAAATCCATTTTGTCGGTTCAATCCCTTGATTCTCATCCATATTTGTTGTTTTTAATGAACCTATATTGGCAACTTGTTTTCCTAACACAATATCAAATACATTTAAATTTGGATCATGTCCACCTGATGTTCCTTGGTTAATAATTGCTATAGGCTTATATTTTTCAATAGCCACCGCTGTAGCAGCTGCTGTATTTTCCATTCCTTTACCTGTTTTCACAACGATTACAGGATAATTGTCGACAGTTCCTTTATAAAATACGAAAGTTCCAGACTTTTCTTCTTTCACATTTTTTAGCCTTTTCGCAAACTTTTCTGCTTCTATCGGCATTGGCCCTTGAATTAGGATTGGTTTTTGATTGCTTTTTGCCTCAACTTGTTTCGGACTCGCATTACATCCCGCAAGTATCGAGAATGACAAGGCAACAGTAGTTACTAGGGCAGCACATTTTTTCAACGTATTCTTCTTCATAAATAATCTCCTCTTTCTCTTGTTGTTTTCTATACTCGATACTTTTGGTCCAAACAAAAAAGTTCTAGAAATTGTAGAAGAATCTCTACTTTCTAGAACTACGATAGTCAAAGTTAATTAAGCATAAGGTTAAACAAATGCAAAATTATAGATCGATAGCGCTCATGAAACAGCACGGCCGAACACTTTAACCCGTAGTCCAGTTCTTTCATTGGGAACTAGGTAGAAACGCTCGGACCATATTACCGAGTATATACGAGTGATGATGTGTAAAATTATTATATTGGTAATATATCAAACTTTTAGTACGCACGCAACCTAAATATGAACATTTTTATTAAAAGTGTTTTTAATGTTCGTTTTTAATTAGTTAATCGATCGTATTCCCCATTTTTAAATATAAAAAACCGTAAAAAACTTATAATCTAAATACTAAACTACATCCACCTACAACAACCGAGCTTTTACAAACAATTAAGCTTTCTTGCTTCCGCCTTATATCGAGCTGGAAGTCTTTTTCCCCTCGTATTACGAGATAAAATGCGCCTCTATCCACTTCACAATTATTTCTTCCAGCGAGCTGAATCTTTTACGCGCCTTGCTAATACTCGTTATGCTTTTGCTAATCTGTCTAACTTCTGACGATAAAAGCGAGGATAATTGGATTTCTCACCTTCGCTACTCACGTACAATTCAGCCATTGCAAAGTCTAACCCAACAACTGTTTCTACTTCTTTTCATTCAGCCAGCATTTTATTATAAACAAAGCGTACACATCCGAACGTTTTACGTATGAGATGTGCTTGTTCTTCTGTTGGATACAAACGGAATTTGTACGCCTTATTATGCTTTATTTTTATGCTGACTTTTTTCATGAAATAAAACTCAGTTATCAGTCTAAACCATTTTTTAGATTTAACAATAACATATGTGCATTTGTAAAATTCCAATTAAGTTTGTTAAAAATGAAAAATTCTGTAGTTAGTCTTTTATTAAATTTTATTTCAACCCAACAGCATTTTTATCCTTCAAATAGTCTCTTTCATTCTAATTTCTGCATTTCTTTCAGCCGTTCTATATCCTTTTCTGAAGCCTTTTCTATTTTATACAATTCATAGCTACCCTTTATCTCATTTATCACTACAAATTCGATTTCATTCCGAACATAGCTTTTCGTTTTTCCTTTTTTATAACCAATAACATTATCTAATATAGTTTCCCCACTATCTTTTTTATATAAATTATAGCTAACAGGTGGACGACCAATTACATACTTATTATTAGAAAATCCAACTATATCATCCCTTCCTAATCCTGTCGAAACACTCCAGACAAACATAATCTGAAATATAGAATAAACAATAATACCGCATATGAAAAAAAATAGGATTGATTTTAAAAATAATTTTACAAGTAGCCTTCCCAAAAACATTCCCTCCCATTTCACCTTGGGATAGCAAGAACAATACGTGAATTTTGTATGCTAAGGCACCGAAGTTTTTATATTGTTGAACCAAGAATCGAAATATATTTTACTATGATAATTCCTCCAAAGTTGTAGAATCCTTTTTGCAAACCTAAATATAATTAGACAAAAAAGATAAAATTCCTTCTTTTATTAAATTAATTGGCATATGATGATCTCTCTGCCCATCACCCTCCAATTTTGAGGTATCCCCAAAATTGAAGCGGGTACTGCATTTCCTTATTTTGCAGTAATTGGCATACTTACTACTTCTAATCTATCATGGATAGAATGGTCTTCTATTTTAGCGGGATACAACTTTATTATGGTATTGCCCTCTCTCGTACTGTTTCTCTTCTATCTCCTATTTGGTCGGTGGATGCAAAAACCTCTCGAGAAGCTTCGAATGAAAATTGCTAATAGTACAGGATCAGCTCTATCATGGATTATGTGTATAGTTGGCTTCCTCCTAATATTAAATAGCCTGGACTATTTATAGGATGTTTTACCAAAGTCTTAAATAAGACCTTATTAGCTCAAAAATGATGTTAAACTAATGAGAGAATCTACAATATGGAAGGGATTATTATGCGAAAAATTACTAATGTAGAAGAACTTGTATCTCCAAGCTCAGCACACATCAATCCCTCTTTTCCAGGCAGTTACTCTCCCTTCCATACTCATCATATTCATCTAATTTTGATGCAGGATAAAATGCGTATTCATCCAATTCGTAATTATTTCTTCCAGCTCTGGATGAAGTGCCTTTCCCGCCCCTTCTTCGTAATTCTTTTTAAACTCTAAAGCTTTAAAATCCCCCTCAAAACTTTTCAAACTATGATCCATATTTTTTATTACATGTACTTCAGAATCCCCCTTCACATAATCACCGATTCGCTTCGCTCTTTCAGGATCAGCCTGAATATCTTTATCACCAGCAATAGCTAATACTGGACATGTTACTTTTTGTAAATCTTTATAAATATCATGCTGAAAATGCTCTCTAAACCATTTTGCATTCATCGGTTTAAAACCAACTTTAATCGTATCTTTTTCTGTGTTCATCATTTTCTCTTTTATTTTTTCCATCTGCTTTTCTCCACGTTTCTCCACATTGAGAAGACGCATTAGTTTTCCCTTTATTCCCTTTTGCTCTTTTAATTCTTTATAAGCAATCTCTCTTTGTCTTTTCGTAGCTTCTTCTAATGATTCCGCAGCTCCTGTAAGAAGGATGAGCCCATTAACTGGTGTTCTTGCATTTACTACTGTTGCCAACATGCACCCCTCACTATGACCAGCCAAAATGATATTTTCCGGATCAACAAATGGTTGTTCTTTTAAATACGTAATCGTAGACTCTATATCACTAACTAAATCCCACATTCCAGTCTTCAGAAATTCTCCGTCACTCTTTCCTACTCCGCGCTTATCAAAGCGGAGCGTCACTACCCCAAGTCTCGCCATTACATGAGCTAAATCTTTATATATGTTCGCCTCAAGCTTTAGCGGTACGATCGTTCCATCACGGTCAATTTCTCCAGATCCCGCGATAATGACAACAGCCGCATACTTCCCTTCAGCTTTGGGCCTTGTAATCGTACCTTGTAAAGTAAACTCACTCTTTATCGCTACTTCATATTCATCAAAAGTCATCATTTTGTCCC
>NZ_BOQB01000389.1 GCF_018332475.1 Bacillus sanguinis | reverse complement strand
TATGTAATATTGTATTGTCTTACTATCTATTTATAACTCACACACTAACTAGAAAAGGGAACCTACATAGGTTCCCTTTTCTAATTACAGTCATTATTTCTTTTCTAGAAATTCAAATGTATTTTTAAATTCTTTATCATTCACCTTAATATCAGCATCTTTCAATAAGTCATTGACTACTTGTTGTTTCCATTTCCCTGTCGTATCTTGTATTCTTTGCTGTTCTAAGTCTTTACGAATGCTATCTTTCACTTCATCAAATGGCTTCAATTCTTTTTTATCTGTCACTTTAATAATATGATAACCG
>NZ_BOQB01000388.1 GCF_018332475.1 Bacillus sanguinis | reverse complement strand
CCTTGAGCACCTTGAGGTCCTTGAGCACCAGTAGCACCTTGAGCGCCAGCCGGTCCTTGAGCACCAGTAGCACCTTGAGCGCCAGCTGGTCCTTGAGGCCCCGTAGCACCTTGAGGTCCAGTAGCACCTGTTGCGCCTCCTCCAAGGCATCCTGATCCGTATTGAACTAGGATAGTTTGGATTTCTATTATGAGTTTAACTAGTTTGTCGATTGTACAACAATCTACTTTGAATAACTTAGCGATATACAATAAATAATTGAGCAGGCTTTGTAGCTCAACGTACAATGCTCCGCATGAGAAAGGTGTTGTTCTTAAAATAGTTAATAGATTAGCAATAATAGAATTTCCAATTTGTTTTTGTGCTGGAGATAAATCTAAGCAATTGAGGAATTTTTGTAAGTTATTTAGGGCCGCGATTAAGTTATCGATATTATTTTGAGAAGGGTTTTGAAAGACAGCTTGAATAGCTTGGCCAAGAGCTTGAAGAAGTCTAACGAATTCTGTAAGTTCGGACTTAGAAATGTTAATATGACTACAAGCTCTTACTTCGCAACAATCATTACCATAAAATACTTTTCCTTTAT
>NZ_BOQB01000387.1 GCF_018332475.1 Bacillus sanguinis | reverse complement strand
TGTTTGTCGTGGAATGTTTCACGGACCTTCCATGTTTGTAAAGTATCATCATTCGCATTATTCACTGTAATTTCATTTCTTAACTCTTTATCTGATTTATACGCATCTTTAGCCATTCGATAAAAGCTTAAATCTAACACTTCTTGTGTATTTTTGCTATCCAAAATATTCCCTCCTCGGTATATTTAGTATATTCTAAATCATAGAACAACATTAACGGAGGGTAAACATGAGAATTAAAATCCGAAAATTTACCTTTTTTGTCTTTTTTATCTTTGTAAGTACAATAATTGGGGGATGTAATATGCAGGAAAATAATAAAGAAAAA
>NZ_BOQB01000386.1 GCF_018332475.1 Bacillus sanguinis | reverse complement strand
CTAGTTCATATAAAAAATGTTCATGCGACCATTCACATAAAAAAAGCTGTCCGGCATACGGCACTTTTTGGCAAACAGAGTTTATAACTGTCCCTTTTGGAGATCCTTTTCCGTTTAATCACGTTGGCCCTATAGCAGGAGGAGTTTTCTTACTAAATCCTACTACTATACAATTTAATCAAGCTGGTGATTATAGAGTTTCTTTCATTTCAACGATTAACACTACTGTAAATCCTGTGTTTCCGCATATTCCAGTCATGACTATATTTCTAAATGACAATCCACTTGCTAATAGTCAAGGTGACTTTGCTTTTCAAATGAATACTTCATCAAATAACGAATGCCTTCAACTAACAGGCGAAACTATCGTAACAGTTACCGCTAATTCAACTCTTCAACTAAAAAATAATAGTGGTTTTAATCGTCAAAGTATTGCAACTTGTGATAATGGTATCAATGCAGTTGAATTAACAGTTATTAAACTAAGTTAATAATCATCTTCACATTTAGATGCTATTTCAGCATCTTTTTTATTGAATAATGCTTTTCTGTTAATCTAGTAAACATGAAAAAGAACCGAACTCTTCTACTGCAAAAGTTCGGTTCTTTTTATATTAAAACTTCTTACTTCTCCACATAAACCGACTTAACGATTGTACGATTATATGGTTGTCCTTCTTTATTCATCCCTTTTATATCCATTGTAATGTTGTATACCCCTGGTTGCTTTATGTCCTTCAAAGCACCCGTAAATGTATTGTTATTAACATTTTGTAATTCATTATATTCAGAGACTAACTTCCCTTCTTTATTCACGACTCTTACCGTTATAGATAGATTCCCTTTCATTTCAGGTGCTACAGGTGATTTTTTCAGTTTATACTCAGATTTATTCGCTTTAACTTTTGTAGGCATTTGAAGAACAAATGGCGCGCCACTCTTGTAATCGCTTACAACTAAATATGCATCTTTCGACTGCTTCGCCATCATTTTAACTTTCCATTCTCCTACATCCATTTTATCAAATTTAAATGTTCTAATTGTCGCACCACCAAAGAAAGATTCACCTTCACCAGTAGTTATAACGCTATCCTTATTTGTATACATTTTTCCGTTTGGAGATATCATTTGTACTTCTACATCAGAAGACGCTGTTAATATAGAAACGATTCCTTCTGCCTTTTTATCAACTGTAACGGTTTGCTCTATCCACTGATTTTGTGGCAATTCTCCTCCTAATATGTTTTGATTTGAAGTTGTATTTAATTGTTCTATATTTTCATTTGAACTAGTGCTGGATGCTACTACAGCTGGAACTGGTACATTTGCTGTACGTAAATATGGTTCAATTCGTGAGAAAACAGCAGATCCTTTTCGTATATTATCATGATCAAATCTAGAATCTGTGAATAAATGAGTTCCATACGGCAACTTAGCACTCCACTCATTTACTAATCCATCATTTGAACCGTATGATGACAAATAGAACCCGCCCATAGATAACGCAGAAAATACTGGTCCCCAGCTAGTCCCAGTAACTGTATAATAACGGTTTAATTTAGCTGCTGGATTATTATCAATCGTTGAACGAAATTTTGCCATTTCGCCCATTTGTAATGAATACGTACCATCATCTTTTTGACCTAATATAGAAGCAAGCCATCCTGCCCACCAACTATATGATAAATCCGCTAAGTTTGATCCATGATGTGGCGTCGCAAGTGTAATAACATTTCCGACAAATTGATTTGCCCCATATCCTACTAATGCAGCTTGTGTATCGATACCACCTTTACTATGTGCTACAATATTAACTTTTTTACCGAAATGATTATATATTTCTTCTAATTTTTGTGCTAACAATTTTCCGTTATCCCACTGACTAGCTGACCCTTTCCCAGCAGCATCATATAATTGTATAAATACTGTTTGATAGCCTGCTTTCAAAGCATAGTCATACATATCATTTATATCGTGATACACTGTCTTTCCATACCAACTATCAGCATTCCCATTCCTTCCTTGCACAAAGAGAATTGGAGGCTTACTTTCATCATAATTAGCAGGTTTTTGACCTAAAAACCATTCTCCAGGTGTAAAGACTTCTTGATCTGGAAAGCCTGTTTTAAGCTCTTTTACAACGTCTGCTCGCACATTTGTGCTAATCATTGGAACCATGATAAAAAATACAATTAGTAAGGCAACACATCTTCTCATCAATCGCATGTTACTCCCCCCACTTTTTTTTGAAAGAAGGTGCTCGTTGTAATATTTTTTATCTTCTCTCTTAATACTAAATAATCTTTGTACTTAAACAAGATCCTGTCCCTATTCTTAAGAGATTACTAGTCCCCCTTCTTCCTTAACACACGTTATTCTCTTTGTTTCTATCTCTTCCTTTTGAGTGAATGCTACAAAAAAGTTTCTCAACAATTGTTAACTTTACTGAATCTAATATCCCCCAATTATTATT
>NZ_BOQB01000385.1 GCF_018332475.1 Bacillus sanguinis | reverse complement strand
GTACCTATATATAGGTACCTTTTCTAATAGTTTTTAGCAGAAACAACTACATCCGATAATGATTAATAAAATAAATAATACAACTAGTAAAGCGAATCCTCCAGCGAAACCGCAGCCTTCGCCGCAACTACCACCATATCCCATAACAATAGTGCCTCCTTTAGATAAGAGGGGAAAACTAGGATTCATTCCATGGATTTTAACGGGTTCACTTTACCTTATGTTTTAAAGAACGAATGGAGCAGGTCCTTTTGAAAATAAAGAAAAGACGCCATTAGGCGCCTTCCTGTTAGGTAGATAAGACTTTAGTTTTCCAATCTAAAGAAATTTTGTATCAGCTCTTTGTGAGTATAGCATAATATCTAATTGATTTATTATGCATTGTTACATACTTTCCTAAACTCCTCTATTGTCCATTTGATAAAATAAAATCCTAATATTACCAAAAATCAAATAAATATTTCTATATATTCAATATATTTACAAAAAATAAAAAAGTGATACATTTAAGTTGTAAGTTATAAAAACTATTAAAGGGGGATTTATTATGTTCAAGAAATTAGTAGTAGGGCTATTGGCAACTGGTATTGCATTAACAGGAGGAATTGGAGCGGCTTCAGCTGATACGCAAAAAGCTGTGAGTTCTCCGAAGCAAGCAGCATGCTCAATTCCTTATGAGTATTCTAATGGTAAATTCAAAAGAACTCTTTATTACTCAAATGGAGTATATGCTAATAGTTTTAATGAAAATGTTTGTGGCGGGACGATTACGTGGTATTTAAAACATGTTCAAAATGGAGTTGCTTTTTACGAAGGTAATTTAAAATAGTAGATTCTTTGAACCTCATTTATTGAGGTTCTTTTATTTTTAGTTTTTAAAATGATGCTCCATAAAAAGGAAAAAAGAACTTGTAGAAATCACTACAAGTTCTCTTTTTTGTTAAAGCGAGTACAGGGGATACATAAATTATCTCATTATTCATAACGGGGAAACCATATTGATTACGGCTTAGTTCCATTATATAACAATTTTTATTTTTTTAAGGTTATGTAAATTATATTGGTGAGAGGATACATCATTTAATAAGCCTATTATTCCTCAACTTTATAGAAAGATATGCTCAAGCGTTATCATAAGGGTTAGGGGATTTATTAAATAGAAATAATTAGTTGTAATATAACTTGTTTTTTACCTAATAAACCTTTTGAATTCTAAATATTAACTATAGAGTAATTCATTTCATAAATTTTAAATTTTTGTGAACGCTGTTATTATTTTATATATAATTATTCCAATAAGTATTGTGTTGATTAGTTGTTTTCTGATAACATCGCTGTGTGTTCTACTCTAATAATTATAAAAAGGTGGTGTTTTCTTTATGTCAAACATGTTTCATCAAATTGGTGATGCGATTGAAAGGAGTATGTATTTTAAATCTTGTTTTTATATCTTAACAGGAGCTCTGCTTATTTATATTGGTTACATTGTAGGTAAGTGGGTGGGTTCTGTTGTATTCTAAAGTAAAATAATGGAATTAAATCAAGAAAAAAGAATTTTTTCAAAAAAGTGTAGATTTTTATTAAAAGGTGTATTAATATGAAATCCATATTACTTAAATGTAATATAATTAAATTAAGAATAGGAGATATTATTATGAATTCAGTATTAAAAAAAGAAATGCCTAATTTATCAGTATTAAGTAATGAGGAATTAAAAAACATTGATGGTGGAGTGGTTCCTTTAGCAATTGCTGGAGTTGCTGGTTTTACAAAAGTAGCTGGTGCAATAACAGCTGGAGCTGGAGTTGTTGGAGCAGGTTATGTAGGCGGAAAATGGGTTGGTAAAAAGATTTTCAAATAAGAGGTAGTAAGGAGTGCTTAAAATGAAAACGATTACTTTAGAAAAGTACAAAAGTCTAACTGAAGAAGAGTTGTACGATACAAATGGTGGACTTGGTCCTGTAATAGTAGCAGGTGGCTTACTAGTTGTTGGAGCTGGTGCTGGACTGTGGGATGCTTACGAAGAGAGTCAAGCAAAAAAGAAAAAGAAGAAAAAATAAACATTTTTATAAAGAGGAAAAGATTGTATGCGCTTAATAGTACAATCTTTTCTTCTTTATAAAAAGCCTTTCGATATGGAATTTTTGAAAGGCTAACAAATTTTATTGTTATCTTT
Source organism: Bacillus sanguinis (assembly GCF_018332475.1). Taxonomy (GTDB): domain Bacteria; phylum Bacillota; class Bacilli; order Bacillales; family Bacillaceae_G; genus Bacillus_A; species Bacillus_A sanguinis. Next base: position 3,930 of record NZ_BOQB01000385.1, on the reverse strand, counting down.
AAGTGCAATAAGTTTGACACTCCTGTGTTTATTAACATATGTGGGAGAGAATGCATTTAAAAGTTAAATATGAGAGGTTGTTTAAATAAGTATGTCTTTATTTAAAAAATATCATTGGGTGAGACAACACGATATTAAAGATTGTGGTGCAGCATGCATTTCTACTGTTTCTAAACATTATGGATTACATATACCTATCTCCAAAATCAGAGAATATGCTGGAACTGATAGAAATGGAACGAATGTTTATGGTTTAATTCAAGCGGCTGAAAAGTTGGGTTTTTCTGCCAAAGGAGTAAGGGGAAATGTAGAATCTTTAAAAGAGATTCCATTACCTGCTATTGCGCATGTCATAATTGATGGGAAGTTATTACATTATGTTGTTATTTTAGAAATCACCAAAAAGGGTAAAGTGATTGTTGCTGATCCTGGAGAAGGGATTATTAAATATGATATTAAGGAATTTAATGAGATTTGGACAGGCGTTTTAGTTCTTTTAATACCTAATGAATCTTTTCAATTAAGAGATGAAGAGAAAAATACATTCAGTAGATTTATGTTTCTTTTAAAAAATCAACAAAGTCTCTTAATTCCTATTTTTCTTTCATCAATTTTAATAACCATATTTGGAGTTTTGGGTGCTTTTTATTTCAAAATTGTAATTGATAATATTGTTACTGAGAATTTAAAGCATACGCTAACATATCTTTCTATTGGGATCATCATATTATACATTTTTAAAGTTCTTTTAGAGTTGTTTAGGTCGCATTTAATTTTATATTTGAGTCGTCGGTTAGATATAAAGTTAATGTTTGGTTACTATAAACATGTTTTATCCTTACCTATGAACTTTTTTGAAACAAGAAAAGTTGGTGAAATTATTTCGAGGTTCCAAGATGCTGCTAAAATTAGGGAGGCACTTGCGACAACAACTTTAACTGTGATGATTGATACGATTATGGTAATAGCTGGTTCTATTTTGTTGTATACACAAAGTTCTACTTTATTTTTCATTACAGCATTACACGTACCTATATACATCCTTATTATTTGGATGTTTCAAAGCTCTTATGAAAAAATTAATCGTCAAGAAATGGAAAGTAATGCTGAATTAACTTCTTATATTGTAGAATCGCTAAATGGGATATCAACAATAAAATCCTATAATGCTGAAAAAGAAGCAGAATTTCAAACTGAAAAAAGATTGATAAGTCTTTTGCAGAAATTCTTTAAACGGTTTTTAATTACAAATAGTCAAGAATCTATTAAAACAATTGTGGAATTAGTAGGAGGTGTTGTAATTTTATGGGTTGGAGCTATTGCTATATTAAACGGGGAAATGACAATAGGTCAGCTAGTTGCATATAATGCACTATTAGTGTATTTCTTAGATCCTATAAAAAACCTAGTAGATTTACAGCCAACATTACAATCTGCTTTTGTTGCTTCAAAAAGATTGACTGAGATTTTAGATTTAGATTTAGAAAAAAATGATCAAGAAGATAAAAAACTTTCACCTACTTCTTTTCATCACAAAATTAGATTGGATAATATAACTTTTAAATATGGAACTAGGCAAAATATATTTAATAATTTAAGTTTTGAAATCCCAATTGGATATAGTGTTGGGTTTGTAGGGGAAAGTGGTTCAGGTAAAACAACAATTGCTAAATTATTAATGAGATATTATGACGTAAACGAAGGTAACATTTATTATGATAACTATCATATTAAAGATATGAATAGGACAGGTTTAAGAAATAAAATAGCTTATGTTGCTCAGGAATCTTTTTTCTTTAGTGGTAGTATTTTTGATAATTTGGTATTTGGTTTGAACAGAGAGGTAACAATGGACAAAATAATAGAGGCATGTATATTGGCCGATGCCCATGAATTCATTAGTTCCTTGCCACTCCGATATGACACATTATTAGAAGAAAATGCTTCTAATGTATCTGGTGGTCAACGGCAACGGTTATCAATTGCCCGTGCTCTATTAAAAGAAGCAGATGTACTTATTTTGGATGAGGCTACAAGTCATCTGGATTCGACTAGTGAGAGAAAAATAATTGAAAACTTAAAGGAATATAGAGCAGGTAAACTAACAACCATAACAATTGCTCATCGATTAAGTACAATTATGCATTGTGATAACATATTTGTAATGAGCAAAGGAGAAATTGTTGAGGAAGGCAAGCATGGAGAATTAATAAATAAAGATGGTTTATATAGAGTGTTGTGGAATAATCAGCTACCACAAGAATTATTAGAGATCACCCGATAAAAAGGAGCATAAGAGGAGTATACATAAATGTCACAAACAATAAGAGACATAACAGAGCTGACTGATAGCGTTGAAATGCTTGAGAAAAATCCCCCGAAATTTATTAAGCTATTTATCTATTTAGTACTAGCTATAATAGTTAGTGCTTTGATTTGGTCTTATTTTAGTAAAATAGATATCTCAACTAAAGGGTCTGCTACTATCCAATCTTCTACAGCTGCAGTAGCTGTTAAACCAAAAGTATCAGGAGAAATTAATGATATTAAGATTAAACAAGGCGAAAAAGTACATAGGGGAGATCCTTTAATAGGTATAACTAATAAACAGTTAGAGCAGGAAAAAAAACACTTAGAAGAAAATAGAGAGAAATTGGATGCGGAAATTAAGGATTTAAACATTCTTAAAGATGTTATTGAAAAGAACCAATCAAAATTGCCTGTAGATGTTGAAGGAAGTATTAAAAATGAATTAGATAGCTATTTAAAGCAAAAAGACTTATTAAATAATGAAAATAAAAATAAGATTGCTGATTTTAACTTTCGCCTTCAAGGCCTAAATCATGTAAAAGATGAGGTTATAAATAATCTGGAATTTGAAATTGAAGCTATAAAAAATCAAAATAATATCTTGAAAATTGAAAAAGAGGGGCTTCTTAAACAAAATAAGATTATTAAGGATGAAAATATTAATCAAGAAACTGAAGCAAATATGAATAAGGTTAATCAATTAGATTCTGAGATTGAGGGGAATCTAAAGAGTATTTTAATAAAACAAGAGCAAATAAAAAATAGGACCCAGGAAATAGCATTGGAGAAAAAGGTTATCAATGAGAATATAAGAACTCAAGAGTCTAATATCCAAGATTCTGTTGAAAGTCTTAGAACTTCTAAAGTCTCAGATATTTCGAAGGAGATTGCTGAAAAGAAAAAACAATTGTCTTTGTTGCAACAAGATATCAATAATATGAATTTGAGTTATGAACAAACTGTAATTATTGCACCGAAAGATGGTGTAATTGAAATGCCGAATCGTATTAAAGTAGGGGAAACGATTGAACAAGATAAAGAGGTATTATCAATATCACCTGATGAAAATACGAATAGGGTATTATTATATATTAATTCAGAAGAGATTAATAAAATTAAATTGGGCGATAAAATTAAATATACTTTTGAAGTGGGAACGACGGAAACTTATTATGGAAATGTAGTTCAAATCTATCATGATCCTATTATTAGCAAGAATAAAGATACTACATTCTTTGTTGTAGAAGGAACAATTGAAAATAAAGGGAAAAAGAAGTTGCGATCAGGTTCTACTGGAAAAGCTGCAATTGTAGTAGATCAAAGAAATATTCTTTCATTAATATTAGAAAAATTAGATATACTTAACTGACAAAGAATAATAAATTAGCTTTTTAGGAGGAACATTCATGTTCATAGTGTCTACAGCAGTTTTTTTACTGGTCACTTTACTGTGTATTACGTTATATTTTAAAACACACGATAAACGTTTTATGTATCTTGGATATGTATCATTATTTTTAACTTTTTTTGTTATTGGTACTTTTTCATAATTAAATGTCCAGTGGTTTATCCCGTAAAAGCCCGATTGGTGAGGGCTCATAATCAGTGGGGGATGAACAA
>NZ_BOQB01000384.1 GCF_018332475.1 Bacillus sanguinis | reverse complement strand
ACATGTCTTGCGGAAGTAGTTCAGTGGTAGAATACAACCTTGCCAAGGTTGGGGTCGCGGGTTCGAATCCCGTCTTCCGCTCCAATTTTCAATATGACATGCCGGGGTGGCGGAACAGGCAGACGCACAGGACTTAAAATCCTGCGGTGGGTGACCACCGTGCGGGTTCGACCCCCGCCCTCGGCACCATATGCGCCCGTAGCTCAATTGGATAGAGCGTTTGACTACGGATCAAGAGGTTAGGGGTTCGACTCCTCTCGGGCGCGCTTTCTTTCGGGAAGTGGCTCAGCTTGGTAGAGCACCTGGTTTGGGACCAGGGGGTCGC
>NZ_BOQB01000383.1 GCF_018332475.1 Bacillus sanguinis | reverse complement strand
TCGACTCCTCTCGGGCGCGTTTTATTAACGGGAAGTGGCTCAGCTTGGTAGAGCACCTGGTTTGGGACCAGGGGGTCGCAGGTTCAAATCCTGTCTTCCCGATATTCCTAAAACATGGGGCCTTAGCTCAGCTGGGAGAGCGCCTGCCTTGCACGCAGGAGGTCAGCGGTTCGATCCCGCTAGGCTCCACTTAATAGTTCTTTGAAAACTGAAC
>NZ_BOQB01000382.1 GCF_018332475.1 Bacillus sanguinis | reverse complement strand
TTGTAAAATGACTCTTCATTTTGTTGTAATATTGATTTATGCTTTTGACATGTTTGCCCTTAACAAGGACAGGTTTCATACCTGTGTTTGTTACGATGGTTGCAAGGTTATCAATCCCTAAATCAATACTCATATAACGAGCATTCTCTTCAATCATTTGTTGTTCAGAAGGAACATCAATTACCAATTCCACTACATATTCATTGTATTTTGGAATCACACGAACTTGTTTCAGTTTACCTTCAGTGAAACCTAATTTCCCAATATTTAATTGCAATTTCGTCTTTGGAAACTTTAAAAATCTATCGTTTTTAATGATGCAATCTTGGTTTGTATACAGAATCTCTTTTTCAAAAGAACGAATATACTTTGGAATCCTAGGCATTCCAGCATATTTGTTTGGATTCTTTTTATAGTCTTTTAAACTAGCAAAAAAAGATTTCCAATTTTGGAACACACCTTTCATGATTGACTGGCTACATTGCGTAGGCAAAGCTCGATAATCATTTTGAATCATAGCCTTAAATAGTGCATCTAGAAAGTTGTAATCTACATAAGGTTTTTCAAAATTAGGTTCTGAAAACAAATTACATGTAATCTCTTTCTGTTCTTCTTTAGGCTTTACTTTCTCTTTTTCCAATTTCTTCTGATAGGCAAGACGTTGTGTGTCATTCATCTTACCAATATTTTTATGAATATGATCCAGAACTTCTTTTTGCAAAGGCTGCAACTCTTTTTCTTGTGTTAATCCAGTGTACACCTGGCGTATATAAAAGTTTGTGGTGTTGTACATGTTCTTAGCGTTATGACAACATTCTTGAAAATAAGAATACATACGATGCCCTTTTTTAATCCAGATTTGAAGAGTTTTATAGTTTGATGGATTTTCTTTTGCCATTTTATTCACCTCCTTGTTAAGGATATTATAGCAAAAAGAGAACGTATGTTGCCTTTTTTTCTTGAAAATAAAATATTTCTTTCGATTCACCTCACCACCTTCACTTACGTTTAGAGGTGGGAGTCCTCTCGAAAGGCATGATAGAAAAGTTCGAATAGTTATTTCCTTAAATTTTTTAAGCTAAATTTAAGAAAGAGCTTGTATAATAAATTTTCCCAATTTCATATCGGGAAAAAAGTTAAAATGTAATTATAAATAGAATTGAACAATATGGTGGAAGGTGAGAATATGCGCTTACTCGTAGTAGAAGATAATGCTTCGTTATTAGAGTCTATTGTCCAAATATTACGCGATGAATTTGAAGTAGATACAGCATTGAATGGAGAAGATGGATTATTTCTAGCGTTACAAAATATATATGATGCCATTTTACTTGATGTGATGATGCCAGAAATGGACGGTTTTGAAGTGATTCAAAAAATACGTGATGAAAAGATTGAAACACCAGTCCTATTTTTGACAGCGAGAGACTCTCTAGAAGATCGCGTGAAAGGGTTAGATTTTGGTGGGGATGACTATATCGTTAAGCCGTTTCAGGCTCCAGAATTAAAGGCGAGAATTCGCGCTTTGTTACGACGAAGCGGTAGTCTAACAACAAAGCAGACTATTCGTTATAAAGGAATTGAACTGTTCGGAAAAGATAAAGATGTTCAAGTAGATGGACAAGGTATTAAGTTAACATTAAAACAATATGAGCTTCTAGAGTACCTTGTTCAAAATAGCGGAAAGATTTTAATGCGTGAACAAATTTTTGATCGTGTTTGGGGATTTGATTCAGATACAACAGTAGCAATTGTAGAAGTATACGTACATCATTTACGTAAAAAGTTAGAACCATTCGGTTATCAGAAAGATATTCAAACTGTTCGTGGTATTGGATATATATTAAAAGAACAATGAAAAAGGGAAGCATGTTTCAGAAAACACGCATTCGATTGACTATATTGAATTCATTAGTATTTATTATCTTGATAGGTGTATTAGGCAGTATCATTTATTCGTACACATATAAGCGGATTTATAATGAAGTAGATAAATCGATAGGGAAATCGGTTCAGCATAGAAAGAATTCAGATGATAAAAAACTACCTAAAAAAATTAGAGGATATCCCCCGATTGGGGATCCAAGGATAATGGAGTTAACTTGGCTTGGAAACACAGTGGAGATAGGTATTGAAAACGGCAAACGCCGTTTTATCTTTGAGGATAATTTGGAAAAGTTTTCTCCAAAGAAATTAGGAACTTTGCAAGATATAGAAGTGCAAGGGCAATATTTTAGAACGTTTGCATTTCAACAAGATACAAAAATAGTTCAAATTGTACGCGATATAACAGCTGAAAAAGAAATGTTAAATACTTTATTTTTAATTCTTGTTATTGGTTGTAGTGTAGGAAGTTTATGTGCAATAGGCATTGGCTTTTTCTTAGCCGGCAGAGCGCTCGTACCCATTCAAAATTCGTGGGAAAAACAGCAGCAATTCGTTTCGGACGCATCGCATGAATTAAGGACACCACTTGCAGTTATTCAATCCAAAACAGATATATTATTTCAGTCACCATCTGCGACAATAGAAGAAAAAGCGATGGATATTTCTACGATTTCAAAGGAGTGTAGACGGTTATCTAAGCTTGTAGCTAATTTATTATTGTTAGCACGTTCGGATTCTAATCAAATTGAGGTGGATAAGAAAACATTTGAAATGGATACATTGTTAGAAGAAATAGTAGATCCATATAAGGAAATTGCGTCATATCAAGAAAAAGAGATGATATTGAGAGTAGAACCTGACATATCATTTATAGGTGATAGAGAGAGAATTCATCAAATGATGGTCATATTGTTAGATAATGCGATGAAGTATACGAATGAAGGTGGGCATATTCAAATCGATTGTATGCAAACGAACAGTTCGATTCGTATACGAGTGAAAGATGATGGGATAGGAGTGAAAGATGAGGATATCCCAAAACTATTTAATCGTTTTTATCAAGGGGATAAAGCGAGAAGTGCGTCAGAAGGAGCGGGATTAGGCCTTTCAATCGCGAACTGGATTGTAGAAAAGCATTATGGAAAAATATCAGTAGAGAGCCAATGGGGAGAGGGCACTTGCTTTGAAGTGATTCTTCCTAAAAACCAAAGAATATAAGTGAGAAGACGATCTTGTTTTTACAAGGTCGTCTTTTTTTAAGGGAAAGTTAAGAAACTATTTTTAACATGTATTATATACAGAAAGTTCGCCCTATAAAGAAGCGATTATAAAAAGGTATTTGAGCAGATTATATCAATCAGAATGTTATTTCGATTATGTATAGTATTAAAAAATTTATGGGCATGATGGAAAAGAAGTTGTAAGAGGGAGGAATTAATTTTGAAAAAGAAAATGATGACGGTATTCACTATTGGAGTAATGAGTTTAAGTATACTAGGGGGTGCCTCTCCTTCTGAAACATCAAAAGGAAAGACAGATTACAAGCAGCGCAGCAAAGAACAATTAAACAATGGAAAGATACATGCTGTGCATACAGAAGAAAAGGCGGAGAATTTAGGGATTGAAACAGCGGGGAAAGAACAAATTACGCTAGAAAAAGAAATCCATGAGACGGAAGTAGGAAGGGAAGCAGAACAGTTAGGAATTTCGGTTGAAGGAAAAGACGTTGGAACTCTTTCAGAAGAAATCTATGAAACAAAAATAAAGCAAGAAGCGTTAAAGTTAGGCATATCTATAGAGAATACAACGATTGTAAATTTAATTAATCAAATTAATACGATTAAAATTAATGATGAAGCGGATAAATTAGGCATTTTGACAAATGGAAAAGAAATGGAGGACATTGAGGAAGAAATCTATGGAACGAAAGTAAGAGAGGAAGCAGAGAAGTTAGGTATTTCCCAAAAAGGAAAAGCGATAGAAACGTTAGCGCAAGAAGTGTATGAACAAAAAGTACAGGAAGAAGCAAAAAAATATCATATTGATT
>NZ_BOQB01000381.1 GCF_018332475.1 Bacillus sanguinis | reverse complement strand
AAGAAGACATAATTTTACTGGAGATATAAATAAATATAAATTAAATGGCTATGACGTTACATTCGGTGAGTATAAAGAATCGAATGTACGGGCTATGAAAATAGTGTTACCTGTAAAAGAAGGGGAAAATGCATATCAAATCTATATAAATGGTAGTATGCTTTCTAAAAAAGAGCTTGAGAAAGTTTTACTTTCGATGGTGGAATAGGACGTAATATGTAAAGAAATGTACTTTTAGTTCAAAAGCAGCATTTCTTTTTTATATAGTTAAATAATTGTACTCAAAATCTCCACAGGCAATCCATATCTTTTCCCCAGTGCTCTGGCAAAATCATATAATCAATTTCAGCTGCTCTAACATTATCCTCGTTTACCGTAACATGTCCAAAATTAATATACTCATTTGTAATAGAATCCTATACTTTATAAGAGCCGAATAATTAATGGTTTGCATTGCGCTTTAACAGCCCTGTAACGTCATTTTGTGCTGCATCTAACGGAATAGCGCGTTCGGTAATTTGCGCCATTACTTCTTTATTTGATACGAGTTGAAAAAAATCCATTTATTCTAATTTAGTAAAATATAACTTTTGCATAATATTCCTTCAAACTAATTTTTAATTGTTCTTTAGGAAAGATAAATGATAAGTAAAATATAATTTCAATTATAAAATGATTGATAAAGTGAATTGTTAATTTTTGATCGATGCCGTACATACAATATGTAATTAAGTATGTGTACTATGGAGCGAATACAGAAAAGGGTGAATGGTGCTTATGAGTTCATTTGAGCAAATGATGTACGTTGGTGTCAGTATGTCTATTGTACTATCCATAATGATTTTAGGATCTTTATATTATAATCCTCGTCTTTCGTTAACTGAGTATCCGAAAGATATTCAAAAGGTAGTTTTTCCAAAAGCGATTCATGAAAAAAAGCAAACGATTTATTTTAACATTGCATATAATGCTATTCTTTTCGGTACTCCTTTCGTTTCTACATATATACTACATAAACATGAAAAATTATTATATATTGATGCCTATTTACATACTTTTGGTATTTTAATGATTTTTAATTTAGTAGATTTGTTTATACTGGATTGGCTAATCTTTTGCTGGATTACCCCAAGATTTGTTGTTATTCCTAGTACAGAAGGCATGAAGGGATACAAAGATTATAAGTTTCATTTAAGAGGGGCTATAGTCGGCACAAAATTTTTAGCAATCGTAAGTTTGTTTTTAGCGGGACTTGCGACAACTATATAGCATAAAAACTATTATTTCATTTTGTTTGGGTAGAAGAATTCTAGGTGACTTTAATCAAATTAGTAATAGGGTATTTTTAGTTTTTATAATACACCCTCATAAATATTAATATATGTTATATAGAGTGAAATTTCATTTTATAAAAAGGGGTGTGTTATGAAAGAAACGAATGACTCTTTAGGAAACGATTTAAAGAAAGATATAAAGTTTTCTATTATAATCCCTGCGCATAATGAAGAAAAGTACATTGGAAAATGTTTAGATTCCATTTCAAAGGTAGCGGAAGCATATAAAAATCAAACTGAAGTCATAGTGGTTTTAAATCGTTGTACAGATAAAACAGAGGAAATCGCAAAGGAGTATAACTGTATTACATTAAAAAATGACGATAAAAATTTATCTAAAATCAGAAATGCAGGAGCTGAAATAGCTAACGGAGAAATAATCATTACTATAGATGCTGATACCCAAATGACAGAGTCTTTTTTGTCTAACGTAGACAAAAATTTAGTTTCAGGTAAATATATTGGCGGTGGGGTAACTGGTAAGTTTGAAAGACTATCTTTAGGAATATTTGTTTCCGCATTGTTAATTATAATTCCATTATTTTTTAAGTATGGGGCTATATCTGTCGGGATTTTTTGGTGCTATAGAAAAGATTTTATGGCGATTAATGGATTTAATGAAAATATGCTTATGGCAGAAGATGCAGATTTTGCAAAACGGTTAAAAGAATGGGGAAAACAAAAAAATAAGAAATTCGGTACAATAAAAAATGGAATGATAACTTCGTGTAGAAGATTTGATACATATGGAGATTGGACTTTAGTTAAAAATCCAAAAATAATCTTAGCGTATTTAAAAGGAAATGATAAAAAATATGCAGATAAAACATATTATGATAATCAAGAAAGATAACTGTAGAAATTCTTAAACAAATAGCCCTTCGCTCACCTCATTTTATATATGATGAGGTGATTTTTTGTGTATAGAATGCAAAGGTATAAATTTGATATTCTTGAATAAAAAGGATATTTCTAACAACAATATATTAAGTAGTATTAATATATTGTTACAAAAGTTTTGATATTCTGTGAAAATACCTTATTTTATGGAAGTATTTGATATAATAGAAGTCAAAAAAATGTCATGGAGGCTAATATGAAAAAAATAATTAGCGCAGCTACAGCAACAGTTTTTGGGATGGGTGCTTTTACCACAGTTGCTACTGCAGAAACTATCGTAACAGCAGATGTACTCAATGTACGTGAAAAGCCAACTACGGAATCAAAAGTTGTCAAAAAAGTAAAAGAAGGAGAAAAGTTAAAAGTTATACATACGGAAGAAGGATGGTCCAAAATTGATTTAAATGGTAAAGAAGTATTTGTAAGTGCGGAGTTTACAAAAGATGTGTATTATGTAACAGCGAATTTGCTAAATGTACGTACTGAAGCAAACACTGAATCAAAAATTCTTGGCAGACTGAAAAAAGATGATGTAATTGAATCAAAACATCAAGTAAAAGACGGTTGGCTACAATTTGAGTATAAAGGAAAAACAGCTTATGCAAATGTTTCTTTCCTATCAAGTACAGCACCAGTTGAAAAAAAAGTTGAAGAGAAAACGAAGCAAGTAGCAAAAGTGCAAAAAACGGTTAAAGCTAAGGAAGAGGCTAAAACACAAAAGGTAGTAAAGCCTAAAGAAGAAGTGAAAGTACA
>NZ_BOQB01000380.1 GCF_018332475.1 Bacillus sanguinis | reverse complement strand
CACTTAAAAAAGTCTATTCTATAGGATATTTTTTTGAATAAGTAGTACTATTTATTTTTATTTAAAATAAAATATACAATAAAAAAATCTTTATAATTGATAATTATTTATTGTAAAACAATAAATTTTGTATTAAAATCAATATCATGATAAATCAGTGAGGTGCTTTTTATAGAAAGGTAACAACGCTGTTTTTTATTAGAGGAGGTAAAACTATGAACAATCTCAATTTGATTATTGAAAATATGGATAACCCTCATGAGTTGGAGAGAATGTATAGAAAAGACCCGAAAGCTTTTAAAAAGTCATTCTCACAAGCATGGGATGAAAACCCTGATTCTCAGGTGCTAGCTGCTTGGTATGAAAGATTGCATTTCAAGGAGACGGCAAGTAAAGAAAAAATATCACTGTTTCAAAAAGGTTTCTTATTCATGGGCATGTTAGCTATTTTAGCAGGGCTAAGCACTAGAATCATTTTCCACTTTGTTGAGCAGGAAGCAATTGCTCCAATTAACTTGGCTTTTGGTGTAATTCCCTGTATTGCTGCTTATTTTATTTACAATAATACTCCGAAAAAAAGTATTATTTATTTCCTTGCAGCGTTGTTCTTAATTGCCGGATTTTATCTTAATATGTTGCCATTAAATTATAAAGACAGCAGTATCCTTGCGTACTTACATCTTCCTATATTGTTATGGGTCTTATTGGGACTTGCGTTTACGGGAAATGAATATTCAAAAGGCAGTACAAGATTAGCGTATATTAAATTTAATTTAGAATATGGTCTTCTCTACGCGAGCATGGCAGTGAGCGGAATGATACTAGCATTACTCACAATGCGATTATTTAGCTTTGTTGACTTGGATATAGGAGAGTTCTATTTTAGTAATGTTGTTTTATTTGGAGCTGCCGCTCTCGCTGTAGTGGCTGCATACTTAGTATCATTGAATCTTAAACTTGCTAAAAATATTACACCATACATATCTAAAATTTTTAGTCCGCTTGTCTTGATCACATTGTTTATCTATCTTATAACGGTAATTTGGGTCGGGAAAAATCCATTCTTGGACCGCAATTTCCTAATGGCCTTCAACGGAATACTCCTTGGTGTATTGGCTGTTACTATATTTTCTATCGTTGAGAGTGATTCAGACGAGAAAAAGAGCATTTCAGATTATATAAATTTTGCCTTAATTGTTTTGGCACTTATTATTGATACTGTCGCATTGTCAGCCATCGTATTCAGGCTTTCTTCTTACGGTATTACACCTAATAGACTTGCTGTTTTAGGCGTAAACATACTGATCTGGGCAAATTTAATTTGGATTATGTTTTCCTATATGCGTTTCTTACAAAGCAAATCAGGACCAACAGCTATCCAAGATGCCGTTACGAAGTATTTACCAATTTACGGACTTTGGGCAGCTTTCGTTATATTTACGTTTCCTTTAATTTTTAATTAGAAAGGAACTGTTAATGTAACGACAAATTAATTCTTCTATAACGTATAAAATGCTTAGAGCCGATAATGATCGTTCATTATATAATTTCTCGACAATAAAAAACGTCCTATGGCAGGACGTTTTTTATTGTGTATATTGCTGCTTCTTCTTAATAAGTAATAACACTTGTGAAACACAAGCAAGAACTGGTAACTCAATTAACGGCCCAATAACGAGTGCAAGTGCAATAAGAGGTTCGTCTGGAAAAGCGGTTACAGCAATAGCAAGAGCAACAGGTGAGTTTCTTGCTAACGTTGTTAAGTTTAAACTTACTGTATCTTTATAAGATAAACGCATAACGCGCCCGATAAATTGTCCTAGTGCAAAATTAATGATGAAGAACAATAGAACAGGAATGAGTAATAATAAAACGACATTCATATTTTGTAGTAAATATTTACCTTGTGATGCAAACATCGCTACGATTGCTAAGCTTAAAAATACAATTTGCGCAGAGCTGAAAAACGGAATGAGTTTATTCTCGAGTGTTTCAGCTTTTTTCAGTTTATTCATAATGAATTTTGTAGCGTGTGCAAGTAAAAATGGTAAGACGATTACGATAACAATACTTTCTACTAAAACAGAAACCGATACAGTCTTCATAACACCAGCGAATAAAAATAAATAAATGGGAAGTAGTAGTACTTGCAAAATTAAATTTACTGGTAAAATCGCTGTAGAAAGTGCTACATTACCTTTTGCTATTTCAGTAAAGATTAAGTACCAATCTGTACATGGAGTAACCATTAGCATTATAAATCCAACCCAAAGTGCTGGCTGATCTGAAAGAAATAGTGCTCCTAATCCCCAAGCGAGTAAAGGTGTCCATAAGAAGTTAATAGTAAGACTTGTTCCAGCAAATTTTAAATTGCGAAATCCGTTTTTTATTTCTTTTAATGGGATGCTGAGGAATAATCCATATAGCATGAAAAATAAGAAGGGAACAATAAATTTGTCTGCATACATATGTATGAAATTAAATTGTCCGAGTACGATGCCGCATGTAACAGCAAAAAGAATAATAAAAGTTTGAATCTTTTCTATAGTGCTCATGAATAAATCCTTTCTAAATATGAATTTTCCTCTCTAA
>NZ_BOQB01000379.1 GCF_018332475.1 Bacillus sanguinis | reverse complement strand
ATAATTAGTGAAGTATATGCAGTATGAAACCGAGGAAGATATACTTTCCTCGGTTATTTATATTGTAATAACATTCATACCGGAATCATATTGAATAGATGTATTTTATTGTTAATTTAGTTAAAAATTAATCAGACTTATGAATAATAATTTATTGAAAAAATAATTGAATTTTTCAGACTAATGAATTAATATAAGGTAAGTAATTTTAAGATTTATAGAATATTGGAAGATGAAAGGTTTTGAGAATTTTATTAGAGGCAGAAAACGATTTTAGGATAGCTTTAAAGCTAGTGTAAAATGACGTTTGCTTCATCATTTTCAGGGCTGAAAGGAATTAGGGGAAAGCATCTTGTTTTAAAATGCGGCTATGAATCATCTAAGAGGGGGAAATGAAGTGGCAAACAAAGAATTGAAAAGAGGTTTAGAAGCACGTCATATTCAAATGATTGCTTTAGGCGGAACAATTGGTGTTGGTTTGTTTATGGGGTCAGCTAGCACGATTAAATGGACAGGTCCGTCAGTAATGCTTGCGTATGCAATTGCAGGTATTTTTATCTTCTTCATCATGCGTGCCATGGGAGAAATGTTGTATATGGAGCCAAGTACAGGTTCATTTGCGACGTTCGGTCATAAGTATATTCACCCGCTAGCAGGTTATATGACAGCGTGGAGTAACTGGTTCCAGTGGGTTATCGTTGGGATGTCAGAGATTATCGCAGTTGGGGCATATATGAAGTATTGGTTCCCAGATCTACCAGCTTGGATACCAGGTGTTATCGCAATGGTTATTCTTGGCGCAGCTAACTTAATTTCTGTTAAGTCATTTGGTGAATTTGAATTTTGGTTTGCGATGATTAAAATCGTTACGATTCTATTAATGATTATTGCAGGATTTGGTCTTATTTTCTTCGGAATTGGTAACGGCGGAGAAGCGATTGGCATATCAAATCTTTGGGAAAATGGCGGTTTCTTTACAGGTGGTTTTTCAGGATTCTTCTTTGCGTTATCACTTGTAGTTGGAGCATATCAAGGTGTGGAATTAATCGGGATTACTGCTGGTGAAGCGAAGAATCCGAAGAAGACACTTACAAGAGCGATTCAAAGTACAATTTGGCGTATTTTAATATTCTATATTGGTGCTATTTTCGTTATTGTAACTGTGTATCCGTGGGATCAATTAAGTACAATTGGTAGTCCGTTCGTAGCAACTTTTGCGAAAGTTGGTATTACGGCTGCGGCAGGACTTATTAACTTCGTTGTTATTACAGCGGCGATGTCTGGTTGTAATAGTGGTATTTATAGTGCGGGACGTATGCTTTACACGTTAGGTGTAAATGGACAAGCACCGAAATATTTCACAAAACTTTCTGGAAATGGTGTACCTTTATTTGGTACAGTTGGCGTAATTATCGGTTTAGCGGTTGGTGTTGTTTTAAGTTATATCGCTCCGAAAAACTTATTCGTATATGTATATAGTGCAAGTGTACTTCCTGGTATGGTACCATGGTTCGTCATTTTAATTAGTCAAATTAATTTTAGAAAAGAAAAAGGGGCAGAGATGAAGGATCATCCGTTCAAAATGCCATTTGCTCCTGTTACAAACTATTTGACAATTGCCTTTTTAATTATGGTATTAATCGGAATGTGGTTTAACGATGATACGCGTATTTCACTAGTTGTAGGTATTGTGTTCTTAGCTATCGTAACAATTAGTTTCTATGCTTTCGGAATAGGAAAACGACCTCCGTTAGATGTTCCAAATGATCAAGAGATTTCAAGTAAATAAAGATAGTAAAAAAGTCCGATTTCTCATTTGGAAATCGGACTTTTTGTTATTAAAACTTTTCTAAAACGATTTTCCCAATTGTACTTCCGCTTTCAAGTAGGGCATGTGCTTTTTTTACGTTTTCAGCGTTGATTGGTGTAAATATTTCATTTAGAGTAGTCTTTAAAATACCTTCATCTAATAGTTCACTTACTTTATTTAATAGTTCGTGCTGCGTAATCATATCGCCAGTTTCATACATTGCTTTTGTAAACATAAATTCCCAAACGAATGTAGCACTTTTGCTTTTTAAAATACCCATCTCAAGAGGGTGCTCATTTTCTACGATAGAGCAAATTTTTCCTTGTGGTTTAATGAGGTCACATATTGCTTGCCAATGTTGATCTGTATTGTTTAAACAGAAAATATAATCTACATCTTTTAGCCCGAACTCTACTATTTGATCTTGTAAAGGTTGGTGATGGTTAATGATATAATCAGCACCAAATTTTTCAACCCATTGTATCGTTTCATTGCGGGATGCAGTTGTGATAACATTCAGTCCAGCCCATTTTGCAAGTTGAATGGCAATTGAACCTACACCACCAGCACCGCCTATAATTAAAATGTTTTTAAAGGAGTTCGTATCTTTCTTATTATAATCAATACCTAAACGTTCAAATAAACCTTCCCAAGCTGTAATAGCTGTTAACGGAAGTGCTGCTGATTCAGCATCACTTAACGTTTTTGGTTTTTTACCAACGATTCTTTCATCAACTAGGTGGTATTCACTATATGTACCTTGTCTCGTAATGCTTCCAGCGTAAAATACTTCGTCGCCTTCTTTAAATAACGTACAATTTTCGCCGGTTTGTACAACAACACCACTCGCATCCCAGCCAAGTATTTTCGCTACATCTTCTTTTTTCTCTTTTGGAGATCGAACTTTTGTATCAACTGGATTAACGGAAATAGCGTTAATTTTAACGAGTATATCTCTCCCTGTAGCAACAGGTTTTTCAACTTCCATATCAATTAAACTGTTTTCTTCTTCAATAGGTAAGTATTCATGTAAACCAATTGCTTTCATTTATATTCCCTCCATTAAAATAAGAATCCTTTACTTCTATATTATAGATGGTGAAATACTGCTATGTAAAAAAATACCCTCTTTTTTATGTAAGCTGTACTGATAGTCTAGAAGGAGTTTATTTCTAAAAAGAAGAATTTTTTATTGTATTACTTTATCCCAAACTAAATGTAAAGGTGGATACATAATGACAGTAAAGAAGCTTTATTTCATCCCAGCAGGTCGTTGTATGTTAGATCATTCTTCTGTTAATAGTACACTCGCGCCGGGGAATTTATTGAACTTACCTGTATGGTGTTATCTTTTGGAGACGGAAGAGGGGCCTATTTTAGTAGATACAGGTATGCCAGAAAGTGCAGTTAATAATGAAGGGCTTTTTAACGGTACATTTGTTGAAGGGCAGATTTTACCGAAAATGACTGAAGAGGATAGAATCGTGAATATATTAAAGCGTGTAGGGTATGAGCCGGACGACCTTTTATATATTATTAGTTCTCACTTACATTTTGATCATGCAGGAGGAAACGGTGCTTTTACAAATACACCGATTATTGTGCAACGAACGGAATATGAGGCAGCACTTCATAGAGAAGAATATATGAAAGAATGTATATTACCGCATTTGAACTACAAAATTATTGAAGGGGATTATGAAGTGGTACCAGGTGTGCAATTATTGTATACGCCAGGCCATTCTCCAGGCCATCAGTCGCTATTAATTGAGACAGAAAAATCCGGTCCTGTATTATTAACGATTGATGCATCTTATACGAAAGAAAATTTTGAAGATGAAGTGCCGTTCGCGGGATTTGATTCGGAATTAGCTTTATCTTCCATTAAACGTTTAAAAGAAGTTGTGGCGAAAGAGAAACCAATTATTTTCTTTGGTCATGATATAGAGCAGGAAAAGGGTTGTAAAGTGTTCCCGGAATATATATAGTGCAAAAAGTCATGAGCTTACGTGCTCATGACTTTTTCGTTTAAATAATTTTTTTGAATAAGTTATAAACCTTTTTTGAGCTATCTTCATTTAATTGATAGTACTTGAGGTTTACATCATCAGGAGTATCTTGCTGAGCAATCATTACTTCGTTATTGTGATGGTCAACTACCCATATGAAATATTTTTTATAAGTTCCATCCTCGAACGTAATCCACATATCACAATCTATTAAATCTGATCCTTCTTCATCTAATGTTAATTTTCCTTTTTTGGCGGTATCCATACTGTTAATGAATGTTTTTAATTCATCTGTTTTTGTGAGAAAGATATCTTTTTTTGTTTTAATAGACTCGACATGTATATCTTTTATTTCCTGTTTTCCTAAAAAGACAGGGGGTTCATTTGGATCTCTTTGAGTTGAAATGATAGTAGCTTTCTTCTTTGGCTTATTTGCTGTATAGAAATCTTGAA
The DNA here is from genome assembly GCF_018332475.1 of Bacillus sanguinis. Taxonomy (GTDB): domain Bacteria; phylum Bacillota; class Bacilli; order Bacillales; family Bacillaceae_G; genus Bacillus_A; species Bacillus_A sanguinis. Next base: position 9,530 of record NZ_BOQB01000379.1, on the reverse strand, counting down.
TAGATTTCCCAGAGTTGAAAAACCATACGATTCCAAAAATAATCAATGCACTACCTAGCAGTAAAGTGATTTTCTTAATAGAATATTCTCCTCTCTATTACTTCGTATGAAGAGCGTTTCTATTAATATATGATAGGGAAGCGTAAAGTATTATAGTTGAACTTGGTTATTCTGCATAGTTTTAACAGGACGATCTACGAGTAAATTGTAAGTGAGACCAATTAGTACGAAAATGCCACCAATAACTTTGCCCATTGAGAGTTCGTGTGACAAGATGAAATCAATGATAGTCCCCGCAAATAATTGTCCGATAAAGATGAGTAACGTTAAATAAAATGCTGATATTTTAGGCGTAATATAGTTCGATAAGGAGATGACGATAACGCCTACTAATCCGCCTAAGTACACAGCGATAGGAATTGATTGTAACGTCTGCATTGGAATATACAATGAATCTGAGCTGAAAATTAAAAATAACATAGAGAAAAATAATCCAGTAATATAATTAAAAAACGTGCCTTCCCAATTACCAATTTTCGCTGCTAAATTCGCGTTAATAATTCTAGCAACAACGATAGAAACACCAGCTAAAATAGCGATCGTAATATATAACATTTTCTTGCCCCCATTAATAAATTGTCATGATTATAATTCCGGAAGAGATGAAACATAATCCAATTAGTTTTTTCTTTTCAAATTTTGCGACTTTCATTCCTAATAAGCCGAAATGGTCAATAACGATGGAAGCAATGGACTGACCAAGTAAACTTAATGCGATCGTAATAGAGGCACCAAGGACGGAGAAACTTATATTATTAAAAAGAACAGTGAATACTCCAATCGCTCCAGCGCTATATAAAAAAAGTGGAATTCTTTTATCAAAATGAATTTTATTTTTGTTTATGATTAAAATGAAGATAACTGCAATTAAACCGACTAGGTGAATGACAACGCTCGCTGTGTACTTGCCAATTAACTCAGATAAAATCCCGTTCAGTGGAAGCATAACGGCGATGAGCACACCAATAAAGACAGAAAGAAAGTTATACAATGTAATATCCCCTTTGTATTTCATATTTGTAATGACTGTATCATGCTGAAATTGTGTATTACTATGACATATGTCATAGTGGAAGAAGAAAATTTTGATTACAATGGGGATGAGTTGTAAAGGCGGGGGAACTATGAAGAAAGTATGTAATTCTATTAAATTAGCAGGGTATATGAAACAAAATAATATTGACTCATTTTTTAGTAATGATATGAAGCCGTATATGGAACTTATATTTTTTAAAAAGAATGAGTTTATTTGTAGAGAAAATGAAGAGATAGATTATTTATATTTTTTCGTTGAAGGAAAAGCGAAAGCGTTTAATACATTAAGTAACGGTAAATCTGTATTATTATGTTTTTATGATAGTTTGCAGCTGTTAGGAGATGTGGAGTTAATTCATTCTCAAAAGACAGCTTCAAACGTACAAGTAATGGCAGATTCATATTGTGTTGGTTTGCCTTTAGGGAAAGTGAGAAATCAACTATTTCATGATGCAAAATTTTTACGATGTATTTGCGGATCGTTGGCACATAAATTAAACCGACTTTCAAAAAATAGTACAATTAATTTACTATATCCACTTGAAAATAGATTGGCGAGTTACATGTTAGCAGCAGGGGAACGAGCGGTGCAGCACGGAAATCGAATTGTATTTAGTGGGAATTTAACGGAAATAGCTGAATTGTTAGGAACGAGTTATCGGCACCTATTACGTACATTAAATATTTTTTGTGATAAAGAAATTATAAAGAAAAACAATGGTTGTTTTGAAGTAGTGAATGTGGATGTTTTGAGGGAACTGGCGGCAGATGTTTATAAATAGGAGGAGATTATAAATGATTACACCTATATTTAGAATTTTTGATATTGAAAAAGCAAAGCTATTTTACTTAGGTTTTTTAGGATGTAAACTGGATTGGGAACATCGATATGAGGAGCATATGCCATTATATATGCAAATTTCGTTACATGATGCTGTAATCCATTTATCAGAACATTATGGGGATGCTTCGCCAGGTGGCGCGATTCGTGTGAAAATAGAGGATTTAAAAAGTTATTATACTATTTTATCAAGTAAAGATTATGCTTATGCAAAACCTGATATAGAGAGAACACCGTGGGATACAATGGAATTAACTGTGATTGATCCGTTTTCAAATAGAATTATATTTTATGAGGAGAGGGTTTAGAAATATTTTATCAAAATAGGGGGTTACAATGAAGGGGGAGTTTACTTGATGGTAAACTGCTCTTTTTTATTTTAAGTGCATATTGAATGGTATAAAAATAAAATGTTATTATTATGGAAACGTATGAATATATGAACAAGTATTCATATGTTTAAGGGGAGGGATTAGAGTGAAAGACATAATTATTATTGGAGCGGGTCAAGCTGGATTAACAATGGGATACTATTTGAAGCAAGAAGGGTATAATTTTTTATTATTAGACGCAGGAAACCGAGTTGGTGATTCATGGAGAAACAGATATGATTCTTTACAGCTCTTCACACCAAGGGAATATAGTAGCTTACCAGGTATGATAGTAAAAGGAGAAGGAAATGGATTTCCACATAAAGATGAAATGGCAACGTATTTAGAAGAATATGCAAGACATTTTCAATTACCAATCCAATTGCAAACGGAAGTTTTAAAAATAAAGAAAGAGAAAGAAATATTTGAATTGCACACTCCTACTGAAATTTTACAATCGAAAAAAGTTATTATCGCATCGGGTGGGTTTCATCAACCATTTATCCCTTCAGTTTCAGAAAATCTTTCATCACATGTTTTTCAAATACATTCATCACAATATAAATCACCATCACAAATTCCTAAGGGAAAAGTACTAGTAGTAGGTGGCGGGAATTCAGGAATACAAATTGCAGTAGAACTTGCAAAAACTCATAAAGTTACAATGTCTATCAGTCATCCTTTAACATTTTTACCGCTACATCTTTTTAGAACAAGCATTTTTAATTGGTTAGAAAAATTGGGTTTATTGTACGCTGAAGTAAATACAAAGAGGGGAAAATGGTTTCAGAAGAGAAAGGATCCTATTTTTGGTTTTGAAGGAAAGGAACTTATTCGTAGTGGAGCAATTAAACTAGAGGAAAAAGTGGTTAGTGCATCAGAAAATAGCATTATGTTTCAAAGTGGTGGCACGTATAGTGTAGGAAGTATTATATGGTCAACTGGTTTTATTCAGAACTATAAATGGATTGAAATAGAAAAAGCAGTGAATGAGAAAGGATTTCCTAATCATGTAAGAGGAATAAGTCCCGTGAGAGGATTATATTATATCGGTTTGCCGTGGCAATCTCAAAGGGGCTCTGCACTTATTTGTGGTGTAGGAAAGGATGTAGCGTATTTACTTTCTGAAATCAAAAAAATAGATCAGTAGCAGCGACTACTGATCATCCATATGTACATGAATTAGGAGAGGTCAAACATTTATTAACTTTATTATAATAGATTTTCATAAGAATAAAAACTGAAAATTCTAATTTCGTGTTGAGAAAGTTTTTTGTATCGAAATATATAAAAGAATAAGGGTTTTTAGTAAAAGGAAATATGATATTTATAGTTTACTAAAGTATGATATAGTCTATATAGGAATTTTTCCCTTGAATTGGGTTTTTATAGTCTTTACATTTTTAAAGTAGAAAGGGGAAGCGATTGTGAAGTTTGATGATCAACGCCTACTAGGAGTACGATTAGGTTCTGTACTTGTAACAGAGGATAATCAATATTTAGTAATTAAGAAAAAAGATCATTATGCACTATTAAATATACATAATTTAGAATGCACACATGTTGAAGTGCAGCTAGAACATATTGAAGAACTGTTGCAGGAAGATTTCCAAGAAAGTATAACGGAGATTATTGCACCAGAACATATAAAAATTGTTGCGAAAAATGTTATATAAAGAAAGAAGCTGGAAGGAACAGCTTCTTTCTTTTCATTATAAGGATAACATTTTTAAGACGTCACCAATAATCCCTTCCATTTGATGAACACCTAAGTCAGTGTTCGTCATAATAACAGCACCATTACCCCGGTATGGATAACAAACCATCATACATTGAAATCCAACGCCCCATCCAAGTGAATATATTTGTAAGTCTTCATTAGAATTATCTAGAAAAACCCCTAATCCAGTCCATTTTGAGCAACCTTGAGGTGAAATCATATCTTGTACTGTTTTTTGAGAAAGTTTTAGTTTGCCCTTTCCTTGTAAGGAATGAATGATTTCAATTACTAAAGTTGATAAGTCTGTTGGTGTTGTCCAAATACCTGAAGCAGCTGCGAAGGGATAAAATGGATACTTTTCATTTGTAACGGTACCATTTTTATTATGCCCGCAAGCAAAGTTCTCCATTTTATTTATATCTTCAGAAGAGAATACTGTACTATTCTTTAGTTGGAGTGGCTGAATGATATATTCTTCAAGTAAAAGATTGAATGGTTTTCCAGTTATATCTTCAAGTAGTAGTTCAATAATACAAAAGTTTGCATCGGAGTAGTGAAATTCGCTTTCTGGTTTATAAGTTATTTCTATTGGTACTGGGCAATAGGATGTTTTACCGGCAAGGAGTTCAGACATGTTTGGTTGCCCTTGTGCAAATGTATAATGTCCAAAACTATTAGGAGGATCAATAATTCCAGATTGGTGACTTAATAAATTTCGCAGGGTGACTTTTTTCTGTGAGGTAAATAGGTTGGTAGGTATGTTCCAAGGTGTGAGTCTATCATTTATGTCTTCATCTAAATGTATGATTTCTTGATCTGATAACGTTAGTACGAGCATTGTAGTGATGAATTTACTAATTGAACAAGAGTTGAATATAGAATTCGTAGTGACAGTTCTAGTTGTTCTAGATTCAAGCGTTCCAAAGGCAATCGTTTCGTCTAGTTTGCCATCACGTATAATAGCAAGGCTTAAACCTGCAACGGAATATTGGTTCATTTTTTCGTATATATTGTTACTTTTTAAGTTCATAGTGACTCCTTTCTTAAAAAGACAGAATGTTAGTTCTATTATACAGTAGTAAATAGAGAGAAAAAGAAAAAACTTCATCCTTTATCGATGAAGTTTTTTTCGTTAATTCGAAGTGAATGTTTTAAAAAATTTGTCTCGGTACATGTACATTAGCCAGAAAGCTGTTATAAAGGAAATAATCATTTCTTTGTTTTGAATTGGCGCATTGAAAACAAGCCAGCCAACGATATCAAATAATAAATGTAGTACAATTGAAAGAACTACAAATTGTAGTAATGTCTTAAAAAATCTTTTCATAAAGTGTCCCCCTAAAATATAAGGTTTTATCAATAGTGTTGTATATTACTATTATACATTAAATGTGTATTGTGGTAAAATTTACATAAGTTAGTGAAATAAAACAAATGAAAGCTAATGAGGAGGAATAGTCATGGGATTTTGGATGATCATACCGATAGCGGTCTTTGGGTTTATTTATATCGTTGAAAAATTAAATAGAATTGAAAAGAAAACGGATGCACGTTTAAAGAGGATGGAAGATAGATTACAGCTAATTTCGAAAGAAATGGGAATTGTAGATAGAGAACCTGAAATTAATAAAGAGTTGCGCCAGCTTATGGAAGAAGGAAAAACAGTTACAGCAGTTAAGAGAGTAAGGGAGGCTTTTGGTTTTTCCTTATTAGAAGCGAAGCAATATGTTGATAAATTATAAAAAAGACCATCCAATCGGATGATCTTTTTTTATTGAACCATACGTGTATTTACATAGGCAGCTATTATAAAGTGTCCAATTATAATGATAGGAAATAAGATTTTGGCATTAGGAGTAGTGAAGATACTACCAATTGTGGCGATAACCCCAGCAGTTAAATTATAAACCCCCACTATTTTTGATAACTTCATTTTATCTGGCACACGGCGTTCATTGAATCCTGATAAGAGCCAAGTGTATTGTTTAACTCCGATGAAATAAGCTAGTGCAAATGAAATGATTGCTAGTATGAATAATGATGGAGAAGCGAAGAGAGTCATTGAAAACACCTCCGTTAAAGGGTTATAAATAAATTATAATATGAATGTTATAATTTAACAAAATACATTTTAAGTGTAACAGAAAAACGGAGTATGTATCATGAAGGGAGATTAAGTATGAATATTGTGGAATTCCAGAGATACGTATTAAATTTCAGTAAAGAAAAAGGATTTCAAGATACAACCATTGAAGAGCGTACAATGTATACGATGGCGGAATTAGGTGAATTAGCGGAAGTTATATTAAAGCGTGATAAAATACAAGATTCGAAAAGAGAGATTGGTTTAGAAATGTTTGATGTCATTTGGAATGTATGTGATTTAGCAAACAAGTTAGAAATTGATTTAGAGAAGGCATTTGAAGAAAAAATGAGGATTAATAAAAAACGTGAATGGTAAAAGGAAATTTAAAAAGCGCACAAAATTTTGTGCGCTTTTTATTAATGATATGGAAATATGTAAGAAAAGGTGGAACAAACATTTGAGATGAATTGTCTAATATAGGTAATAAATATTTCGTTTGAAAGAAAGGGTGGAGAAAATGAAAAATACATTATTAAAAGTAGGGGTATGTGTTAGCTTACTAGGAATAACTCCATTTGTTAGTACAATTTCTTCTGTACAAGCAGAACGAAAGGTAGAGTATAAAGTAATAAAAAATGAGACAGGAACTATTTCAATTTCTCAGTTAAACAAAAATGTTTGGGTTCATACGGAGTTAGGTTATTTTAACGGAGAAGCAGTTCCTTCGAACGGTTTAATCCTTAATACTTCTAAAGGATTAGTACTTGTCGATTCTTCTTGGGATGATAAGTTAACGAAGGAATTAATAGAGATGGCAGAAAAGAAATTTAAGAAGAGTGTAACGGATGTTATTATTACACATGCACACGCTGATCGGATTGGTGGAATAAAAACGTTGAAAGAAAGAGGCATTAAAGCGCATAGTACAACGTTAACTGCGGAACTAGCAAAGGAAAATGGATATGAAGAACCACTTGGAGACTTACAAACAATTACGAATTTGAAGTTTGGAAATATGAAAATAGAAACATTCTATCCAGGGAAGGGACATACAGAAGATAATATTGTCGTATGGCTACCGCAATACAACATTTTAGCTGGAGGCTGTTTAGTGAAATCTGCGGAAGCTAAAGATTTAGGAAACATCGCTGATGCCTATGTAAATGAATGGTCTACATCAATTGAGAACGTGCTGAAGCGATATAGAAATATAAATGCAGTAGTTCCTGGTCATGGAGAAGTAGGAGACAGGGGATTACTTTTACATACATTAGATTTATTAAAATAAGAAATTGTAGAAATACAAAAGAGAGGAGAAATAATTTTCTCCTCTCTTTCTTCTAACTATATTTAAATGCTGAATCTGTTCATTACTTCAGCATATATTACTGAGATTTTAATTCCAAGTATACAAATACCAGTACCGTCATAATTGCGATAACAACGTAAGTAGCATCAAGCATAATAAGTGTTTTCAAAGTTTCAGTCATCCGAATTCACCCCTAGCATAAAAATCATAAAGATAACAATGTAAATGAGATTTCTTAAGTAGTTTCTATATAAATATATCATATAAATAATGTAAACAATGTTAAGATAATGTAAATGTATTGTAAATGAAGGACTTTCCCATAGAATTTTCAATCAAAAAAATTGCTAGTTGCTAATAGTTCTCTAAATCTATTAACTAGCTATTTGAAAGTACCAACAAAGATGTACATTTTTCAGTAATGTTTTTAGAGTCAATAAAAATATCATGTCAACAATATGAACTGTCACAAATCTTTATATATTATTGTGATTGATATCACATCCTTTTATCTCACCAGATATTATGCTTAGTTTGTAAGGAATGATTGGGAGAGGGTGGGATGATCATGTTTTGTTATCAATGTGAACAAACGCCAACAGGCGGATGTAAAGTAATAGGTGTTTGCGGTAAAAATGAAACAATAGCAAGTTTACAAGATACGATTGTGTTTGGATTAAAAGGAATTGCGGCTTATCGTACGCATGCTGCTCAGCTAGGATATACGGATGCTTTTGTAGATGCTACGACGCAAGAAGCACTGTACATGACATTAACAAATTCTAATTTTAATGAACAAGAACATATTGATATGGCTATGAAAGTTGGGAAATCGGCTTTACGAGTAATGGAATTGTTAGATGAGGCACATACGAATCACTTTGGTGTTCCAGAACCTGTTCAAATTACGCAAAACTATGTAGAAGGTAAAGCAATTGTAGTTACTGGTCATAATTTATTTGCGTTAGAAGAATTATTAAAACAAACAGAAGGAAAAGAAATTAATATTTATACGCATTCTGAAATGTTACCAGCACACGGGTATCCGCAGCTGAAAAAATATAAACATTTAAAAGGAAACATCGGTAAGGCATGGTATGATCAACGACGTCTTTTTGAAAAATTTACAGGTGCCATATTAGCGACAACGAACTGTGTTATGCCAATTAAAGGATCGTACTCTGATCGATTCTTTTCATATGATATTGCAGGTTTAGAAGTTGTACAAAAAATTGAAAATGATGATTTTGCACCATTGATTCAAAAAGCGCTAGAACTTCCAGAAGTACATATGGAGTCGGATGAACAGTTAGTAACAGGGTTTCATCATAATACAGTCTTATCATTAGCTCCAGAAATTATTGAGGCAGTAAAAGACGGAAAGATTAAGCGTTTCTTTGTCATCGCAGGTTGTGATGCACCAGGAAAAGGTGGGGAATATTATCGTGAATTAGCAACGTCACTTCCTCCAGAAACAGTTATTTTAACGACTTCTTGCGGGAAGTTCCGCTTTAATGATGTGGATTACGGTGTTGTACCTGATACAGAGATTCCACGTTACATCGATTTAGGGCAATGCAATAATTCAATTTCAACAGTGAAAATAGCAGCCGCTTTAGCAGATGCTTTTCAATGTGAAGTGAACGAATTGCCAGTTAGTATTGTCCTGTCGTGGTTTGAACAAAAAGCGGTTGCCATTTTACTTGGACTATTTAGTCTTGGTATTCAAGATATTCGTATCGGTCCAAAGGCGCCTGAATTTATTTCACCTGGCGTACTTGATGTTTTACAAGAAACATTCGGTTTAAAACTGATTACAAATGCAGCGGAAGATATGGAAATGATGTTATCGTAACAAAAGAATGATCTGTCTTATTTAGAAGAAGAGCTAGCCTATAGTGCCTCAAAACAAAAATGTAGAATTTTTGTTTGGGGTATTTTCTTTTCTTAGCGGGGTGGATAATAGTGGATTTTAGAAAAATATAAAAATCGAGTTGACATTTACAACTACCTAGTCATACAATGTAGTTGTAATAGGTAATACTGAGTAGTGTTGTTTCTCAAAATATTTTCAGTAAACGATAGGTAATAGTGGATTTTAGAAAAAT
>NZ_BOQB01000378.1 GCF_018332475.1 Bacillus sanguinis | reverse complement strand
AAGGATGAAAAGTAATCATGAATTAGATTGAAATGCATTCATGTAGTATAGGCCCTTTTTGAATTTTTTTTGCATAGTGTAGCATGAATGAATATTAAGGGGGAACATCTATGTCTTATCCTAATCAGCTAGCTTGGCATGAAACATTGGAGTTACATGAATTAGTAGCATTTCAAGCAAACGGTTTAATCAAATTAAAAAAATCAGTTAGGAATGTACCTGATCAAGCACTTCAATCGTTATATATTAAAGCTATAAATGCCATCCAAAACAATCTACAAGAGTTAATACAATTTTATCCTTATGCTCCTGGATTTCAAGCGCAGCATCGTGATGACACTGGATTTTACGCTGGAGATTTACTTGGATTAGCAAAGACATCTGTTCGAAACTATGCAATAGCGATTACCGAAACTGCAACGCCGCGCCTTAGAGAAGTTTTAACCCGTCAAATAAATGGTGCTATACAATTACATGCACAGGTTTTTAACTTTATGTATGAACGTGGTTACTATCCAGCTTATGATTTAAAGGAACTATTAAAAAGTGATGTTCAAAATGTGCAAAAGGCAATACAAATGCAATATTAAAATGGAGATTTGGAAATTATCATGAGAGAAAAACTATAGCTTATTTACAGAGAATCAAATAGTTCAAACTATAT
>NZ_BOQB01000377.1 GCF_018332475.1 Bacillus sanguinis | reverse complement strand
CGCTTCTAACACTATTGTTTTTGGATCTGGAGCAGGTGGATTTCAAGAACAGCCAATTGGTCCACCAATTTTTCATCGACATTCGTGGATGGAAGAATTTGAAGATACTGTTATATATTTTAATGATCCTACTTTATATCTTGGAAAATTATCTTTAGGTTGGGGACAAGGGGAGTTAGATAGATTTTATTTACAGGATATAGCTAATATTTTAGAAATAGTATTTACAAAGTTAAAAGTTGATTCAAAAAATGTGTTGTTTTATGGTAGTTCCGGGGGAGGGTTTATGTCTTTAATTTTAGCTGGATTCGTTAAGGGCTCCACAGTTTTAATTAATAATCCTCAAACAAATTTATTAAAATGGATACCTGTACCAATAAATCTAGTTTTCGATTTATCTTATCCAGGTTTATCAAGAGAAGAAGTTGAAGGAAAATTTGAAGAAAGAATTAATGTAGTAAAATTTTTTAATCACATTAAATACGTACCGAACATTTATTTTTTGCAAAATTTCGCGTGTGAATTTGATGTGCAAAATCATTTACTACCATTTATTTCTGAATTAGAACAATTGGATGAGGATATTGAAGTAAATCAAATTGTAATAGACCTATATTTCGATAAAAAAGCAGGGCATGCAGCTGTAGGAAAGAGTGAAACAATTGAATATATAAAAAAAGTAAAGCCTAATCAGACTGTGAGAAAAGAACAAAAAGAAGTTGGTTTGTCAGTCGTTATCGTTTTAGGAAAAGATAAATCGAAATTGAATCAAATTTTAAATAAAGTGCAGCATATAAAACCACTAGAAATTATTATAGTAGCTAATGATAGAATGAGTGCGATACAATCTATACCTACTTTTATTGAAAGTAACGTTGTTGTAATTGAGGAGAAAAATAAATGGAAAGCACCAGTTCATGGGGCAAAAACCGCCAATGGAGATGTAGTTTTATTTTTAGATGGAGAAGATGTTATTTTTTCGATAGAATTAGAACGATTTATAGAACCGCTACTAAAAAAGGAACAGGATGTAATTTTGAATAACATAGACTCCGTATGTTTTGAAAAGATGAGAGTAGAATGGCCAAGTATTGCTATGGTGTATAGAAAAATAGTAAACGATGTATTGGGGCGTATAGATTTAAAATATGATTCGATGTTATCTATGCCATATGCTATTACTAAAAAAGCAATTGAAGACATTGGATATGACACCTTGCAAAATCCCATTCTTTCTCAAATAACTCTTATTGAGAAAGGGTGGCGACTACAATCCTCGTCAGCCATCACTAATACTTTGTTGAATGATATACCCGTAAACAAAATTTCTTTCTATAGAGATGAATTAACTAAATTAGAAGTATGTGAGATGAAAGAGAATGTAAAAGCTTTGGAGAGTTGGTTGCAGCGAAAAGATGATAGAGGTAACTATACAGATGGAGGAAGAAAAAGAGAAATTATAGAGCAACTAAAAAAACAAAAGAATTATTCACGTTACCATAAAGGATGGGGTATGAATTCATCAATTTATAATGGAAAACAGTTATCAATTATTATACCAGCACAAAATGAAGAATCAACGATTAAAGAAGTTATTCTTGAGGCAAGAAAAATTGAACCGAAAGAAATAATTGTTGTCATTAATGGGTCAACAGATCAGACAGAAGTAATTGCTAAGCAATTAGGGGCAACAGTAATTGTTTATCAAGAAAGATTAGGGCATGATGTAGGACGGGCAATTGGTGCACAAGAAGCCGTAGGGGATATACTTCTCTTTATTGATGCTGATTTTGCTATTCCAGCAAAAGACCTTCATCCGTTAACGCAGGCTGTTGCGGATGGTGTTGATATGGTTTTAAATGATTTAAATTTAAATCTTAGATTTCCTCTATATATTGTAAGTTTATATAAATATATGTTGAATATTGCTTGTAATCGTAAAGATTTAGGTGTGGGATCCACAATTGCTGTTCCCCACGCAATTAGTAGAAAATGTTTAGAGGGTATCGGCTGGGATACTCTTCACACAGCGTGTGTTGCGCAAGTAAAGGCAATATTAGAAGGATATAAAGTTGAATGTGTCCATTTTGTAGATGTTATGAAACCAAATCGTATTCGTCCAAACGAGCACTTTGCAACAGTAGGACATCCACCAGCTGTATTGAGAATTACAGGAGATCATATAGAAGGGTTTTCTTATTTATTGAAGAATAGAAATTTCAAAGATTTTTTATAACAGGATATTCTGCTAATCATATGAGTAACTTAAAGAAATTTATTTTAATATGGAAGCCACACCTTTAATAAGCGTTGAATAGCAAGAAATTGAGTATGAAATGAGTTAGTTTTGAATGTTTATTGAGAGAAAGTGCAAAGGTTATTGAAAAGTAAAAACTACTTCAAATAAATGAAGTAGTTTTTACTTTTTTTATTTGAAGTATATAAGTAAAGAGTAAATAAAGCTGTATATGCAAATAGTTAGTGAAGCTTACTAATTTATAGGTTGGAGGAAGCGATGATAGAAACGTAATAAATATAAATAAATGAAAGGTTCATT
>NZ_BOQB01000376.1 GCF_018332475.1 Bacillus sanguinis | reverse complement strand
AATTTTCTTTTCTTTAATTCCTTCTACAATTGCTTCTGCAAGTGGATGTTCAGAATTTTTTTCTGCCGCACCTACTAAGCGTAGTATTTCTTCTTCGTGGAATCCATCTGCTACAATTACATCTGTTAGCATCGGTTTCCCGTTTGTCACAGTACCTGTTTTATCTAAAATAACTGTATCTAATCGGTGCGTTGCTTCTAAATGCTCCCCGCCCTTAAATAAAATACCATACTCAGCCGATCTTCCTGATCCCGCCATAATAGATGTAGGCGTTGCAAGACCTAATGCACATGGACAAGCGATAACAAGTACGGCTATCATTTTTTCAAGTGCTCCGCCAAAATCACCAGGTGTAACAAATAGCATCCACACTGCGAATGTAATAATAGCAATCACAACTACAACCGGTACGAAAATACCAGAAATTTGATCTGCTACCCTTTGAATAGGAGCTTTTGAACCTTGAGCCTCTTCTACTACTTTAATAATTTGAGCTAATGCAGTATCTCTTCCTACCTTAGTTGCTTTCACTTTTAAAAAGCCATTTTTATTTATTGTAGAACCGATTACTCCATCTCCAATTGTTTTATCAACCGGAATACTTTCACCTGTTAACATCGATTCATCTATTGCTGACTTTCCTTCTACAATTTCCCCATCTACTGGGATTTTTTCACCAGGCTTTACATAAACGATATCACCAGCTACCACTTCTTCGATTAAAATTTTTATTTCTGTTCCATCTCGCACAACTGTAGCTGTCTTTGCTTGTAAACCCATCAACTTTTTAATTGCTTCTGATGAACGTCCCTTTGCTTTTGCTTCAAATAATTTACCTAAAATAATTAGTGTAATAAGTACCGCGCTCGTTTCAAAATATAAATCTGTCATATGTTCCGAAGAACCGATAGATTGAATGCTTAAATATACACTATAGAAATAGGCGGCCGACGTTCCAAGTGCCACAAGAACATCCATGTTAGCACTTTTATTACGTAACGCTTTATAAGCCCCAACATAAAACTGCCCACCAATGATAAACTGAACTGGAGTTGCAAGAGCTAGCTGCACCCAAGGGTTCATAAGCATATCAGGTAAATAAATAAATGATGTAAATGAGAAATGACTTACCATTGCCCAAAGTAACGGGAATGATAAAATAAACGAAATGATAAATTTCTTCTTTTGTCGCTCAATTTCTTGCAAGCGATGATCAGTTGATCCATCTTGCTCATCTGATTTCACTTCTAATTTATATCCTAATTTCGTAATTGCACTCTTCATTTCATTTACGTTAATTTCATCAGGATTAAAATCTACTGTAGCTGATTCCAAAGCGAAATTTACTGTCGCTCCGTTCACACCTTCTAACTTATTTAAACGCTTTTCTACTCTATTCGCACATGCGGCGCATGTCATCCCAGAAACAGTAAACTCAGCTTTATCACTGACAATTCCATATCCTAACGATTCAACTTTTTCCTTAAATTGTTGTGGATTTGTTTTTTGGGGATCATACATTATTTTTGTTTTTTCAAGTGCAAAATTTACATTTGCATCATGAACACCTTCTACTTTTTTTAGACCTTTTTCAATTCTATTCGCACATGCGGCACATGTCATTCCTGATATTTGAAGATTGACCTCTTTCTGTTCGTTCATGTCTCTCACCTCTATATACCCTTACGAGGTATAATTATTAGCAAAATAAATCGTACTTCCTATAAAGTACGATTTATTTCCATATCTAAACAATAATTATTGGACATCGTATCCTTGATCTTCAATTACAGCAACGATATCTTTTAGTGTTACAGCAGACGAGTCGATAGTAACTTCAACAGTTCCTTCTGCTAATTGAACCTTAACTTTTTCAACACCGTTTAGTTCTTTCACACTGCTTTCAATAGAATTTACACAATGTCCACAAGACATACCTTCAACTTTTAATGTTAACTGTTCCATTTAAAATCCTCCTCTTGTTTCTTCATTGTTTGTTAATTACAATTACATCTTACCATACCCCCCTAAGGTAATCAATGGTTTTATATCATGATTTTTCAATTATTTTCTAAAAGTTTATTTTACACACACTTTTTCACATCCATACCCTGAAATCTTATGTGAAGGTAAACAAAAAACAAGCCAGTGACATACTAGCTTGTTTTTACGCTTTTGAAAAACGTTCAAATACAGTCATTAATTCTTCAATTGCTTCGTCACCATTACCATCTTTAATAGCACCTGAAACACAATGACTTGTATGGTTTTTTAATACACCCATTCCTACTTTTTTCATCGCTGCATTAATCGCTGAAATTTGTACTAAAATATCCACGCAATAACGATCATTTTCAATCATATTTTGAATACCGCGGACCTGTCCTTCAATTCTTTTTAATCTATTTATAATCTGTTCTTTTTCTTTTTCTGATCTATGTGTTACCGCTTCATGCCCTTTATGATCCATATTATCACCTTCTTAAAGTTTCTCTTCATCCAATAAAACAATTGCTTTTACGAGTATACCAATTATAGCATTAATTAGCCATGTATGATACCCCATATGAGTATATTTCCACTCTATGCTTATTCTTAACAATTTATTAGCTTCTCAGTCTCAATTTTCATGATACCCTTTGCTTTTTTCAAAAAAATAATAAACGTAGATTGTCTATCCCCCTTATTATTCATCCATAAATAAAAAAGCCTCAATTTATACACGTATAAATTGAGACCTTTTTCTTCCTATATATAATTATTGCTGATCACATACTTTTGTATCATTCACTACTGAAGTTCCTTCAACGGTTACCGTATGAAAACAGTCATTCACACGAACTGTCACGACATTATCTTGCCGATCAATAACGTGATATTCATTAAAATTTTTATTCAAAGCACTGCGAATTTGTTCTCCTTCATAAATTGGAATGCCATGTGATAAAACCCAGATAAGCCCAGCGATAGCAAGAATAGTTTTCATACGATCTACCTCCTTGAGAATATAGTGAACTTTTCATCCATGCTTTTTCAGCTCTACGATTCATGATTGAAATAAACCAAGCCTTTTTGGAAATAAGTTCTTTCCGTCTATTTTATGTTTATGCTAATTGTGACCGAATTGTGACAACTTTTTGTCTCTTTAGACGAAAAGTTGAAACAAAACTTTCAAAAAGGACAATTCTACTTGAACAAACGAAAGGCTATGGAGAATTTCCCCATAGCCTTTCGTTTGCATTTTTTTAGACAATCATTTTATTATGTTTAATGTTAAGTGTTTCAATTTGGATGGTAGCATGCTCAATATGTTTATATAAAAAAGAAAATCCCACATAATATAGGATCCTCTTTATAATCATTTATTCTTCTTCACATGACTAACAAATCTTAATCCTTTACTTAAAGAAGTCGGCACAACTGACGCATGATTTTCCCCTTCAGCTTCATAAAACATAAATCTAAACTGATCGTGTTTTACTTGGAGAAGGCGCTCTGATAATTCATTTGCCCCTACAACCATATGCTCTCGTTCTAGTGATCCGACTGTAAGGAACACTCCTGTTTCAAACTTAGCACTGTTTAACTCACTTATAATATTTTCTTCTTTTTCAAGTACGGATTGGTTATTCCACCAAATAGATGGACTACTAATAAAATAATTTTGAAAGGCATTTACATTTGTAAATAATATATGTAATGCAAATAAACCACCTAGCGAATGCCCAAACAACGTTTGCTTTCCTTTATCAATTTCAAAATTATTTTCAATCTGCGGCTTTAATTCTTCTTCAATAAAAGTAAAGAAATTATATGCTCCTCCTGTTTTAGGCCACGGTTTACCGTCTGGTTTTAAAGGTGCATCTTTTGAAATTACGCTAGGCGTAAAATCATAGCATCTTTCTTCACCTGAAAATGCACCTTCAATACAATAACCAATGCCTACTATAATGGCTGGTGAAACACCTGTTTTTTCTGCTCTAACTGATTGTATTTTAACCGCTTCATGGAATGTTTGAAAAAAGGCATTACCATCTAATACGTATATAACAGGATACCCTGACTCTGGTGCTGGCTGCCTCGGCTTTGAAATATGAATTTGATATTCCTTACCTTCTAATTTTGAATACATTTTCCACTGTTCTGTATTAGATGTTATAATCTGCTGTTTTTCAATAGTAGTATTCATCTTATATTCCCCCCCTTTTAACTTGTTACATATATTTCTACTTTCTCTTCTTGAGATACAACGCTATCGTAGCCGAAACAAACAGGAGATCCGTTATACGGATCAATCATGACACGCGCATCAATATGAAATACTTCTTTTAACACTTCATTTGTAATGATTTCTTCTGGGCTACCAGTTGTAACAATTTCCCCTTCCTTCATTGCAATAATTTCATCTGAAAACCTTGCTGCATGGTTAATATCATGTAGCACCATTACGACCGTACAATTATGTTCTTTATTTAGCTTCTCCACAATTTGTAATACATCTAATTGATGAGACATATCAAGATATGTCGTTGGTTCATCTAGTAGTAACACTTCTGTCTCTTGTGCTAAAGCCATCGCTAACCATACCTTTTGCCTTTGGCCACCTGATAAATTAGCAATTTGTCTCGTTCGAAATTCAGAAGTTTTCGTTATATCTAATGCCCAATCAATCATCTCTTTATCTTTTGAAGTTAACTTATTTACGTTATTTCGATGTGGATAGCGTCCATAAGAAATTAATTCTTCTACTTTAAGCTCTCCTGGCGCAATTGGAGTTTGCGGTAGTAAAGCTAACTGCTTTGCAATTTCTTTCGTTGGAATTGTATTTAAATCCTGCCCTTGTAAATAGACTTTACCGCTCTTTTGCTTTAAAATTCTTCCCATTGTTTTTAACAGTGTGGATTTACCGCACCCGTTTGGTCCTATAATTGTCGTTACTTTTCCTTCTTGTATTTCTACATTTAAATCGCGAAACACTGTAAGCTTTTCATAACTCGTTTCTAAATTTTTTGCACTTAAAATACTCACTTTTATTCCTCCTCTTACACTTTCGCCTTATAAAGTAAATATAAGAAATACGGTACACCAACAATAGAAATAACGATTCCAACTGGTAACTCTACAGGTGTGAAGACTGTTTTTGCGATAAAGTCTGAAGCAATTACAAGGAACATTCCGATTACTCCGCACGTAGGAATGATATGCTTATGCTGAATACCGACAAGTCTTTTCGCTATATGCGGTGCCATTAGCCCAATGAAACCAATACTTCCTGACACAGCAACACATGCACTGACAAGTCCGATACTACTTAATAGTAAAATAGATTTCTCTCTTTCTACTGAAACACCTAAACTTGTAATACTCGTTTCTTCCAATTGAAATAAATCTAATAAATAGGCTTTCTTTTGTATAAGCGGAATTAATATGATCAGCCACGGCAACATTGCAATAATATACTTCCAGTTTGCATTATATATACTTCCCGACACCCAAACTGCAGCCATCTCGAAATCAGTTGACTTCATTTTGAGTGATAGGTACATAGAAAATGCTCCAAATCCTGATCCAATTGCAATGCCTGTTAATAAAAGACGCTGCGAATCTAACTTACCGTTTTTCCAAGAAAACAGATAAATGATGATAGCTGCACCTAATCCGCCGACTAAACCAAACATTGGCATCATCATAATAGAAGCCCAGTCTGTGCTCTTTAATTGTCCTTGAAAGAAAAACATAAAGATGACGATTGCTGTTCCTGCCCCGGCATTTACTCCTAAAATACCTGGATCCGCCAGTCCGTTTCTCGTAATCCCTTGAATAACAGCACCTGCAACACCTAGGCCTAATCCTACTAATCCAGCAATCACGATGCGTGGGAGACGAAACTCAAAAATTACTAAATCATGGTCTGGTACTGGATCTATTCTAAATAGTGTTTTAAATACATCTGTAATCGTAATATCAAACGTACCATTCGTTAAACTAATATAAATAGCACATAGTATTAAAAATATAATAATCCCCATTGTCATTCCAAAACGTTGACTTGAACTTTTAAGCATGTCTCTCTCCTCCTCTTGTACGAATTAAATAAAGGAAGAAAGGAATACCAATTAAGGAGGTAACCACTCCAATTGGTGTTTCAAATGGATAGTTTACAAATCTACTCAAAACGTCACATAATGCTAAGAAAACGCCACCAATAATGCCTGCACATGGCAATATCCACTTATAATCTACCCCAATTATAAATCGAGTAATGTGTGGAATAATTAAACCTACAAAACCAACTTTCCCTACTAAAGCAACTGCCGTTCCTGTTAAGAAAATAACTGACAAAATTGCCATTGCTTTAACTAGTTTTGTACGTTGCCCTAAATTAATAGAAACTTCTTCGCCTAAAGAGAGAATGGTAATAGATTTTGATATTAACAATGCTAAAATTATTCCAATTATTCCAAACGGTATCGTGATTTTAATGATATTAGGGTCCACTTGGTCTAACTTTGCATTGAACCAAAAACTAACATTTTGAGAAATTTGGAAATACGAAGCCATCGCGGCCGATACACTGCTTAAAAATGTTCCAATAACTGTTCCGATAATCGCTAACCTAACTGGTGATAGGCCATTTTGAAGAAGCGAACCAAAACCAAATACGATACCGGCTCCTAGTGCAGAGCCAATCATTGAACATACAACCATACCAATTGATGACATTCCCGGAAGAAAAATCATACAAAGTGTAATAACAAAAGCTGCCCCATCCGTCACACCCATAATAGAAGGGGATGCAAGATAGTTTCTTGTCATCCCCTGCATAAGTGCTCCTGATATGGCTAGAAATGCTCCGACTAAAAGAGCTGCAACTACCCTTGGTAAACGTGAAGTAATAATAATATTATGATTTACATCACTTGAATCAAAATGAAATAATGCGTTCCACACTGTTTCAGCATCAATACTTTTCGCCCCATACAAAATAGAAAGTATAACTGTAAATAAGATGAGTATGGGTGCTATACATAATATAGTCACTGGTACTGCATTTGTTTTCTGCATATCATTCAACGCACCTTACTTATTGTATTATTTAGATAAACTTTTCACTGCTTCTTTTAAGAATGCTGTTTTACTCCAAGCAGTACCACCTTGTGCCATTGGGTCTACAACGTTTACAAATACTTTCTTTTCTTTCGCAGCATTCATACTTTGCCAAATTGGATTCTTTTCAATTTCTTCTAACACTTTCGGGTTTTTATTTTCAGTTGTCTCATATTGTAAGAAAATATAATCCGGGTTAAGTTCAGCAAGTTTTTCAAATGAAATTTTCTCTTGTGCTTTTACAGTTTTCAATTGTTCTGGAGCAGTTAGCCCAAGATCTTTATAAATTACAGGGTTGAAGTATACCCCTTCTGGATATAAGAATAATTCGTTTGCTCTTAGTCTAATAACAAGTACTTTTTTGTCTTTTAACTTATCTCCTAGTTTTGCTTTTGCTTTTTCAGCGTCCGCATTATAATCTTTAATAATTTTTTCCGCTTTATCTTTTTTACCAGTTAATTCTCCCATTAACTTTAAGTTATCTTCCCAATTTGTTGAAACGTGTGATACCGGGAATGTAGGAGCTACTTTCGTAAATTTTTCAGCTGTTTCTGCTGGGAATTTCGTACTTGATGTAATAACATCTGGTTTTAATTGAAGTAAT
>NZ_BOQB01000375.1 GCF_018332475.1 Bacillus sanguinis | reverse complement strand
CTCTTTTATATGTTTATTTTTCCTTTTTTTATTGGAACGATTATGGGATTAATAAAATTTTCCCTGTACTTTTTCTGCACTCTAATAATTCATGGGCGCGAGCACCGTCTTGTAAAGCGAATGTAGTAGGACTTGCAATGTTTAATTTTCCAGTAGTGATCCAATCAAATAATTGAGTAGAGCGCTGCTTGCGTTCTTCAAAGGTAGTAAGTACGTTCCAAAGGTCTCCGCCAGTTAAAGTTTTTGAAGTATCC
This sequence comes from Bacillus sanguinis, assembly GCF_018332475.1. Taxonomy (GTDB): domain Bacteria; phylum Bacillota; class Bacilli; order Bacillales; family Bacillaceae_G; genus Bacillus_A; species Bacillus_A sanguinis. Next base: position 7,595 of record NZ_BOQB01000375.1, on the reverse strand, counting down.
ATAAGCATGCGTGGATCAACGGGAGCAGGATTACCGCCAGCCATTCCGTAAAATACGACAGTACCACCAATTTTAGTAGCGCTAAAACTTTCCTCAAGTGTAGAACCTACTGATTCATATACAACATTTACTCCAGTGCCGTTTGTTATTTCAAGAACTTTTGAATGCCATTTTTCAGTATATAAAAATACGTGATCAGCCCCAGCTAACGTGGCTACTTTGGCTTTTTCGGTTGATGACGTAAGACCAATTACTGTTCCGCCATGTAGTTTAATCATTTGAATAAGAAGTTGACCAACGCCGCCAGCCGCAGCGTGTACTAAAGCTATATCACCTTGTTTTATTTGATAGCTATCTTTCGTTAAATAATGTGCTGTTAGACCTTGTAATAAGACAGAAGCGGCTGTTTCAAAAGAAATAGAATCCGGAAGTGGGATTGCTTTTTCTGATGGAACGGCAACTAATTCTGCATTTGCAAATGGAACATCAGCAAATGCAATACGGTCTCCAGGATTGATAGTTGTAACGTCAGCTCCTACTTTTTCAATAATACCAGCACCTTCATAACCTAATATATAGGGCGGATTGCCAGCGAGATGATAATCACCGCGGCGTCTATAAATATCAGCAAAATTTAAACCGATTGCTTTCGTACGGATAAGAATTTCATTTGGATTTATGATTGGATCATGTATTTCTTTATATTGTAGTACATCAGCGTCTCCGAATGCTTCGAAACAAAGTGCTTTCATATGGAATACCTCCATTTTATTGTTTGTCGATGCTCTTTATCATACAATACAAATATCAATAGACAAAGAGGATTATTTCGATGGAATCAATCGGAAATATCGATTGAAAAGAGGGAATAGTAAATGGAGATAAAACAATTAATTACATTTAAAGTAGCCGCGGATACTTTGAACTTTACACAAACTGCGAAGAAATTAAACTTTGCCCAATCGAGCGTAACAGCGCAAATTAAAACGTTAGAAGCTGAGCTAGGTACGCCGCTATTTGAAAGATTAGGAAAACGTCTTTTCTTAACTGAAGCGGGCAGGAAGCTTCAATTATATGCTGATAAGATGATTGCACTTAGTAACGAAGCGAAAATGGCTGTGAAAGATGATGAAGAAATAGCTGGTACGTTAATAATTGGTGCGCAAGAGAGTCAGTGTACGTACAGGCTCCCATCTATATTAAAGAGATTTAAAGCACAGTTTCCTCAAATAAAGCTTATATTTAAACCAGCGCATTCCAATAAAGATGCGAAAGAACAATTGATGGAGGGGAAAGTGGATCTTGCATTTATTTTGGACGAATGTAAAACAGAAGATGCTTTACATGTGGAGCCGCTTATGAAAGAAGAATTAAAAGTAGTAGCTGCTTCAGGGCATCACTTACTCGAGAAAGCTTCCGTTTCTATAAAAGATTTAGAAAGTGAGACACTTTTACTAACGGAGCTTGGTTGCTCGTACCGGACTTTATTTGAAGAACTATTTCGCATAGAAGATGTGTATCCAGCAAATAAAATTGAGTTCGTTAGTGTAGAGGCAATTAAACAATGTGTGATTGCAGATTTAGGTATAGCTGTGTTACCAGCAATAGTAGTAGAAAAAGATATACGAGAGAGGACGATAGAAGAGTTACATTTAGAAAATGCAATTTCACCGATTTATACACAAATTGCTTGGCATAAAGATAAATGGATGACAGCGCCACTGCAGCAATTTATTGATGTGACGAGGGAGTTTTTTACAACAGATTAAGTGGAGAAATATTTATTTTATATAAAAGAAAAATGGCACTTTTGTATAAAGAACCGATGCTTGCATGAAACGAGTATCGGTTCTTTTATGTTTTAAATAAAGAATGCTAAAACATGTGTATTTCTCAACTTTTTTTCTTAGACGGATACGTAAATTTCTTCGTATATTCCAATAATCATAAGGAAATTTACAACGTTTAGTCGTTTCTGTAAGATGCCTCTAGGAAGCATGAAAGGAGGGGCGTACATAGGGGATAGATTGTCTTTATTATACGTACTTATTTTGAGGGAGGAGATTTACAATGTTTAAAAAGTTAATGAAAGTATGTGTGCTAAGTGTAGCGAGTGTAGGGGTATTATTTAGTTTTCAAGAAAGTACATTTGCAGCTACTGATTTAAGTAGTTATTATGACGGGAAAAATCCAGCTACAACGAAAGTATACGGGGGAAGTACAACGTGTGATGCAGATGGATTTAATGCAAAATCTACGGCGGTATACGAAGGGAGTAAAAAAGTAGGGACAGTGTATTTACGTTACAGTAATAAATGTCATGCAGCATGGGCTAAGTTTGTGTTAGATCAACCAGCACCAGCTGTTTCTGGAGGAGTGTATGCGTACGCAGTTGTAAATAAATATAAAAATGGTGTGTTCCAAAAATCAGTTACTTCTAACCAGGGGAACGGCACAATCAAAACAGGTCAAACGAGCACTTATACAGGAATGGTATTTGATTTAACTGCTGATTTCGGATACACAGCAGATGCTGAAGCAGTTACGTTTAATAATGGTTACGGGAAAACTGGCCGTTATTAATAAAGGAGTGGAATTCTATGAAACTTTTTAAAAAAGTAAGCGCATGTCTTTGTCTAGCGTTGCTCATTGTAACTAGTGTGTTTATTACGACCAATAATGATAAAGTATATGCGGAAGATCATTCGTATGATGGGAAAAGTCCGTATTACAATAGTTGTGATCAATCAGCAGTAACGAAAGAGAAGAAGTGGATTGATTCAAATTCTTATGTGGAATTAAAATTTAGCACGACGTGTAAAACAGCGTGGGCAAAAGTTACTGTAACGCGTGCAGCGGTTTATAATAACGAAGCTGATGCAAGGATTGTTAGAAAAACAGATGGAAAGGCATATACTTGCGGAAGTACTGGAGGAAATGGTGTTGTAAATAAAGGGCAAACATCATGCTATACACCAATGGTATATGATTTAGATCCAAGAAAGGCGCAAGCACAGGGGAAACATGCCATTCCGAATAGTGATGCTTATAATTATGCGGAGACTATTTGGTATTGATGGTATTATAAAAAATTTAAGATAACATATTTAAAGAGCATGTTTTGGAACACAAAACATGCTCGATCTGTATTCATTTTAATCATTCTGGTAATCGGGATCTTTGAATTAACTAATAAGGTCTGTATCAGGAGGAGTGTATCCAAGGTGTCTGGCCATTGATACAATTTGTCCTTTATGATGAAACTCATGTGTCTCTGTATGAGTTAAAAGCCATAGCGGTGTTGTACTCCAAGGTTCTTTTTGCCATTTCACTTCATTTGCTATATTTTCAAGCAAACGGTCATTGTATTCGTCTAAAAAACGTTGTACAGTCTCATCTACTAACTTAAATCTAGCACGGATTTTCTCGACATCTGCATGCTCAATTTCATCATCACTAGCAAATGAAAAATCTGCTCGTTTTTGCTTAAATGCGAACGATCCAAGCCAGTATCGATAGCAATCGGCTACATGAATATGTGTCTTTATGATGCTACCGCTTCCGAAATTAGGAACTGTGCTATGTAATTTTTCTAGTGGGATTTCTTCCAAAAATGAAAATAGAGTTTCTCTTGTAGAGCTAATAAGATTATATTGTTGTTTTAAAATATGTAACATGTAATTGACACTCCTCTTTTATTTAAACTATTTGTGTAGTAAGTAATTCTATATGTACGAGAGGTGAACCTTTTTATTATTTTTACTAAGCATATTAGATGTATTTCTTCATTGTTTCTGATAGATTAAACAAGGTGAAACTTTAATAAATTGAACATTCTTAGTTCATAATAAATGATACATGAAGAAGGGGAACGATCAAATGAATAGACTAGTTGGCTTAAAACAATTTGAAATAACGCGCGGGGAATTGCTTAAATTTATGGAGACGCTAGACGATAAAACTGTGGATACACAGCCAGAGGGTTTTAACAATACAATTCGCTGGCATATCGGTCATGTGTTAACGGCAGCAGAAGTTTTCATGTTTGGAAAAGAATTCAAACAATTACCAACTGAATATCCAGGCATGTTTGGATATGGATCAAGACCATCTAAATGGAAAACAGAAGGACCATCGTTAGAAGTGTTAACGGCTCAATTAAAAGAACAAGCGAAACGTATTAACGAAATTCCAGCAGAAGCATTTGAAAATCAATTGCCAGAGCCATTCCTAGGACTGGAAACAGTAGGGGAGCTATACGGTATGATGCTTTATCATGAAGCTGATCATATTGGGCAAATGAAGGCGATGGAGCGTATTATTAAGGCTTTTTAGTTTGAATTGCATATAACGAGCAAAATGACAGATGTATTGTTAAATAATATATATACAAAAAGGTAGATAAATTATTATCTACCTTTTTTGTATAACTTCTTGAAGGTTTAGGAATTATCATCGTGATGCTGATGAAGAAGGAGAAGAAACTAATATATAGGGGTAAAGAAATTTTATCGTTTTTATGGTGTGATTATTAATTATAGTATTCCTAAATATGGAATATACGTATAATAAAAGAGAAGAACTAGAAATAGGGGTGAATACTATGATTACATTAGAACAAAAGTTGGACCAATATACACATACATATGGACAGTTAAAGGGAGAACTAAAATGGAAAACGAGTGATTCGCGAACAGGTATGATGATTGCTGCTATGTATGCAGGTAGTGATAAATTGTTTGATCTCGGACGTTTTCTAGAAATTAGTAGTTATATTAAAAATCAGGTAGGGATGTTTTCATATTTAAAGTCTTATCATCGCTTTGTAGTGGCTGCAACATTAGATATTCACTTTACAGATTACAAGAAAGCTTTTCAAAACTTTTTAGATTTATATGAACAATTGGTCGCTGGTGGTTTTAGCCGGAGTATATTTACTTATCTTGCAGCAGCTGTGCTTTTAACAGAAGATAATGAACAACATGGCACGCACATTCAGCGTTCGATGCAAGTATATAAACGTATGAAAGAGGATCATCTTTTTCTTACAGGTACAAATGATTATCCGCTCGCGGTTTTATTAGCCGGACAATCAGAGAATGTAGAAACACTCATGGACCGTGTAGAGCGTCTTTATCAGAAACTAGCGAAAGCTGGTTTGCGTAAAGGGAATGATCTTCAATTTTTGAGTCATATTCTTTCACTAAAGAAGGATGTCAGGGAAGAAATATTAGTTGCAACATGTACAAACATATGGAATTTGTTAAAACAAGAAAAGGTAAAAGTGAAACAGATGCATTATCCAGCAATCGGGCTATTAGCGTTACTTGAAGATGGAGAAAAAGAGATTCATTCTATTAAAGCGTTGATTGAAAAATTGCAGGGGGAGAAATTATTCCGTTGGCATACAGATGCGAATATTCTTATTGCTATTCAACTGTTCGTAAGTCAGAAAGGTGAGGAAAGTAAGGCTACCAACACAGGTTTACAAACTATGATAGAAGTCCTCATACAAGCACAACAGGCAGCTATGATGGCAACGATTGCCGCTTCATCTGTAGCAACCTCTTCTGCTAGTAGTAGTTCATAATGTGTAACTGTTTATGCTCTTAGAAATTATAACTCCTTTGATAAGGACGGTTTAAAAAATATTACTAAAAAAGCCCATCACTCTCTAATGAGTGATGGGCTGACTGTTTTTACATAATCAGCATTATTTTTTCGACTCTTTCAAATGTTTAAGTTGTGTAACAATCATAATGCTAATAACAACGAGTAGAAACCATGAGCTAATTTTGCTTAAGTGAACGAGATTCCACGTTTCCTGTTGATTTGGATATTGCCATGCTCCGAAAAATGTTGCGATGTTCTCTGCAATCCAAATAAAGAACCCGATAAGAAAAAAGGAGAGAACGAGCGGCATTTTATATGTAACACCTCGTAATGAAAATTCCACAAATGTCCGAAAGAAAACGATGAATAGAAGTAAAGTTAAGAACCATCTAAAATCGTATAGAAAATGATGCGTGAAAAAATTGAAGTAAATCATTGCTCCTAATGGCACGGCAAAAATGGCTTTCGGCCAATGGTACATTTGTAAATGCAATCTTCTCCACGCTTGGCATATGTAACTGGCAACACTTGCATACATAAAGCCACTGTAAAGCGGAACACCAAAAACTTTTGAATATGCCTCTTCTGGATAACTCCATGAACCGAAATGAACTTTATATATTTCTAGTAAAAGCCCGATAAGGTGAAAAACAGTAATTACTTTTAACTCGTCTTTCGTCTCAAGTCCAGTCTTATACATAATCCACTGCATAAGAAGACATACGATGAGTATGAAATCGTAGCGGTATAACCCTGGGATAGAAATGATTTTTGATAGGGCAAGTGTTAAAAAAATAACGGCAGGGAACAAACAGGATAATGCTTGTTCATAAGTAAAATAGAGTAGTTGTTTTACATAAAACATGTTTTCACCTTCTATAATTTCTTGTTTTAATTGAATACTCTGAAGAATAATTAAGTATACTATAGTTCTAAATAATAGAACACAATAATTGGTTTGTTTGGAAAAGTGAAAAAATGTAAAATGAAGTTAACTTAATGTAGAGGAGATGTGCCAATGTCAGCGCTTATTGTAAGTATCCCGTTTAAAAAACAGTTTATGGAACAAGGGGATAAATAGGCTGAAATAATTATCCCTGTTATTTAATAAAGGGGAGTTTGAAATGACAATGAATCTTTTTCAAAATAAAACAATTAAATTAGCAGCTATGAGAGAAGTAGATGCTGAAATAATGGCTAACTGGCAAGAAGATAGTGAATATTTAAGAAATGTCGATACAGATGTAGCATTTCCGCAATCGTTACAGGAAATAGCGAGTGATGGGCTATTAAAGGGACGGAGATCAAATAGTGTTTCTTTCATGTTAAGGACAGTTCAAGAAAATCGCCTAATTGGTTTTGTTGCAATTCATGGCATAGAGTGGAATAACAGAATGGGTTTATTAGCCATTGGTATAGGAGATGCAAATAATAGAGGAAAGGAATATGGAAGAGAAGCGATCCATCTTATCTTAAAATATGCTTTCTATGAATTGAATTTGCACCGCGTCGGTCTGGATGTTATTTCTTATAACAAAGCTGCTATTGAGTTATATAAAAAGATGGGTTTTCAGATGGAAGGTTGTATGAGAGAAGCGGTACAAAGAGATCGGAAGTGTTTTGATCGTATCATTATGGGGATATTGCGGGATGAATGGATAGAGCTGCAAGGTTAGAAAGTACATTCGAAATTATATATGTAGTATGCAGGAGATACAATGGTAATTAGCGAAAATTTACAGTATGTTGATTGAATTTATCCCGCGTTAACGGGCAGTAAAACTCCCCCCTCAAAATTTAGTTGGAGTAAAGAAGTTAGGTGGGAGTCGGGCTGTCCGTTAATGTCCGATTGGTTCAACTAATAATCAGTGGGGATGAACAACCCCCCACTGATTAAAGTTTCACTTTATTTGTTTCAAATTTGTGAAAGAAAGACATATTGATTGAAATTAACTTTTTTATAATTTATCATATACCCATAC
>NZ_BOQB01000374.1 GCF_018332475.1 Bacillus sanguinis | reverse complement strand
ACGAATCGCTTTTTACAAGCAGAGAAATTGAAAGAAAATAATAAAAAACAGGCAAGTTAATCTAAAAAAAGGAATGACTCATACATAATGAGCATTCCTTTTTTTCGTTTTCTTACTCAGTAAATACCATTAAAAATATATTTATATCAATCTTTCCCTTTTTTATTCCACTAAAAGTTTTTCACATAAATGACATAAATCGTATGGTCTAACTATATAGTTGAAAAGGAATGCGACATTAAAGCGTCGCTGAAAAACTTATCCAAGAAAAGGGAGGAAAAATCTTTTGAAAAACAAAATCATTGTTTTCCTATCTGTTTTGTCATTTATTATTGGTGGTTTCTTCTTTAACACAAATACTTCAAGTGCTGAAACATCATCTACTGATTACGTTCCTAACCAATTGATCGTTAAGTTCAAACAAAATGCATCTTTAAGTAATGTGCAATCTTTTCATAAGTCTGTTGGTGCTACTGTTTTATCTAAAGATGATAAGTTAGGTTTTGAAGTCGTTCAATTTTCGAAAGGTACTGTAAAAGAAAAGATAAAAAGCTATAAAAACAATCCAGATGTGGAATATGCAGAGCCGAATTACTACGTTCACTCCTTTTGGACTCCGAACGATCCATATTATAAAAATCAATAT
>NZ_BOQB01000373.1 GCF_018332475.1 Bacillus sanguinis | reverse complement strand
TCCATATTATAAAAATCAATATGGATTACAAAAAATTCAAGCTCCACTAGCTTGGGATAGTCAACGAAGTGATTCTAGTGTAAAAGTAGCTATTATTGATACAGGAGTACAAGGTTCACACCCTGATTTATCTTCGAAAGTAATTTACGGGCATGATTATGTTGATAACGACAATGTTTCTGATGACGGTAATGGTCATGGTACACATTGCGCTGGAATTACTGGAGCACTTACGAATAACAGCGTCGGAATTGCTGGTGTTGCCCCACAAACTTCAATTTATGCTGTCCGCGTATTAGATAATCAAGGAAGTGGGACTCTTGATGCTGTAGCGCAAGGTATTCGAGAAGCTGCTGATTCAGGTGCAAAAGTAATTAGTTTAAGTTTAGGAGCTCAAAATGGTGGGACTGCATTACAACAAGCTGTTCAATATGCATGGAATAAAGGCTCTGTTATTGTTGCGGCGGCTGGAAATGCTGGAAATACAAAAGCTAATTACCCTGCTTATTACAGCGAAGTAATTGCAGTTGCTTCTACAGATCAATCAGATAGAAAATCTTCATTTTCTACTTATGGTAGCTGGGTAGATGTTGCAGCACCAGGTTCAAATATATATTCCACATATAAAGGAAGCACGTATCAATCATTAAGTGGTACATCTATGGCAACACCCCACGTTGCAGGAGTCGCTGCTCTTTTAGCAAATCAAGGATATAGCAATACACAAATCCGCCAAATTATTGAGTCAACTTCTGATAAAATTAGTGGTACAGGTACGTACTGGAAAAACGGTAGAGTCAATGCATATAAGGCTGTACAATACGCTAAGCAATTACAAGAAAAGAAAGCCTCTTAAGAAATAAAGTGAAGTTTTAATCTGTCGATCGACCATTCATGCACGATAAAATAGAAGGAGA
>NZ_BOQB01000372.1 GCF_018332475.1 Bacillus sanguinis | reverse complement strand
ATACAAAAGGCCAACCGCATGTACGGTTGGCCTTTTTTCTTTATATTAATTTCCCGTCTCGAAGCGTCAATATACGATCACATACATCAAGCATTCTTTCATCATGTGTAATCATAATGGCTGCTTTTTGGCTCTCTTTCACTTCACGTTTCATCATTTCCACAACTTCACGTGCACGTTTTGAGTCTAAGCTTGCCGTTGGTTCATCTGCTAATATTAAATCTGGATTGTTCATGAACGCACGAGCGATTGCTACCCTTTGTTTTTCCCCGCCAGATAGTTGATTTGGATAATGATTCTTTCTTTCTCCTAATCCAAATGCCGCTAATAAATGATCTGCACGCTTTTCGGATTCTTGTTTACTTTCTTTTTTTAGCTTTGCAATGTAAAGCAATTGTTCTTTCACATTTAAATAGGGAACAAGGTTTGCAAACTGGAAAATGAAGCCGATTTTTTTCAAACGAATGTCTGTCATTTCCTTTTCTGATAACTTCGTAATATTTTGCTCACGAATGTAAATATCCCCTTTTGATGGTGATAGTAATGCACCCGCGATTGATAATAACGTACTTTTCCCTGATCCAGAAGGACCGACGATTCCGATAAACTCTCCAGCTTTCACGTCAAGCGATATCGGATGAAGGGCTGTTACTTCCGTATTCCCTTCTCCGTACACTTTACTTACTTTGTCTAATTTTAATAATGAAGTCATTACATCCCGCCTCCAATTGCTTCTAATGCATCAACTTTTAATACTTGGTATAACGAAATAAGTGTTCCTAAAATACTAATGACGATAAAGATTGCTGCATATTGTGCAATCATCGGTGTTGTTAATAAGAACGGCATACCTGCTGGTAAAATTTGTTCTAACCCTTGTACAAGAACGATACTAATTACCATCGCAACGACTGATAAGAATAACGCCTGTACGACTAAACTATTTGCTAAATACGAGTTCTTCGTACCAATTGCTTTTAATACGCCTAATTGCTGTGTTTTTTGCAGTGTAATGACGTAGAAGAATACGCCGATTAATAACGCAGCGATAACAAGTAAGAACGCAATGATCATCGTTAACGTTCCTTGCTCTTCTTTAAATCCTGGAATACTTTGCAGTACTTCTTTTTTGTCAATTACGTGTGCATTTTTTACTTCTTTATCTGTATTAAGTGCAATTGCACTATAATCTTTTTGGTTTGGTTGTGAAATAGCGCCCCATACGTCTTCATTTACATAAACGACTGGTGTATGGCTAAACATTTGATTTTTCGTAAATCCAACGATTTTAAATTCTTTCTTTGAAACAGGATCAATAATTGTATCCCCAATATCGATTCCTTTTTCTTTAATTGATTCGTCAGCAACCATTTCGTTGTTTGCTGTACCTAACTTCTCACCTTCTACAATTTTCGGTTCTAAAAATGAATCGCGTTCACTTGAGAAAATAGCGACATCAACTTTTTTCGAACTACCTTTCTTTTCATAAGTTGAATTTTTCACGCGAAACGGAACAGCCTCTTTCTCGCCTACTTGATTTACGACGTTATCTACATCATCTTGCTTAATTTGTGAACGAAGTAATTTATTTTCCGCATCATCTGCTAAAACGAACTTATTTGCCTCCATATTTTGAATCGATGAAGCATTATCATATGATAATCCGTTTGCTAATCCTGAAATCACAAGGACTAAAAATGATAATAACACCATAATCAATCCGATTAATCCGTATCTTAATTTTGATTGTTTTAATTCACGCAGAGCTAAAAACATTTCGCTCGCTCCTTTCTCTTACTTTCTATGCACTTATCATAAAAAAGAAATATGAACGGAGTATGAACAGAAGATTACATAGTAAAAATTAAATTTTCAGAAAGTATTGAAAACAATTCGAATCCTTGATACAATTCAGTCAAATAATATTGACCGAGTAATTTTATTTAAGGAGTTGATCATTTTGAAGCCCATGTTAACACTCACTACTTATAGCCAACTAAAAACATTAAGTGATCCACTACGTGCCGAAATGATGATGCGACTATGCGAACGTCCTTATACTGGACAATTACTATCTGAGAAATTCGGCATTTCAAGGGCGAAAATTCATTATCATTTAAAAGAATTAGAAAAGAATAGTCTTATAGAGATTGTTTATACAGAAGAAAAAAATGGGATTGTTCAAAAGTTTTATCAATCTGTCGCTAAAGGCTTCACCCCTGCCGCAGATCTATTACCTCATTTAGAAATATTAAGCGAATCAGGTCGCCAAATTTTTTTAAAAATGATAGAAAGAACGCAAAGCCAAATTCTCGCTGCACCAGAAGAAGCTTTTATATTAAGAAAAGAAAGCGAAGCTCCTGCTGATTGGAATTACGTTTCATCTTGCTGGGAGTTTGATGCTACGCCAGAACAATTTCAAGTGTGGGTGAAAAAGTTTCATCAATTGATGGCTGAATTAAACGAGATCACAGAAGGTGCAGATAAAAATCCAAATAGTAAACCTTATTATATTTCTACTACTGCACTTCAAATCGCTGAGAGAACAATGCAGCAATTTATTAAAAAAGAAGAAAAATCGTAATACGATTTTTTTTACACAAACGGTCAATTTTATTTTACCGAATAAAATTTTTATAAAGGAGTAGATTAAATGGACATATTGAAAAACCGGAATTTCCTCTTATTATTTTTAGGAAGAATTTTCACAAACATAGGAGACCGCTTGTATTATGTAGCGGCGATGTGGCTCGTATATAAGCTGAGTGGTAATCCTTTTTATTCTGGATTAGCAGGTTTTCTTACGTTATTACCTTCTGCACTTCAATTTCTTACCGGTCCATTCGTTGATAGATGGTCAATTAAAAACACCCTCGTCATCACACAAGTTCTGCAATGCATCCTTATTTTAATCATTCCTATTACACACTACTTCGACCTATTAACAGTCCAACTACTACTCATCATTATGCCAATCGTAGCCTTTATCGAACAATTCGCCTATCCCGCACAATCGAAAGCTTTACCACTTCTACTGCATAAAACACAATTATTAAAAGGAAATTCACTCTTCTCATTTGCATATCAAGGCATTGATTTAATTTGCACGACTCTTTCTGGAATATTAGTAGCACTATTTGGCGCCATTACTTTATATGTAATCGACTCTTTTACATTCGCGATTACTGCCCTTTTGTTCTTTTCATTAAAAATGCCAAACCAAACAGAAACGAGCACATCACTTTCAACTAAACAATATTTCTCTGATTTAAAAGAAGGTTTTTCAATCGTCTTTCGTTCTTTAATGGGCGTATTCTTAATCGGTTCCGTTGTTGCCAATTTTTCAATCGGTATGACGATGGCGATACTCCCTTCATTCGCTGATTCTTTAGGTGGTGTGAAATCATACGGCTTCTTCTTAGCTGCTATATCAGCCGGTAGTTTAATTGGAGCGCTATTCAGTTCATGGGTTGGCAAACGTAACGTTGGCCGTGTCTCTATTATTGGCTTTGCGACTGGTGCTATCTTTTGGTTTCTCTCTACGGTTGTACCGTTTCAATGGTTATCTATTTTCTTATTCGGCCTAGCTTGGGTACCGATTGGTGCAACCAACATATTATTTGCGACAATTAGTCAAATTGTAATTCCAAATCAATATATTGGACGCATCAACTCAGTCATGCGAAGTATGGGCACAATTGCGATGCCTTTTGGTTCTTTAATTGGCGGATACACCGCAAATGTATTTAGTAGCCAACTCATTTTCGCACTCGCTAGCATAGGGATTTTCTTCATTTCTCTCGTATGGCTAATTCATCCGAAATTACGAGCACTGCCGAAAGCTGATGAGATTACAGCGGATACTTTTGAAATTCGGTTTAAGGAAGAACGCGGGAAAGGTGCGGCTTTATAGCAGGAATACAGTACATGAAATTTATATCAGCGATTTTCAAAATATATCAGCGCAACTCGAATTATATCGGCGATTTTTCAAATATATCAGCGCAACTCGAATTATATCAGCGATTTTCCAGTTATATCGACTTACCGAAAAAAAACGACAAAAAAGAGGCCGTTCCGAAACAGCCTCTTCCCTCTATTTTGGAAGCTCCACCCGAACAGTCGTCCCTTCCCCCTTCGCACTATACACCGAAACGTTTCCATGATGCAGTTCAACAATCTTCTGTACGATCGATAATCCTAAACCACTACCTTCTACGTTTCTCGCTCTCGCTGTATCTACTTTGTAAAAACGATCAAAAATACGTTCCATTTCTTCTTTTTCCATTCCGATTCCGTTATCGGATATAGAGATAATGACACTAGACTCTAACTCTTCAACGAAAAACTCAATCGTCCCAGCATCGTTTGAAAACTTAATACTATTCGTAAAAATATTACTCCATACTTGATGAAGCAAGTTTTCATCACCTTGAATAGTAATGTCCGGCACATCAAACTCAACAGCGATATCTTTCTCTCGCCATTTCCATTCGAGCATAAAAATGACATCTTTAATTTGTTTTTGTAAATTGAATTCTTTTATTTGTAATACTTTCTCTTCTTTATCTAAAGAAGCTAGCGTAAGTAACTGTTTACATAAACTAGACATTCGCTTACTTTCGCCCTCAATAATTCGTAAGTAATGGTTTCTTTCTTCTTCACTCATTTTTTCTGTTTGCAATGTTTTCGAAAATCCTTGTATGGAAGAAAGCGGTGACTGGAATTCATGTGAAACGTTCGAAACGAATTCTTGTCTCATTTCATCTAGTTCCTTTATACTTTTCGTCATCTTTTGAAAGTTTGTAGATAACGTACCAATTTCATCTTTTCGCTTTACGTCTAATTCAATTTCATATTCACCACTCGCAATTTTTTGCGTAGCCTTCGTAAATTTACGAATGGGACGAACGATATAACCTGCTGCAATCGCTATAAAAATGATACTTAATACAACGATGAAACCGAGTAATACCGCTAGAAAAATTCGCATCTCGCCAAATTGGTTCTGAATGTCCGGACGAATAAATAAAGCATACTGTTGATCACCGTGTTTTACCGGGACACCGACACTATTAATTAATTCATTATCGAAAAACCCTGTAATAAACAATCGCGTTGGATATGTGGAAACGCCGTTAAACGTTTCCCCTTGCAACACTTTATGAACAGTATCATCACTAATAGACGTTTTACGAAATGCATTCCCGATACGCTTTCCATTCTTTTTGTCATCGACAATATAAATTTCATATCCTAACTTTGCAATAGAATGCAAGTATGCCTCTTGATTTCCTTCACTTTGCTTTTCATATAATGACTTAACTTCTTCCGCATACGCTAAAATCTTCTCACTATTGTACGGTTTTAACTTCACTTGATAATATACGTTCGTTAATAAAAAACCGATAATACTACTAAGAAGCATAATCCCCACTGTCATAAAAACAAATCTAGAATATAGTGATTTCATCTTATTTCAGCTCCAACTTATAGCCGAGTCCGCGTACTGTTGTAATTTGAAAATCATCCGTGCGTTTTGAGAAGCGATCTCTCAGTCGTTTCACATGAACGTCAACTGTTCGTTCATCTCCTTCAAAATCCATTCCCCATACTAATTCAATTAATTCTTCTCTTGAAAATGTTCTTCCAGGATAACTAGCCAGTTGCGATAACAACTCAAATTCTTTTAATGGAAGCAAAATCGTTTGACCGTTACACTTCACTTCAAACCCTTTTCGATCAATTGTTGTACCGTGTAGTGTAATAATATCAGCACTCAGCATTTGATAACGACGTAGTAATGCTTTCATACGGAAAATGACTTCAGCTGGCTCAAATGGTTTTACAATATAATCGTCCGTACCAGAAATGAATCCTTTTTCTTTATCAACTAACTGATCTTTCGCAGTTAATAAAATAACTGGTATATCATGATACTTCCGGATTTCTTCACATAACGTATAGCCATCAACAAACGGCATCATAATGTCTACTATCGCAAGATGAATATTTTCTTTCTCTAATACACCTTGCGCTACCTTTCCATCCTCTGCTTCAAAAACTTTAAACCCCTCTTTTTGTAAATGGTAATGCAACAACTCTCTAATATGCTTATCATCATCAGCTAATAAAATATGTATCATCTTCATTAAACCCTCTCTTGTTCAACCTTCTACATCCTTACCTTAAGAAACAATTGGATTTTTTGCAAGAAAAAGAAAAGCCGAATGCTATGATATGTTTTCTTGGAATTAGAACACTATGAATATTTTCTTGCAACAAATGTATAAAGCCTTGTTAGCTTGAAGAAGATTGCAAAAACAGTCAGCCTTCAAATGAATAAGTAATATAGAAATTATATACTTATACTCGTTAAATAATATTTTAGTTTGATCTCTATCTAACATATATAACTTCTTTCAT
>NZ_BOQB01000371.1 GCF_018332475.1 Bacillus sanguinis | reverse complement strand
TAGTTTGGCCTTATGAAAACTGATATAATATATATTACGTTTTTCATTCTTTACAATCGAAAACTTTTAATAATCTTGAAGGTAGGAATTTTTAATGAACTCGAAAGCAAAATTTAGTATTCGCTACAAAATTATGGCTGGTTATTTAGTTATCATTTTGTTCTTACTTATTTCTTTCATTATGTTAAACAATGAGATTTCCAATTTACAAAAATCTCGTAATTTTATTATTGATCACGATTTTAAAGTTCTTAATTTAACGAATCAAGTGGAGAAAGAATTGCTAACAATTGAAAATAAAGCGAAAGGCTTTATCACTTCTAATAACGTGAACTATCTGCAATCTCTTAACTCTGCCGAAAGAGATTATGAAAAACATTACCATGATCTTTTTTCTTTATTAGAAGATAATCCATCTCAGCAAGAAAAATTAAAACAGATTAACGAAAACATTACTAGTTGGATGAATAAAGAAATTCACCCGTTAATTGCAAATCATAATAGTAATAACATACAAGAAATCGACACTACCGAAATCCAATCCTTGCAATCACAGCTAACTGACTTCCGCAGCACAGAGGAGCAATTAACGAAAAAAAGAGCTGCACAATTAGATACTGAAAATAATAAATTAGAGCTTTGGTTATACAGTTTATTATTCTTACTATCTTGTATTTCTATTATCGTTTCACTTTATATTTCGAATTCCATTACAAAAACGATTAAAAATGTAATTCAAGTTATTAAATCGATTTCTTCTAAAGAAAAAATTACGGAAAGAATTCATGTAAACACCCATGACGAAATAAAAGATCTGGCTCATACAACGAACCACCTACTAGACGAAATATCGAAAAGAGAGTGGTTACAAACGGAGCATGCAGAATTAATTTTAATGTATCAAGGTGTATCTTCTATTGAGATGTTAGGTAACAAAATTTTGAGTGGAATTATACAAAAAACACAAACTTCCTGCGGTGCATTTTATGTACGTGAAGAAATTGAAGAAACAGTCTACTATGTAAAGAAAGCTTCTTTCGCTGATCAAGGTGCTGATATTGGAAAACAATCTATTAAAATGGGTGAAGGTTTCATTGGGCAATGTGCTTTAGAAAAACAAAGCTTTATTCTTCGAGAAATACCAGAAGAATTTCGTTATGTCACTAGCGGCTTATTAGAAATACGCCCTCAAAACCTACTAGTCGTCCCTATCTTATTTGAAGATGAAGTGATCGCAGTAATGGAGTTAGTAAGTGTAGCTGAGATTTCAGACTTACATCAAGATTTAATTCAACAAACCGTTGATAACCTAGGTTTAACAATCCATAGTATTATGGGACGTATGAGAATTCAAACTCTTTTACATGAATCACAAGCAATGACTGAAGAGCTGCAAGTTCAATCAGAAGAATTGCAAACGCAAGCGGAAGAACTACAAATGCAAGCCGAAGAATTACGAACAACGAATGAACAATTAGAGTCTAGAACTGAAGAAGCTGAACAAAGGACAGCTGACTTACAAATTACTAAATTAGAATTAGAAGAAAAAGCAAGCGAGTTGTTACGTAGTTCAAAATACAAATCAGAGTTCCTAGCAAATATGTCACATGAATTACGCACACCATTAAATAGTATTTTACTATTATCTGAAATGTTAAGAGAAAATCATGATAATCATTTATCCGATGATGAAATTGAATTAGCAACCGTCATTCATTCATCAGGGAAAGATTTACTTACTTTAATTAATGACATACTAGATTTATCTAAAGTAGAAGCCGGAAAACTAGACGTCATTTTTGAAGCAACGAACATAAGTGATATGGCAGCAAGTATGCAGCAAAACTTCTTACATATCGCTGCACAAAAAAATGTTGAATTTACTATTGAAGATAGTGATACAATTCCTAATCTGTTTTATACAGATGCAAAACGGATTGAACAAATTATTAAAAACTTATTATCCAATGCATTTAAATTCACAGAAAAAGGATCCGTCTCTTTACATTTCGATTCAATAGAAACAACCAATTTAAGTCATGATATGCAGTCTGTAAGTAAAGATTGGATTACAATTTCAGTAAAAGATACTGGTATTGGTATTGCTAAAGAACAGCATCAACTTATTTTCGAAGCCTTTCAACAGGCAGATGGCGCAACGATTCGGAAATATGGTGGTACAGGCTTAGGTTTATCTATTTGTAAAGAGTTTGCTAGATTATTAGGTGGTTGGATTACGTTAGAGAGTAATTTAGGGGCAGGCAGTACTTTCACAGTATATATTCCTAACCTTCCAAATGGATTAAATGATATACAAGTATCTAATTTAGAAGTCGCAGCAACGGTAGATGAAATTATTCCTGCTGAAGTTGTCGAGGAAACTATCGTTACTCCAGAAACAAATAACGTCTTCCAAGAGAAAACTATTTTAATTGTCGATGATGATCACCGAAATATATTTGCATTACAAAATGCATTAGAAAAACAACATGCCAACATTATTACTGCACAAAACGGTATAGAGTGTTTAGACATATTAAAAAACAATACAAATATTGACCTTATTTTAATGGATATTATGATGCCGAATATGGACGGTTATGAAACGATGGAACATATCCGAATGAATTTAGGGTTACATGAAATACCTATTATCGCATTAACTGCTAAAGCAATGCCAAATGATAAAGAAAAATGTTTATCTGCTGGCGCTTCAGATTATATAAGTAAACCATTAAATTTACATCAACTCTATTCGGTAATGAGTGTATGGTTAATAAAATAAGTGAGGTTTAGTTTCAGTGGAAAATAAGTATTATAATTTTGATCCATCAGTAGATACGGATAAGCGTACGAACTTAGAAATTGACTTACTATTGGAAGCGGTATTTAAACTATCAGGATTTGATTTTCGCCAATATGCTCGCACATCTATTTATAGAAGAATTTGTAATCGAATGCAGCTCTCTCATATCCCTACCATTTCAAAATTAATTGAAAAAGTAATTCATGAGGAAGGGTTTTTAGAACAGTTATTAAATGATTTCTCTATTAACGTAACTGAAATGTTCCGTAATCCTAACTTTTTTAAAGCGCTAAGAGAGCATGTCATTCCTGAATTAAAAAAATATCCTGAAATTAGAATTTGGCATGCTGGATGTGCAACTGGTGAAGAAGTATTATCAATGTCCATCTTACTTCATGAAGAAGGATTAAGTGAGAAAGCTGTTATTTACGCAACAGATATGAATACAAATGTGTTAGAAAAAGCAAAACAAGGTATTCTTCCATTAAATAAAATGCAAACTTATACGAAAAACTATTTACAAGCTGGTGGTACACAAGCGTTTTCTAACTACTATTCAACGGATAGTCGCTTTGCTTATTTTAATCCATCACTGTTACAAAACATTATTTTTGCACAACATAATTTAGTAACTGATCAATCTTTTAACGAATTTCACATTATACTTTGCCGTAACGTTTTAATTTACTTTACAAGTAAACTTCAAAATCAAGTACAGCAACTATTTTATGAAAGTTTAGGTCACAATGGATTCCTATGTTTAGGAAATAAAGAAACTCTTCGTTTCTCAAATATAATGCCGCATTATATCCAATTTAATCCGAACGAACAAATCTATCAAAAAATACAATAAAAAGCGTATGAAAT
>NZ_BOQB01000370.1 GCF_018332475.1 Bacillus sanguinis | reverse complement strand
GGAGTATAAAGTGCTAATATGATGAAATATAGTAATAGAATAGTAGCTGTAATAATTTTTGAAGAAGAAAAGGTTAATGATTTGGTAAAAATATCAGTGGAATATTATGAAATGTTAAAGTCTAGCGGGAATGCTTATTTTAATTTTACATGTAGAAGTACGTTATCCTCAGTTGCAATGATATAAGTGTTTGGGAAATTTGTATATTAGATTTTATAGTTGTTCTCCTTTATTTACGTAGTAGAGCAGGAAGAAGACGAAAAGTATCGAATGAATGTACATATGTAGCATTGTTTGCTTTTGGTGTGAATAGTAGTTAAAGATACGTTGAAATATTTTATACCGTAACGAAAGAGTAATTAAATAATAGAGGGAGCAACTTACATGGAAAATATATTAAAGGTATCTTCAAAATCAAAACCAAATTCAGTGGCAGGTGCAATTGCAGGTGTACTAAGAACAAGTGGTAATGTAGAAATTCAAGCGATTGGGGCGGGTTCCTTAAATCAGGCAATTAAAGCAATTGCGATCGCACGAGGGTTTGTTGCTCCAAGTGGTATTGATTTGGCCTTTGTTCCAGCATTTCAAGAGGTTACTATTAATGATCAAGAAAGAACGGCGATTAAATTGATTATAGGTCCTAGGAAGAAACGTTCTTAAAAAGAGTATTGATAAGTGGGATTTGAAAAAACTGATAGATAAAGTAATAAAAAGACCGCTCGCATTTTGAAGTGGTCTTTTGTATTTTCGTATTTTATATTGTGGATACCCCCCACATACTGAATTCGTAGTGGTATTCAGTGCGCTCAATAACGATCCCGAATTCTAAATCATCCCCAGCTAACACAAAATCTGCATATCCAGTTAGAAATCTTGATATGGTTGATAACTCTTCTAAATTCTCAAATACTTCAGCAATGTTCAGTTTAACTGCTTCAAATTTACCACCTTTAGAGAAAAAGAGTCTCCCTTGATCAACTGGAAATTTAATGGTTTTAGCTGTTTCTTTTAACAGTGCTATTGATAATCTTCCATTTTCTTTATAATCAGTGCTACCAAAAATTTTAATGTTTGAATTTTGTTTTAGCGTATTAAATAATTCTTTACAAAATAAATCATTAGATTCTGCATCCATAAATGAGTCCATAGAAATCGTAACAATATTAGAAAGTTCGTCTATAAGTTCTTTTCTACTAGCGTTTCTTTTTACTTTCATTTTTAGAA
>NZ_BOQB01000369.1 GCF_018332475.1 Bacillus sanguinis | reverse complement strand
TCAATCTGGAAAAATCAAATCAGGAAATGTAACGGTATGGGAAGTTGGAAATATAGCGAAAGTGTTAGCTGATGTAGAGCGCTTAAATTTAAATACAGTAAATGTACCAATTCAGGTAGATATTCCGAATGTGACTTCTACGAACATGGTAATTAATCAAGCGCAAAAGCAACAGGCTATTATTTTAATTCAAGAATTATTAAAGCGTAATATTCAAGTTATAGTGGAACCGTTCCCATATATTCAGCAAGGAAATGTTGGGGAAACGGAATGGAATCCAAGTAATATTAATGATTTCTTCTGGAATTGGAAAACGGTTATTTTGCAAGACATTTTTAACTCGATTACAAGTAAATACAATGTGTACGGGCTCAAGATTGCTTCTAATTTCGTGAATATGGAATATGCAGAAGGATATTGGAGCGATACGATTGATTTCGTCCGTCAGCAATATAAAGGAAATGTTTTGTATCAAATGAATTGGTGGTTAACAGCAAGCTGGGATCCTTCATATGAAGCGAAGTTTGTTGAGAAAATAAATCGTCCGTATTTAAAGAAGGTAGACATTGTTAGTATCGATAGTTGGTTTGAAGTTTCAGGAAAAAGAAATCCATCATACGAAGAAGTGAAGCAAAGTTTATTTGCGACGACAGTATATAATCGTGGGCAGAATGTTGTTCAGCAATTGGAACAATTACATAATGCAACAGGAAAACCGGTTTACTTTGGCGGATTTAACGTTCCGGCACGTGAACTAGGCTTGCAAAATCCGTGGAATCCAGATGTTTCTAATGTGCTTTCGAAAGACATACAATTAAACGGATGGCGTGCTTACCGAGATGTATTAGAACCAAAACCATATTTTAAAGGTTTTTCAATTTGGTTTATTGGCTCTCATAATAGTACGCATGCATATCAAATACATAGTAAAGAAGCCGAGGCAGTTATTAACGGCTGGTACCGAAAATAATTTTAATTAAATAGGTAAGTTTTGAATTTTACCACATATATTTCTAGTGAAAGGCCTTTCACCATCTTATCACCTAGGGGGCAATCATAATGAAATTTTTGTCTTACCTTACAGTAATTTTGGTGATTCTTGGCGGTTTGAATTGGTTATTTGTAGCGTTAGATTACAATGTAGTTGAGAAATGGTTTGGTTCTATGCCGGCGCTTGTGGACACTATTTATTGGCTCATTGGTCTTTCTGCTATTTATCAAATTTTTGATCGGTTCTTCACGGAAAATTAGCAATTATACTTTATTACTAGAGTGTTAAGTACGATTATGTACTTAACACTTTTTTGTGTGGTTATAAAAACATTGGCACTTGCAAGCGATTCCATTGCGTCTTACGCCGTAATAATAGAAAACAAATTGACCGTG
Source organism: Bacillus sanguinis (assembly GCF_018332475.1). Taxonomy (GTDB): domain Bacteria; phylum Bacillota; class Bacilli; order Bacillales; family Bacillaceae_G; genus Bacillus_A; species Bacillus_A sanguinis. The sequence goes on along the minus strand of NZ_BOQB01000369.1, from coordinate 9,838 downwards.
TCTTGTATTGTGGGGTATAATTCAGAAAGTTTAAAAAATAAAAGATGAGAAATAGGGAGGTTATTAGGGTGATGGAGAGAGTGTATAATTTTTCAGCTGGACCATCAATACTCCCTTTGCCAGTTTTAGAAAAAGTGCAAAAGGAGCTTGTAAATTATAACGGGACAGGCATGTCTATTATGGAAATGAGTCACCGATCTTCTTATTTTCAAAGTATTATAGATGAAGCGGGTAGCTTACTTCGTGAATTAATGAACATTCCTGATGAGTATGAAGTATTGTTTTTACAAGGTGGTGCTTCATTACAATTCTCTATGATACCGTTAAATTTAATGAATACGTATAAAAAAGCAGGGTACGTATTGACTGGTTCATGGTCTAAAAAGGCGTTGCAAGAAGCTGAAAAAGTAGGGGAAGTACAAGTGATTGCTTCTTCTGAACAAGCGAAGTTTACTACAATTCCTAGATTGGATGGTTTACTAAGCGATGAAAAACTAGATTATGTACATATTACAACGAATAATACAATTGAGGGGACGAAATATGTGGACGTTCCACATTTAGATAAAGTACCGCTCGTTGCGGATATGTCCTCAAATATTTTATCAGAACAATACGATGTTTCGAAGTTTGGTCTTATATATGCGGGAGCGCAAAAGAATTTAGGGCCAGCAGGCTTAACGATTGCAATTATAAAAAGAGATTTAATTGGGGGAGCAGATCGCTTTTGTCCTACGATGTTAAACTATGAAACTTACAGCAAAAATAACTCCTTATATAATACACCGCCTTCCTTTAGTATTTATGTAACGAAACTTGTACTAGAGTGGCTGAAAGAGCAAGGCGGGGTATCTGCGATTGAAGAACAGAATAGAATGAAATCTTCACTTCTTTATAATTTCTTAGATGAATCAAATTTGTTTACTTCACCAGTTGATCCTACGTATCGATCACTTATGAACATTCCGTTTACAACACCGTCAGAAGATCTGAACAATGAGTTTTTACAAAAAGCGAAAGAACGCGGCCTAGTTACGTTAAAAGGACATCGCTCAGTCGGTGGTATGCGTGCAAGTATTTACAATGCGATGCCAGTACACGGCGTACAGCAATTAGTAAATTATATGAAGGAATTTGAGCTTGAGAATAGATAGGGAGATGGGGATATGTTTCGTGTTCAAACGTTAAATCAAATTGCGGAAAAAGGTTTGCAAGTTCTTGGCGGAGAGCGTTATGAAGTAGGGGATAGAATGGACCACCCAGATGGTATTTTACTTCGCAGCTATTCTTTACATCAAGAAGAATTTTCAAAAGATTTAAAGGCGATTGCAAGAGCTGGTGCTGGTGTAAATAATATTCCTGTCGAGCGCTGTACAGAAAAAGGGATTGTAGTATTTAATACACCAGGAGCGAATGCCAATGCAGTAAAGGAACTTATTATCGCCAGCCTTATTATGTCTTCACGTAACATCATTAATGGAGTAAGTTGGACGAAAAATTTAGAAGGGGAAGAAGTACCGCAGCTTGTTGAATCTGGAAAGAAACAATTTGTTGGGTCGGAAATTGCAGGAAAACGTCTAGGAGTTATCGGACTTGGCGCAATCGGTGCTTTAGTTGCGAACGATGCGTTAGCTTTAGGAATGGACGTTGTCGGATATGATCCTTACATTTCAGTTGAAACTGCATGGCGCCTTTCTACACATGTGCAAAGAGCATTTAGTTTAGATGAAATTTTTGCAACGTGTGATTATATTACACTTCATATTCCTCTTACGAATCAAACGAAGGGGATTATTGGTGAACATGCTGTAGAGAAGATGAAAAAAGGAATGCGTTTATTCAATTTCTCTAGAGGAGAACTTGTAGATGAAAAAGTTCTTCAAACAGCGTTAGAAGAAGATATTATTACGCATTACGTAACAGACTTCCCGAATGAAAATGTGATAAAGATGAAAAATGTAACAGCGACGCCTCACCTTGGTGCATCTACATCTGAATCGGAAGAAAATTGTGCAATCATGGCAGCGCGCCAATTACGTGAATATTTAGAGACAGGAAATATTCGTAATTCAGTCAACTATCCAAACGTAGAATTGCCGTATATCGGAAAGAAACGTATTACAATCATGCATCAAAACGTTCCGAACATGGTAGGACAAATTACAGGATGTTTAGCAGAGCATCATATTAATATTGCGGATATGATTAATCGTAGTAAACATTCTTGGGCGTACACGATGATTGATATTGATAACGGAATTGATGATATAATAAAAGAGAACATTGTGGAAAATATAAGCAAAATTACAGGTGTTGTAGCCGTTCGAATGATTGTGTAAAGGAGAGAGGAATTTGGCAAAAATCCGACCGTTTCGGGCCATTCGTCCAGTAGAAGAAAAAGCAGCGGAAGTTGCAGCTTTACCGTATGACGTATTAAATAGTGAAGAAGCAAGAGAGGTTGTAAAAGGGAATCCGTATTCTTTCTTACACGTTGATAAAGCAGAAATTGATTTAGACCCGGCACTTTCATCGTACGATGATCGTGTATATGAAAAAGCGGGTGAAAATTTAAATCGATTTATACGAGAAGAAGTGTTCATTCAAGACGAGGAGGCAGCACTTTATATTTATGAACTGACGATGCAAGAAAGAACGCAGTCAGGTCTTGTCGTTTGTACATCTATTGATGAGTATGAAGATGATACAATTAAAAAACATGAAAGAACGCGTCATGAAAAAGAATTAGATCGCATTCGCCACGTAGATGTGTGTGACGCGAATACAGGTCCTATCTTTTTAACGTATCGTACTAAAGAAGAGATAAAGCGTTTCATCGCAAGCTGGAAAGAAGAACATGCACCAATCTATACATTTACAGCAGAAGACGGCGTTAGGCATGTTGCGTGGAAGATTGCAGATGAAGAGGTCATTGCAAGTTTAGTAAACTTATTTGAAGATATTCCTAATCTTTATATTGCAGATGGACATCACCGCTCAGCATCAGCGGCAAAAGTAGGACTTATGCGCAGAGAACAATATCCGAATTACACAGGAGAAGAAGAGTTTAATTTCTTCCTATCTGTTTTATTCCCACACGATGAATTATCCATTTGGGACTATAACCGAGTTGTGAAGGATTTAAACGGCTTATCAGAAGAAAAGTTTTTAAAGCAAATCACGCAATACTTTTATGTAGAAGAAGCAGCTGTTTCTCCGTATAAACCAAATGAGCCAAAAACATTTGGTATGTATGTAAATGAGAAGTGGTATAAGCTTACAGTGAAAGAGGAAACGTTTGATGCGAACGATCTTGTGAAAGGTTTAGATGTATCTATTTTGCAAGATCATTTATTAAGCCAAGTACTTGAAATACATGATCCGCGCTCTGATTCACGCATTGATTTTGTCGGAGGAATTCGCGGGTTAGAAGAACTAGAACGCCTTGTGAATAGCGGTGAATATAAAGCAGCATTCGCATTATATCCGACATCAATGGAAGCTTTATTAGCAATCGCAGACGCTGGAGAAGTTATGCCACCAAAATCAACGTGGTTTGAACCGAAACTGCGCAGCGGGTTATTTGTACATTCTTTAAAGTAAATATAGACTTCTTTAGTTTGAAAAACCGAAATGATTTTTAGTTTCGGTTTTTCTTATGTTAACAGAGTTTTTGAGGAGGAGTATCGATGAAATTGCAAGTAGGCGAAAAAATAACCTTTGAACGAACTTTTACAAAAGAAGATGTTGCGTTATTTACGGAAGTATCGAAAGATGAAGGTGTTCATCATGTGACACCAGATGAGCAGGGGAGGTTTGTTGTACAAGGGCTTTTAACATCAACGTTGCCTACAAAAATTGGCGGTGATTATAACGTACTAGCTCGCAAGATGGATTTTGAATTTTTACGTCCTGTTTTTAGCGGTGATACGATTCGTTGTGACGTAACTATTGAACAATTTGAGCCTGATGAAAAAAATCGTACAAAGATTTTGGCGATGTTTACATGTAGGAATCAACTTGAAAAAGAAGTTATGAAGGGGAGTTTTTCGGGGATTATTCTTTAATTAGTAGGAAAAGTAATGGATAGGTGGGGCCGTGTTTTTGGGGCTTAGGTTTTTAATTCCACTATAACGAAAATTTTATGTATCGTTGCATACTGATAATAAGACGTTATGTAATATACTCTGTTCTTTCTTAACTAATAAAAGAATAGTTGAATAAGTCCTTCAACAAAAAGGACATTCCTAGTACTACAAGAAATGTCCTTTCCAATAAATTATGAGATATTTTTCTGAAATTTAAACTCTAAAATCAGTTTACTAGTTTGACCTGTAAATAGATAATTATAGGACCCTCTTAGTTTTTCTAAGTTACCGGTAGCTTTAATAATTGTTCCTGGGGAATCTAAATTTCCTTTATCAAATATTCCTTGTTCTATAGCTGTAAATTTCCCTTGTTGCCCCTTATAGATTCCTTCAAAGTGTAAAAATCCAGAAATTTTAGCAGTAGCCAAGTGACCATCATTTATATTTGAGTCTAAATAATATAATAAGTATTCAACAAAAGCTTTTCCTTTTAATTCACCATCAATATCATATTCGACATGAGCAATATTAATAGGGAAATCTTTTCTAGTATCATCAATTAGTTTTTCATCCCATTTATTTACTGTAAATGTTACTTCCATACACGTAAATCCCCCTTTATCATTAGATAAGTAATCTCCCCACATTATATACTTTTAAAAAGTACCAATTCATAGTCATATCTCATAGGAGTATTTCTATTTATTCCACGCCACTCTCTAAAATAGAAAAGGATACATTTTCACAATCAATTTCTGCCATCGCGCCGTAAGGTAAAATAAACTTCGGTTCAGTATGGCCAAAATTCAAATTATAAAGAATCGGTAAATGTTCTAAGTTATGTTCTTTCATAACTTGCAGTATCTCCTGTTTATATTCTTCATAATACATTTCGTCTTTCGGTTTACCAAAAACGAGACCTTTTGCTTTTTGAAGAATGCCTTGCGCTGCGTAATTTCGTAACCAATACTTTATATAACTTGGTTCTGGATGGTCTTCAGAAGTTTCAAAGAAAAGGATGCTATCCTCCCAATGTTTTTTCTCAGGCCAAAGTTCCGTTCCTTTTGCAAATTCCAGTACTTCTATACATCCACCAATTAAACGCCCTTGTACAGTGGTGGAGCCCTGAAGTAGTTCATATCCATTGTTTTGTTGCATCGTACGCCTTGTATCTTTATTTACCTCTATCCATTCTAAACGCTCACTTGTCCATTCATGAGCTGGTTGAATCTTTCCAATTGTCTCATTTGAAAAGAGAGTTCGATTTACCATTTCAACTGTATATGGATCCATCTCTATATTTTCGGCAAAATCGGTTAAAATGGCTGGACCGTAAAAAGAGGAAAGACCTGCTTTATGGCAAAATAAATGTGAAATAGTAACGTCAGAGTATCCCATGAAAATTTTCGGGTTTTCACGTATTACATTAAAATCTATATAAGGAAGTAAGCGAATGCTATCTTCACCGCCAATATTCGCAATAATTGCGTTCACGCGCGTATCTTTAAATGCTGTCATTAAATCTTCCGCACGAGCCTGTGGGTTGTTATAAATGAATTCGCTACCTTTTAAACTATTTGGCATTGGAACAACCGTAAGACCGAAAACTTCTTCTAATCTTTTAACGCCTTGCTCATAACGCCATCTTATGTCAGAATCACCTGCGCCTCCCCATGAAGGACTTACTGTTGCCACGATATCTCCTGCTTGTAACCTCTTTGGTTTTATTAACATGTTAGCTCCGCTCCTACATAATGTAATGGACTACGATTATACAAACCGTAGCGCTGAAAAATATGATGCATCACATTATTTTCTTCATCATTAATCCGTTTACCTGCTGGGATTCAAGAATTCAGTCTGAGTGTTGAATATAGGAATAACCGATTTATATTTAAAGATCACAGTATGCAACATTGCATAGGAAAGGGGGTTGCTATTTTCTATAACCTGTAACTATAATAGTTACAGGTTGGTCGTAACCAATCAAAAAAATATAATCATCATGAATGGAGATGTTACATATGGGTATGAAAAAACTTATTTTAGCAGGTGCTTTAGGGATCGCAGCATTATCAGGAACAAATGTACCAGGATTAGAACTAACAAAAGCGAGTGCAGCTTCTATTGAATCGAATTTCTCGACGTTAGAAGGACGAGTAGTAGAAGTAGATAACGGTGTGATTGTTGTAAAATCTAAGCAATATGAGGAACCTGTTAGTGTGTATATTGATTCACTTTCAAACGTGAAAGTAGGAGATGAAGTAAAAGCTACTGGATCTATGATGCGTAATTTTACAGAATATATGGTTGCAACTGCAGTTGAAAATACAACAAACAAGTTAGGTATGCACATGAAAGAAGATGGCTCACCTAATTATGTAATTGGAGAAGTATCAAAAGTAGGAACGATGGAAGATGAGGGGGACGGTGCTACTAAATATGTTGTAGTTGAGTATCCATCGCTAAATGGGAAGAAAGATATTATTGATGTTTTCTTAACAAAGGGACAAGTATTTAATGTGGGTGAGAAAGTGAAAATTGATATGAAGTATGTAGGGTGGGGCGGAAGTTCTATTAACTGGAACACAGTTGACCATATTGAAAAAGTTCATGAAGCAAAGACGAACGCTGAAAATAATGATGATGTATGGATTTGGTCTTAATAAGGCGAGTATAGGTCGTTATTTGCAATTTTCTCCAAACAATACATGTAAAAACTAAATGTATCATGCAGTACCCATCTAATTATCATTGCGTATGACAATTAGATGGGTACTTTTTGTTTTGTGTTTTTTTGAGAATAACGGATTTCCAATAAGAATATGATGTTAACACTAGAGCGAAGGTGAAAAAATACAATATTGAAAGAGGTGTTTAAGGGTGGAACAAGATGAGGTTTATTTACGAGCTAAAAAAAGGGTAGAGAATTTAAAAGCTTTTTACATTCATTTAACGGTTTATATACTAGTGAACTTAATGCTTTTTATTATAAATATAAGCTCTGATTCCAGTAAGTTATGGTTTTTATATCCACTTGCAGGTTGGGGAATCGGTATCGTTATACATGGTTTGACAACTTTTCCATTCGGGATATTCGGAAAAGAGTGGGAAGAACGAAAGATTAAAGAATATATGGAGAAAGACAAGTAAATTTATTACTGGAATGTATGAATATAAAATCTCATATGAATTTCTATGATCACACGCTGGATGCGAAGTCTATTATATAGCTTCGCTTATTTGCTTTGTATTCGAAGTGTGTGCGAGTGAGGGTGTTCATATCCATTTGTTAGTGTGAATAGCATGTGAAATCAAAACTTTATTTGTAGCACATAATAAATACGGTTGTTATCTTTTTTAAATTACATGTCGATATAGGCTAAATTTGATTTATCATCCTATATTAAAATAAAAATAAACCACTGTTCGATTTGAATATTCCACGATATAATGGTGAGAGTTTATGACAGAATAAATATTTACATAAGAAGTGAGGTACTGTATGAAAAAAAGAACGACAGACATTATTTTTATTATTATCGGTGCATTTCTTTTTGCGTTAGGTGTCAATTTGTTTGTTATCCCAAACGAGTTTGGTGAGGGTGGGGTAACAGGTATCACGATTATTACGTACTATTTATTTGAATGGTCACCAGGTTTAGTTAACTTAATATTAAATGCGATTTTGTTAATAGCCGGTTATAAATTTTTAAATAAGATTACAACAATTTATACGATTATCGCTGTAGTTACGAACTCACTATTTCTTCATTTGACAGAAGGCTGGACGATCGCTTCGGATGAAATGCTCGTAAATGCCATTTTCGGAGGAATATTTATTGGATGCGGGATTGGTCTTATTATTCGCGTTGGCGGAACAACTGCAGGTACTACCATCTTAGCAAGGATGACACATAAATATTTAGGGTGGAGCATTAGCTACGGTCTACTGTTCTTCGATTTAATCGTTGCGTTTTCATCTTATTTCATCATTGGTGCAGAAAAACTGATGATAACAATTATTATGCTATATGTAGCAACGAAAGTGATGGAATTTGTAATTGAAGGTTTAAATCCGAAAAAGGCCATTACGATTATTTCTGATAACCCGAATGAAATTGCCGGGAAGGTCACTACCTTAATGGGCAGAGGGGTTACTGTGTATTCAGGTCATGGTTATTACACGAAAACGCCGAAGGAAATTCTTTATGTTGTTATTAATAAGCAAGAAGTAGTGAAGCTAAAGCGGATTGTTCAAACTACGGATCCGGCGGCGTTCATCGCTATACACGATGTTCGAGACGTATTTGGAGAAGGATTCGTTGATATTTCTAAAGCATAGAAATTACTTTTCATTAAAATAATCTTAATACTAAAACGTAAGAATCTATTTTGAATAATCTTTTTTCAAAATAGATTCTTTTTTAATTAAACGCCATTCACTTTCAGTTCAATCTTTTACATTCTAAAGAAAAAGTGCCGATAGAACGCTCCAGTCTGTTCTTTAATTTTGAAATGTGAGAGTTGAATAACAATGGATAATATGTGATTTTTTAATCTACTCCCCATGAGTTCCACCATTTGTTTCGCATCTGGATTTCCTTCATCGTACAATTCCTCAATAATGTTAATATAATCCTTCTCATTTCGATTTTGACTTAATTTATATGCAACCGGGATGTCTTCCACTTATGAAATTAATAAACATTATGCTGTCTACAATAACCATATTTTCAAAAGCTACATATTGCATACTATTAAATAAAAAAGGTCCCTCAGACAAGCTGAGAGACCGCTCAAAGTACAATTCTTTATTTTCGGTTGGAAATACAACGCTAATCAATCTAATGAATTATAAATGACTAAATTTTTCTCCTAATTTCATTTTTGCAAGTTCATATATAAAACCTTTTTTTCGTTGTTTTATCTTTTCAATATTTTGCATCAAAATCATTAACAGGAACAACTCTAAGATCTTATAACCAATAAGAGTCATAAATGAAATCATAAATATATTTGCAAAAGTCAAATTACCACCCCTTCATATCACAAAAAGCTTTAAAAATTTTAGGTGCTTTAGAACTGTATTTCCACCTTTTACAAGCAGTATATGCTCCTAATTCCAATATTATTGTTACTAGCCAAGCAGCTCCTATTGCTAAAAGTGCATTTATAAGAGCTCCTACTGTAATAATAACAGGAACAACTGTAGAGATTGGATCTGGTCCTGGAAATTCAACTTTATCTTTTTTTATATTTTCAAACGCTAGAACTTCTGATGAACTTAAAGATTCATATCCATTTTTTAAATTTGTTGCTTGTTCAGGGGTAAGGCCTAATTCAAGTGCCTTTGAAGAATCAAAGACATACCTATCCCCATCTACCAATGTAAGGGATTCGTTAGCAATAGTATTAAGTTTTTCTATTTCTCCCCAATTTATTTCTTGTTCTTCTAGAACTTCATTGATAGATGTCAACGTCTGTTTATCCAAAGTAAATTCTGTATTTGAAACCTTTAAATTTTGTGTTGGAACTGATTCTTTAGCTAAAGCATCAGCCCCCGGTATGAAATGCATAAAACCTAAAACTGTAGTAGAAATGAGTACTGCTTTTTTTAACATTAATTTCCACACTACAATTCTAAATTTTTCCAACCTTAGTAAATATATTCAATTAATAATGTGTAATTCCTTGTATAATATTTTTTTTTATCTATTTTTTATATTTTTAAAAGTGCATTTACATCAGAT
>NZ_BOQB01000368.1 GCF_018332475.1 Bacillus sanguinis | reverse complement strand
CAATATTATAATCATACTTAATTTAAAGAATCGATATGAGGAGGAGCATATGAAAGTCGCGATTATTGGAGCAACTGGGTATGGAGGCATTGAATTAATTCGGTTATTAGAGCAACATCCATATTTTTCGATAGTATCTCTCCATTCTTTTTCGCAAGTTGGTGAGTGTATAACAAATGTATATCCGCACCTTCGGAATGTTCTTGTTCATACGCTACAAGAAATTGATGTGGAGGAAATAGAGAAGGAAGCAGAAATTGTATTTTTAGCAACCCCAGCAGGAGTATCGGCAGAGTTAACTCCAAAATTATTAGCAGTGGGTGTAAAAGTAATTGATCTATCTGGAGACTTTCGTATGAAAGATCCTTTCATATATGAACAGTGGTATAAAAGGGCAGCTGCAAAAGAAGAAGTTCTTAGTGAAGCTGTATATGGGTTAAGTGAATGGAAAAGGTCCGAGATTCAAAATGCAAATTTAATTGCAAACCCAGGATGTTTTGCTACAGCAGCATTATTAGCGATATTGCCATTAGTACGTAGCGGCATAATTGAAGAAGACTCCATTATTATTGATGCGAAATCAGGAGTATCTGGAGCTGGCAAAACGCCAACAACAATGACTCACTTTCCTGAGTTGTACGATAACTTACGTATTTATAAAGTAAATGAGCATCAACACGTTCCTGAGATTGAGCAAATGCTTGTGGAGTGGAATAGGGAAACGAAGCCAATCACGTTTAGTACGCATTTAATACCGATATCACGGGGGATTATGGTTACACTTTATGCGAAAGTAAAACGAGAAATGGAAATAGAACAACTTCAAAAATTATATGAAGAAACGTATGAACAATCGGCTTTTATTCGAATTCGTATGCAAGGAGAATTTCCAAGTCCGAAAGAAGTGAGAGGCTCAAATTATTGTGATATGGGGATAGCTTACGATGAAAGAACTGGAAGAGTGACTGTCGTTTCGGTTATAGACAATATGATGAAAGGTGCGGCTGGGCAAGCGATTCAAAATGCAAATATAGTAGCGGGACTAGAAGAAACCACAGGTTTACAACATATGCCGCTTTATCTATAAGGGGGACATGATGATTAAAGTAGAGTCTATTACAAAATTAGAAAATGGTTCAATTGTAACGCCAAAAGGCTTTTCGGCAATCGGTACGGCAAATGGTTTGAAAAAAGACAAAAAGGATTTAGGTGTAATCATTTGTGAAGTGCCAGCATCATGTGCCGCCGTTTATACAACGAATCAAATACAAGCAGCTCCCCTGCAAGTAACGAAAGATAGTATAACGGCTGAGGGGAAATTGCAAGCAATTATCGTCAATAGTGGAAATGCAAATGCTTGTACAGGAATGAAAGGCTTACAAGATGCTTACGAGATGCGTGCATTAGGGGCGGAACATTTTGGAGTGAAAGAACATTACGTTGCAATAGCTTCAACGGGTGTAATTGGTGTTCCGTTACCGATGGATTTAATTCGAAAGGGAATTACAACTCTTATCCCTACGAAGGAAGTAAGTGAAGCTCATTCTTTTTCTGAAGCGATTTTAACGACGGATCTTATAACGAAAGAAACGTGCTATGAGATGATGATTGATGGGAAGAAAGTGATGATTGCTGGTGTTGCGAAAGGTTCAGGGATGATTCATCCAAATATGGCAACGATGCTAAGTTTTATTACGACAGATGCTCATATAGAGCATGACGTATTGCAAACAGCATTATCACAAATAACGAATCATACATTTAATCAAATTACGGTGGATGGAGATACTTCTACGAATGATATGGTCATCGTTATGGCAAGTGGATTAGCAGAAACGAAACCAATCAATATGGAACATACAGATTGGGAAACTTTCGTATTTGCTTTACAGATGGTATGTGAAGATTTAGCAAAAAAAATAGCACAAGACGGTGAAGGCGCTACGAAGTTAATAGAAGTAAATGTGTTAGGGGCCCGAACGAATGAAGAGGCAAAGAAAATTGCAAAGCAAATAGTCGGTTCGAGTCTTGTAAAAACAGCAATCCATGGTGAAGACCCAAATTGGGGGCGGATTATTAGCAGTATAGGACAAAGTGAAGTAGCGATTCATCCAAATACAATTGATATTATTCTTCAATCGATCACTGTGTTAAAAAATAGTGAACCTCAAATGTTTTCTGAAGAGGAAATGAAAAAGAAATTAAAAGAACATGAAATTATGATTGATGTGTATTTACATTTAGGAGAAGAGAACGGATCAGCTTGGGGCTGTGACTTAAGTTATGAATATGTGAAAATAAACGCTTGTTATCGTACATAAGGAGAGGGAAGATGAGCGATTATATTGTAGTGAAATGCGGCGGTAGTATGTTGGATCAATTAAATGATGTGTTTTTTGATTGTATAAAGAAATTGCAACAGAAGTATAAAGTAGTGATTGTCCATGGTGGCGGCCCAGAAATTGATGCGCAATTAAAAGATTGTAACATCAAAGTAGAAAAAAGGGATGGGTTAAGAGTAACACCAAAAGAAGTTATGGATATTGTTCAAATGGTGCTATGCGGAAGTACGAATAAAAAATTTGTAATGAAGTTGCAAAGGCATAATTTACTTGCGGTAGGTTGTTCAGGGTGTGATGGCAATTTACTCCAAGTTCAACCTGTCAGCGAAGAAATAGGATATGTGGGAGAAGTAAGTTATGTCGAAACAGCCTTACTAAAAGGATTGATAAATTTGAATTATATTCCTGTTATTGCTCCGGTCGGGATACATGATAATGAGATTTATAACATAAATGCGGATACAGCTGCAGCTGGAATTGCAGCCGCATTATCCGCAAAAGAACTCATTTTTATTACGGATGTAGATGGGATATTACATGAAGGGAAATTAGTAAAGAAAACGGATGAATCGGAAATTATTACTTTAATAGAAAAAGGAGTTATTACAGGCGGGATGATTCCGAAAGTACAGGCGGCACTAACGTCATTAAAAATGGGAGTGCAAAAGATAAGTATTGTGAACGGTACAAAAGATTTTACTGAAGTTACGGACGAGTGTATCGGAACGACGGTAACGAAAGGAGTAAGTATCGTATGACAAGTCATCTTTTTCAAACGTATGGGAGAAGAAATATTGAGTTTGTAAAGGGGAGTGGAACGAAAGTTAGTGATAAAAACGGTAAGCAATATTTAGATTTCACATCAGGAATCGGTGTATGTAATTTAGGACATTGTCATTCTACTGTTATGAAAGCTGTACAAGGGCAACTGCATGAAATATGGCATATATCTAACCTGTTTACAAACAGCTTACAAGAAGAAGTCGCGTCATTATTAACAGAAAACATAGCATTAGATTATGTGTTCTTCTGTAATAGCGGGGCAGAGGCGAATGAAGCTGCTTTGAAGCTAGCCCGTAAGCATACTGAAAAATCTCTCGTCGTAACATGCCAGCAGTCTTTTCACGGTAGAACATTTGGAACGATGAGTGCAACGGGCCAAGATAAGGTAAAAGAAGGATTTGGGCCATTACTTCCATCTTTTTTACATATCCCTTTTAACGATATTAAAGTATTAGAGGAAGTAATGAATGAAGAAGTTGCGGCGGTAATGGTAGAAGTTGTTCAAGGAGAGGGAGGAGTAATACCTGCTGATCTATCTTTTTTGAAAGAGATTGAAACATTATGTAATAAGTTCGGTTCCGTATTTATTATAGACGAAGTACAAACGGGGATAGGAAGAACTGGAACACTATTCGCTTATGAACAAGTGGGAATAGATCCTGATATCGTTACCGTGGCAAAGGCACTTGGGAACGGGGTTCCTGTCGGAGCGATGATTGGCCGGAAAGAGCTCGGAACGTCGTTTACTGCAGGATCACACGGTTCAACTTTTGGCGGGAATTACATCGCGATGGCTGCAGCGAAAGAAGTATTGCAAGTAAGTAAAAGACCATCGTTTTTAAAAGAAGTACAAGAAAAAGGCGAGTACGTATTAGAGAAGTTGCAAGAGGAATTACAACATGTCGAATGTATTCAAAATATACGTGGAAAGGGGCTTATGATTGGGATTGAGTGTAAGCATGAAGTTGCAAGTTTTATAGAACAACTAGAGAAAGAAGGGCTTCTCGTATTACAAGCAGGACCTAATGTTATAAGACTATTACCACCACTTATTGTGACGAATGAAGAGTTAGAACAGGCAGTATATATGATAAAAAAAGTAGTTTGTACAAAAAACGTATCAATTATATAAGGGGGAAGTTCCATGTCAACTGTACAAGTACCGAAATTAAATACGAAAGATCTTTTAACGCTAGAAGAATTGACGCAAGAAGAAATTATTTCTTTAATTGAGTTCGCTATCTATTTAAAAAAGAATAAGCAGGAGCCTTTATTACAAGGAAAAATATTAGGACTTATCTTTGATAAACATTCAACTCGTACTCGTGTATCTTTTGAAGCGGGAATGGTACAGCTCGGGGGACATGGTATGTTTTTAAGTGGGAAAGAGATGCAGATTGGAAGAGGGGAAACCGTTTCAGATACTGCGAAAGTATTATCTCATTATATTGACGGGATCATGATACGTACATTTTCACATGCGGATGTAGAAGAGCTTGCAAAAGAATCGAGCATTCCTGTTATTAACGGTTTAACTGACGATCATCATCCTTGTCAAGCATTGGCAGACTTAATGACAATATATGAAGAAGTAAATGCATTTAAAGGAATAAAATTGGCTTACGTAGGTGATGGAAATAATGTATGTCATTCATTATTGTTAGCGAGTGCGAAAGTCGGAATGAATATGACTGTGGCAACGCCTGTAGGGTATGAACCGAATGAAGAGATTGTAAAAACAGCGTTAGCGATTGCTGAAGAAACAGGAGCGAAAATTGAAATTTTGCATAACCCTGAACTAGCGGTGAGTGAAGCAGATTTCATTTATGCTGACGTTTGGATGAGTATGGGGCAAGAGGGAGAAGAAGAGAAATATACTTTATTTCAACCTTACCAAATCAATAAAGAACTTGTTACGCATGCGAAGCAAACATATCGTTTCTTACACTGTTTACCTGCCCATCGTGAAGAGGAAGTAACAGGAGAAATTATAGATGGACCACAGTCTATCGTTTTTGAGCAAGCTGGTAATCGATTGCATGCGCAAAAAGCATTATTAGTAAGTTTATTTAAAAGTGTAGAAGAGCTGTCTTAAATGATGTGCATCTCCAATTGTTACATACAAATAACAATTGGAGGTGCACTTTTTGTATTGAAATGTCATATGTATATTTAGTTAACCATTTTGATATCATTTATAATAAAAGAGGAAACTAAATTTGTTTTTCAGAGTGTGTAAGGACATACTACAT
>NZ_BOQB01000367.1 GCF_018332475.1 Bacillus sanguinis | reverse complement strand
TTTACCATTTTATTTTAATAAAAACCCTGTTGGAAACGGATCTGTAGAGTCTAATAGAAACGTCTGCATCCCTGTAATAAATCCTCTACTTTCAAAACGAAAAATGTAACCCGTTTCCTCCTTCTTTACTTTTTCAACTGTTATAAAGCTATTAAATATACTTTCATTTATAAAAGGTTTATCCGCTATATAATCATTTTTAAATAATGTATGAACAAAAGACACAATAGTAGAGACAAACCCTGGCGAACGTACGATAAAGTTATCTTCATGAAATGTAATCGACTTTATATGGTTGTTTTCTTTTTGCGTGGAATCTACTAAAATAAGCCTTTTTATTAGCGACTGTTTTTGTATAGCTTGAAGTGTAGCTTCTCCCCATTTTTTCAATTCAGAAATGTTTTCAATACAAATTTCTGGTGAATACGTACCTTTTTCTACAACTGCATATACTTTATCTGCTTGTATGAGAGAGTAACTTATATTACCAACATGTAGGTTTTTCTCAATCATATAACATAGTTTACTTTCAAACGAAACAGACACAACTTCATCATTCTCTACATACGCATGGACTGAAAATATGCCAGATAACGTTTCGATTTTGTATTGATTCGTCTCTCTCTTTTTTAAATACCCGCTTTCTAGTAACATCGTTATGACTGCGACAATACCTCCGTAATGGAGAGGAATTGACCCTTCATGATTAAAAAATAATACAGCTGCATCGACTTCCGCATGAATAGAAGGAACGACGATACATCCATTTAAACCGATAAAACCACGCGGTTCATTTAATAAAAGCTGCATTTCTTCTGCTAATTCACCTGAAAATTGTTCGTTTAATTGTTCTAAATTGTAGTAGTACTTACATGGTACATCTTTTATTACACGAAATGCCTCGCCATTTACGTGTACGTCTACTGCTGTATACATTTTTTGAATGTTCATTTTACATCCTCCGTTTCATGTTCCATCGGCGGAATTAGCAAAAATCCTTCTTTCAGTGGATCCTTTTCATTGTAAAAAAATCTGTGCATACCCATAAGCCAAGCTGAACCTGTAATTTTCGTTACGACAGCTTCTATATTTGCAACATTTGTCGTATTTATAACGCATCCTTTAAATAGAGAGCCAACGATACTCTCGTGAATAAACTCTTCATTCATCTCGATTTTTTGATTTGCGTATAAAACAGCTAACTTCGCTGAGGTTCCTGTACCACATGGAGAACGATCAATTCCCCCTGGCGGAACGACAACTGTATTTTTTACATGCGCACTTTCATGAGTAGGATCTGTATAAAATTCAATATGGGTTAATCCTCTAATAAACGAATGCTCTGGATGAATGATTTCAAATTTCTCATTAATGATATTTCTAATATGAATTGCCTTATCGATGATTGTAGATGCATGTTCCGGTACTAACTCTAAACCTACTGACTTCGCATCAATAATGGCATAGAAATTTCCTCCATACGCAATATCTGCTTCAACAGTTCCAATCCCTTCGACTTGTACAGTAATATGTTTCAGTAAAAAAGCTGGTATGTTACAGAAGGAGACTTCTTTCGCTTTTCCATCTTGAACAAAGATATCCACTTCAACTAAGCCGGCTGGCGTGTCTAACTTTAATGAAGTAATCGGTTCAACTACCGGAATTAAACCCGATTCAATTAAAGCTGTACATACACCAATTGTATCGTGACCACACATCGGTAAATATCCACCTGTTTCTATGTAAATAACACCAATATCTGCTTCCGGATGACATGGATCTGTTAATAGTGCTCCTGACATTACATCATGACCACGTGGTTCATTCATTAACAATTTGCGAATCCAGTCATACTCCTTTTTCATATGTAACATCTTCTCTGCCATCGTCTCTCCACTTAACTTAGGCAGCCCGCTAATCAATGTTCTCGTTGGATTCCCGCCTGTATGTGTATCAATCGTCGTAAAGACTCTTTGTGACCTCATCCGTTTAACACCCTTTCTGTAAAACGACTCAAACGAAGTGGTTCAATAGGAATGATTGTTTCTTTTTCATTTAATAACTCTTCAATTACTTTCCCAGTAACTGCGGCAAGACTAATGCCATCCCCTTCATGCCCTGCTGCTATAAAGTAGTTCGGGACATGTTCCACACGTGAAATGATTGGCAAATGATCTTCTGTCCACGGGCGTAACCCAGCATATGAACGAATCACCATCATATCCGCCATTTTCGGATAAAAACGAATTGCTCTGTTCGCAATACATTTAATAACCTCATTATTTATCCTCGTATGAAACCCAACAAACTCTCTACTACTACCAATTAAAAAATTTTGGCTTTCTGTCGGCTCGAATACGAGAGCTACCCCATATTTTTCAGTTAAAGCATCCACTTTTCGTTTCCCACCAAATTTAGAAATTAAATAGCCAAATTCCATTACTTTACGACAGCCAACGTGTTGTTGCCTTGAAGCTACAATAATATGTCCCTTTCTCGGTTCAATCGGTATATTCACATCAAGCATTTGTCCAATTTTCGGAGCCCACACACCGGCGGCGTTCACCACTTGCTTCGCAGTAAACGTCCCATTTGTCGTTTCTACAATAAAGGAACCGTCTATAACTCTTCTCATTTCTTTTACTTCCGTATGATTAAAAACTTTCGTACCAAATTTCTTCGATTCTGCGAGAAGTGAAAAAGCAAGAAGATATGGATTTACAGTGGAATCTGTTGCGCATTCCAATCCGCCTAATAAATCATCTGCGAAAAATGGCGATTCTTCTCTTATATCTTGCCTATCAAGCATTCGGAACGGTAAACCAGCTTCCTTTTGACGATTCACCCATTGCTGCGCTGCTTCCATTTCTTCGTCCGACTCACATACGAGAATACTCCCTGGTGCTCTATATTCAAATGAATGCTCTAACTCTTCACTTAAATCAGTTACTAATTTTTGACTTACTAACGACATTTGACTATCAAACCCTGGGTCTTTATCGATAGCCAAAATATTCCCGTCACACCGTGAAGACGTCCCACTGACAAATTCTCCTTTTTCAATGATTGTTACGTCTCTTCCGTATTTTGAAGTGTAATAAGCGATAGAACATCCTATAATTCCACCACCTATTATTAAAACGTCACAGTGCCTCACGTAGCACCCCTCCCTTCTTTTTAATCCCTCACTTTCTTTACATGCAATTGACGTGCCAACTATACATGTATACACTTTTTATAAATAATATTTTTATTTGTAAAAATATTTTAAATTTATCGTAAATAGGTGTATTATTTTTTTATCACTGTCAAAATTTTTATACATAATAGGAGGACAATATGGCATTCTCATTTCCCACAATAAAAGAATTTCTAAAAACTTTATCCATTGATCATACAAACAGCATGCAATATATTGAGCGAGTTAACGAAAAGTATTATTTCCGCCCTTCTACTACAGACAAATACAACTGTGCAGTTATTTACAAAGATGATTCATTTACCGCTTTATTTGACGCGTTTTCTCATGGAATGGTTGTTGTCGTAATAAACGAAAATAAAGAACCTTTATGCTGTATAACAGCTCAGCAAATCATTCCGTTCCTTGTTAAGTCATACAATGAACTACAATCTTTCTATAACACCGTAATACAAACAACTGATTCTTCCGTTACAGTCATCGATGATAAAGAATGTGTTCGTACTTGGACAGATGGCGCCGAAAAGATTTTTTCAGTCAACCATAATGAAATTATTGGACAACCTATCACTCGTTTTTTTGACTATAAAGATTTAGAAATTTTGCAATCATTACATGACGGAAAAAGCATAACCGCTCAGTTCCATCAGCCTCGGCCTGATTTATTCGTATTAATAAATTCAAACCCAGTTTATTGTAACGATGAAATTATCGGAGCTGTCGTTTCAGAAACTGATGTTACAAATCAAGTCGCTTTAAATGAAAAGCTATTTAATATGTCACATGAAATGCACCGATTAGAACAAGAGGTCGCAAAATATAAAGATGAATCAGACCCTTTCCTTGCGATGAATGGAAAGAGCCCTGTAATACAAAGAACGATACAATTAGCTAGAAAGGTTTGCTCGGTGAAATCAACTGTTTTAATACTCGGAGAAAGTGGTGTTGGAAAAGAAGTATTTGCAAAAGCAATTCATGAAGCAAGCGAAGCAGCTAAGGCACCTTTCATTTCAATTAACTGCGGCGCCATTCCAGAAGCTTTATTTGAAAGTGAATTATTCGGTTATGAACGCGGGGCGTTTTCTGGTGCAAATAGTAAAGGTAAGAAAGGTAAAATAGAGCTCGCGCAAGGCGGTACATTATTCCTTGATGAAATAGGAGAAATGCCGCTTGATATGCAAGTAAAGCTTTTGCGTGTACTACAAGAACGAAAATATTACCGTGTTGGTGGAGAAAAGGAAATTCATATTAATTTCCGCATTATCGCTGCTACAAATCGTGATTTACAAGAAGAAATGAGAAAAGGCACGTTCAGAGAAGATTTATACTATCGCTTAAATGTAGTTAGCTTGCAAATTCCACCGCTGCGAGAAAGACGCGAGGATATTATTGAATTAACCTATTCTTTCTTAAACGATTTTTCAATCAACTACAACAGACCAATTCGTGACTTACCTTCCAGCATTATGCATGAGCTACTTCATTACAATTGGCCAGGTAATATTCGCGAGCTTCGTAACGTCGTTGAAAGACTTGTCGTATTTGCGACTGACGGTATTATAAAACAAGAATATTTACCATTTCATGCAACCGAAACGTTAGACAATTCTACGGCTCATTCCCTATTACTTAGCAACAATAATACGATTCTCTCTTTGCAAGAAGAGATGGATGAACATGAGAAGAAAGTCATTGAGAGGGCTTTACGCATATTAAATGGGAATAAATTAGAGTGCGCGAAACAGCTCGGTGTTACGAGAGCCACTTTATATAACCGTTTAAAAAAGCTTGGATTACAATAACCGTTTCCCTCCTCTATATTGGCATAGTTTTTGCATTATTTAATTTGTGCAAACCGAACTAGAGGAGGAATTCATATGACGAATAAAGATCACTTAATTGTTTGTCGATGTGAAGAAGTTACATACGAACAACTTCAATCGACAATTGCTGAATATAAATGCTCGGCAAGAGAATTAAAACTAAGAACACGTGCTGGCATGGGATTTTGCGGTGGCCGCACATGTAGAATGATGATAGATCGAATGATTGAGAGCGCAAATCCTGACGTAACTACTAATGAAACCCCATTAAAATATCAACCACCTGTGCGCGCAGTTACCTTTGGAGCGGTAGGTGAAAATCAATGAATAGAATTACCCATCACCCTATTTTAGGGAGTTTAAATAATAGTAAACGCATCACTTTCCAATTTAACGGGCAACAGTATGAAGCCTATGAACATGAAACGATTGCGGCCGCTTTACTTGCAAACGGAATAAGAACTTTAAGAGTGCATGAAGATAGTGGGACGCCGCGAGGTATTTACTGTAATATTGGACATTGTTCTGAATGCCGCGTCACAGTAAACAATCAAGCAAACGTACGAGCATGCTTAACTGTTGTAGAAGAAGATATGGTAGTTGACAGTGGAAAACAGCATCCAAATATCGTGAGAGAGATGGTGAAAAAGCGATGAACGATGTCATTATTATCGGTGCTGGACCAGCGGGTTTATCAGCCTCTATCTCTTGTGCTCGATTTGGACTGAATGTACTTGTTATTGATGAATTTATGAAGCCTGGCGGAAGGTTGCTTGGGCAATTACATCAAGAACATACTGGAGAATGGTGGAACGGAATAGAAGAATCAAAACGTCTTCACGAAGAAGCAAAATCACTATCAGTTACTATTCGCTGCGGTGTTTCTGTCTATAATTTAGATAAAAATGAAAGCTCTTGGTTCGTACATACGAATATCGGTACGTTAGAAGCACCTTTCGTTTTACTTGCTACTGGAGCTGCTGAGTACTCCATTCCCCTTCCTGGTTGGACAATTCCAGGTGTTATGTCAATCGGGGCAGCACAAGTAATGACAAATGTTCATCGTGTTCAAGTTGGGAAAAAAGGAATCATTATTGGAGCTAACATATTGTCATTCGCTATATTAAATGAATTACAATTAGCGGGCATTAAAGTTGAACATATCGTACTTCCTGAAAAAAGTGAATTAAGTCAAAAGGCTGGTGAACCAGAAGAAGTTTTAAACTCTCTATTACATGCTGCTCACCTTGCCCCGTCACCTTTATTACGTGTAGGTAGTCGCTTCATGAAATATAACTGGGCTAAAAAAGCTGGATTAAACTTCTATCCAAATAACGGTATGAAAATAAATGGTACACCTCTTCATCTTCGAAAAGCAGCTCTTGAAATTATTGGAACAGATCAAGTTGAAGGTGTACGCGTTGCTAATATTGATACGAAAGGAAACATCATTACTGGCTCGGAACAAATATATGAGGCAGACTTCGTTTGTATTGCCGGCGGCTTATATCCTCTTGCTGAGTTAGCCGCTGTAGCTAGTTGTCCTTTCCGTTACATACCGGAATTAGGAGGGCACGTTCCTATCCATTCCGAAACAATGGAAACCCCTCTTCCTGGTTTATTTGTAGCCGGCAATATAACTGGCATTGAAAGCGGGAAAATTGCGATGGCACAAGGAAATGTTGCTGGATATTCAATTGTAAAACAAGCAAATAAAAAATCCCATTCGGTTGAACAACACTTGCAAGAAGCAATCCAACATGTACATGCCGTACGTCAACAAGCTGCTATTCAATTTAATCCGATGGTTGATATCGGTAGACGGAAGATGAATGAAATTTGGCAGGATTATTCCCTTGCATATGCCCATACTAAAAAGAGCTGCTGAGATTACTCTCAACAGCTCTTTTTCCTACTCATCTGAGTTATTAAATTTCGCTAATGCGTAAATGCCTTCTTCATCATCTAATTCAAGTTGTAATCTTGCCGCAAATGAATTGACATTATATTCTCTGTCAAGCAATAAGCGTAATGCTTCGATTAAGTTCGCTTGAATTAAAATTTGTTGGCGACCATTTACCTCTACTTCAGCAGAGAAACCGTAGTCATCGTCGTACATGAGTTCAACTAAAACTTCTTCTGGACCAACTTGTCTTTTTTCAGCGATATATACGCAAAGTGCATTGATCAGTTCTTGTTCAGAAATTTTTATCGTTTCCATGCTACTTCATCTTCCTTTTTCTTACGTTGATCTTTGAAGTATTTAAATGCACGAACTGCTAACATTACGATACCAGCCATTACTAACATATTTACCATAAACGCTAATACAGAACCAAGAGCTCCCATATTTGCAAATAAGCTACCCATTAGTAAACCACCAAGACCACCTAGTAATAAACCTTTCATAAAGCTTCCTTTATTACTTTTTGGTGCTGTGTTTGTTGCTTTCGTTTTTGAATCTGGAGTCGTTTTTTGAGAATTTACATTTGAATCTTTTTTGTTTAAATCAACTTTTGATTTTTGGCCTGAACTTGGTGAAAATGATTTTTTACCAGATTTGTAACTTTTCGCTGCCGCATGATCTACGAACATAAAGCTACTAGCACCAAAGATTACCATGAATGCTGTCATTACTGCTACAAGTTTTTTCAACATATTATATCCATTCTCCTTTTATATAGATATATGTGAAATCTATCTCTCTAGTAAATTCAGAATGATAGATTTATTTTTTAAGAACATTTTAAGGTTCTTATGAACTTATTATATGAACTTTTGTCGAAATATGCAAGTATTATTTACTTCCGACAGTTTTATGACATAAGGAAAAATTAAGCAAAACAGAATTGACTTTAAATGAAACAAAACATATTATAGGTTCATAAGAACTTTTATTATTTATGGAGGTGAAAAGATGGAAACATTTCATCTCACACGAAACGAAATGGCTACTCTTCTTCTATCACTAAGAGGTTGGAATACGAAAAAGCCTCTCGGTATTTTACAAGAAGCTTGGGCAAAGTCACATAAAAAAGATATTGAAAGCGGACAAAGCGTTACTGCTTTTATTACTACCGCACTTTCACCTATTTTCGAAAAACTAATTAAGATTGAAGATACGGACGTTGGTTTTTCATTAAATGAAATAGTTGCGCTTGGAAATCAAATTGAAAATACAAGTTTCTCAGTAACAGCCATGCAGAACTGGGTAAAACGAGATATAAAAGAAATGATTGGCTCTCCTCAAAAAGGAAAAAAATATTCAATTGAACAAGCAGCCTTACTATTCATTGTTGAAGATTTAAAAACAGCACTTGATTTTGAATCTATTCGTAAGCTATTACGCCTTATCGTAAATGACCCAGCTGATCGAAGTGATGACTTAATCAATCCTGTTCATTTATATGGAGCTTACTCTTCTCTATTTGAAGAACTCAATCAAGGGAATTGCTTACAATTAAATGCAACAGATACAGTTCATACAATTGAAAACATCGTAAAAGAAAAAGCTGATAAAATCGCAAGCAAGTTCGATCAAATTAATAATGAACAACGTGAAGCAATTCGTAACGCCATTATTATCGCCACACTCTCTGTGCATACCGCTTATGTACAAATGTTAGCGAAACGTTACGTAACAGCAACTTTATTTTTACAGAATTTAGATGTGAAGCCGTAAAAAATAGGAGCAGAAATGCTCCTATTTTTTTATGAGAAATTTTTAATAATCTTTTCATTATCTCTTCATGAAAATTGAACT
>NZ_BOQB01000366.1 GCF_018332475.1 Bacillus sanguinis | reverse complement strand
AGTTCGGACTTAGAAATGTTAATATGACTACAAGCTCTTACTTCGCAACAATCATTACCATAAAATACTTTTCCTTTATTTTTATTGTTCATCTTTTCATTCCTTTCTTTCATAGAATCAATAGTCATTACTATATATTAAAATGAAATTTATACTAAATCTGTGATGGACAAACTACCATTTCTAAAAAAATAAGAAATGGGCCCACTTAGCAAAAAGTAAGTAAGGTATAGAGGAAGTTTTATAGAATATAAAGAAGAAAAGTTCAACATAAAAAACAGCATGTCAATGGTTGAGGGATTTAACAATTGACATGCTGTTCGTGGATTGGATTCTATGTGTATTGATTTAATCTTTCAAGGGCTGTTTTAGGTAAGATTGGAATTGAAATAGTAAAAGTAGTACCATCTTCATTACTAGTCATTTTTAATGTACCGTTATGATTTTGAATAATTTTTTTCGTTACTGACAAGCCCAAACCTGTGCCGGAATCTTTTGTTGAGAAGAATGGATCAAAGATATATTCTTGAATCGCTGGTGGAATACCAGTCCCATTATCAGTGAAAGTAATACGAACAAAATTATCAAGGCGGTAACTAGTGATTTGTATAGAAAGTTTTTTTTCTCCTTGAGCATCGACAGCGTTCTGGAATAAGTTTAAAAAAACTTGCACAAGTTCATGACGATCAATATGAACTAAAATATCATCTAATTCGGTAGAAAAATTATAATCAATTGAAATGTTATGTAAAAAGACTTCGCTAGCTAGTAACTGTTGAATATACTCACGTAAAAATGTATTAATGGGAAAGGGTTCTCTTTTAAATTCACGTGTTTTTGAAATAGATAAAAATTTTGTAATGATACTATTTGCGCGATCTAATTCAGGAATAAGTAAGTTTTTAAATAATTCTTTATTAGATGGAGAAACATTTTCTTGTAAAAATTGTAAATATCCTCGTACGGTTGTAAGAGGATTACGTACTTCATGTGCAATACCAGCCGCGATTCGCCCTGCTAACGAAAATTTTTCTGCATCACGTTCTGTATTTAAATAATGAAAGACACTAATAACTCTAAAAATCTCTCCGTTATAATCACGAATAATTCGGTTATTTAAAATGCCATAGTTTTTGTCTAAAACTTCTTCATTATATATTTCTGTGCCTGTTCTTAATGTTTCTAGAGCTTTAATTTTTTCTTCAGGCAACTTTAGTAATTGTTGAATTGGTTTTCCGATTATATCATTTCGTACTACACCAAAATCATCTGCAGCAGCTTGATTACATAAAGTTATATTTCCTTTATTATCAACAAAGGTTACATGATGTGAAAAAGCATCAAAAATATGAACAAAGTATGTTTCAAGTTGTTTAAATAAAAATAATGAGTCGCAAGTAAGTTGAAAATCGGCCTCTTTATTTTCTTTTTGTATGTTTTGAATGGAATGAATCGATCTCGTTTTCTTTATTTGTAAACCAATATGTGGATTTTTATATGTGAAATGATGTGGTAATTGATTTACAAGTTCTTCATAAAAACGTACTTTATTTTCTAGTTCTTCTATTCGTTTTTCATGAGATATAATATCATCGTTTGGAAGCATAAATAAATAACCCCTCAATTTAAAAATTCTTCCATCTAGTATATCATATTTTTATACGGATACTCTTAAAGAAGAGACTACTTAATAAAATTGATTGGTCGAAGTGTTCAGGAATTGAGTAGAATGGATAGAAGGTGAAGTTAAAAAGGGAGGAATATATTTGCTTTTCATTGGAGTAACAGGGTGGGGAGATCATGATTCTTTATATATAGACCCCTATGAAAATAGAAATAAATTACGAACATATAGTGAGTATTTTCCTATTGTAGAAGTGGATAGTTCATTTTATGCGATGCAACCTGCACGAAACTATACAAAATGGGCAATGGAGACACCGCAAGATTTTTCTTTTGTCGTAAAAGCATATCAAGGGATGACGGGGCATATGAAAGGTGAAATTCCTTTTTCTACGTTTGACGAAATGTTTGATGTATATAAAGAATCCATTCTTCCTTTAATAGAAGCTGGTAAATTAAAAACGATTTTATTTCAATATCCACCATGGTTTGATTGTAAAAAGAAAAATGTAGATTTTCTTCGATATACGAAAGAAAAAATGGAAGGTTTGCCATGTGCTATAGAATTTCGGAATCAAACATGGTTTTATCCGGAAATGAGAGATAAGACGCTACAGTTTTTGGAACAAGAGAAATGGATTCATACCATTTGTGATGAGCCACAGGCCGGGATAGGTTCGATACCGCTCGTATTAGAAGTAACGAACACAGAGATGGTGTTAATACGTTTTCATGGTCGAAATGTTCATGGCTGGCTCGATAAAGGGGAAAATTGGAGAGCGGTTCGTTGTTTATATCGCTACAACAATAAAGAATTAGAAGAATGGATAGAAAGACTAGAGCAATTGAAAAAGAAGACAAAGGACATATATGTACTATTTAACAATAATTCGGGCGGAGATGCAGCGGATAATGCGAAACAGCTTATGAAAATGATGAACATTACATATGGCGAGCCAAAGCCCGAGCAATTAAATTTGTTTGAATGATAAAAACAAGAAAGGCACTGTACAAACAGGGGGAATGTACAGTGCCTTTCTATATGAAAAAGAGGGGTAACAATGTTACTGAGCGTTTGGTTGATTCATCAATTGTTGGCTTCGTAATAAATGATAATGGTTATCATTATCATTGTCAATAGTTTTCCGAAAAATAAATAAAAAACTTTTATGAGACAGTAACGGGTAGGAAGATTCCTGATAAAAAAGTTCGGCTGAAGCAAAGAAGTTTTTCGGGGGAGAATTCTAGTAAAATCCTGATAAAGTACAAAAAAAGAACAGCAATTAATGCTGTTCTTTTCCAGTGACGAATTGTTGTAAATCAAAAGGAGTTATCGCTTGGATAAACTCTTTTGAGATAAGTGTTTGAACTAGAGTACTCTCAGAAATAGAAGCACCTGTTTTTTTTTCGTAAGCTTGTTTTAATAAATCAAGTTTTTCAGCCGTTTCTTTCGGTAATTCAATTGTTAATGTGTTCATAATTTCTCCCCCTTACTATTAGAGTACCACTACAATATAGGAGAGACAAGGGAAGAGAATGTGAAACATAAAAAAGGTTACCATTTATAAAATGGTAACCTTTTTATGTATAAGAGTTATTAAGCAATACCGATATACTTTAAAGTTTTTGATGGAGTACTATGATCAAAGAAGTGTTGTAAAAATGCGATGTCAACACCTGATTTGTATGCACAATATCCCCAAGTTTTTCGAAGTGTATGTGAGCTAATCCCTTCTAATCCAACTTCTTTTGCAGCTTTGTTTAAAATGTACCATGCATGTTGTCTCGTAATAGATTTTGTTCCTTTTTGAGACTTTAATAATGGTTCATTACGTTTCCAAGTTTTACGTTCTTTCATGTAGTCTTCGATTGCGTGCTGTAAGTCTTCATTAACAGCAAACCATTTATGTTTCTTTACTTTTTCATTGTAAAATAAAATGGAATGGCGAACATTTTCATTTTCATCGATTACATCACTAACTTTTAATTGTAAGATTTCACTTACTTTTAAGCCAGAATTTACAGCTAATACGAATAATAAGCCATCACGTTTCGAAGATTGTAAAAGTATATTTTTGATAGTTTCTAATTGTTTTTCATTTTGAATAGGTTGTCCTGCTTGTTTCATTTCACGCACTCTCCTCTTTTATATGTGTAAAGGAAAGGATTAACTTGTTTCTTACTATAAAGGGAGAGTGTGAATTTCATGTGAACTCCTAGTGAAATTAAGACAAATTATTTGACTTCTTTTACTTTTTGTAAATTAAAGTAGAATACAACACTATTAGTTGTGTTATATACACCGTACTCCGCATGGTGAAGGTCTAAAATGTTTTTTACAATTGATAATCCGAGACCAGTACCACCAGTATGACGGCTACGAGATGCATCTAAACGGTAGAAACGATCCCAAATTTTTTCAAGACTTTCTTCTGGGATAGGGTTTCCTGTGTTTTCGATTTGTATTTTTACTGTATCTTCCATTGCTATAACGGAAACTTGTATTTTTTCTCCTTCTGGCGTATAGCGAATGGCATTGCTAAGTAAGTTCACAACCACTTGCTCAATACGACTACGATTCGCTTGAACAAATATAGAAGAGTCTACATCTATATTCACTTGTAAATGCTTTTCTTCCATGCTAAATAATAACTTTGTATAGACTTGTTGAATTAGTTCACCGATTGAGAATGTCGTCATATCTAGCTTGTACGTACCTGATTCTAATTTTGCTAATTCTAACATTTCAACAATAAGTCTGTTCATGTTTTCGGTTTCTTCTAAAATAACATCTGTGTAATACGTCGTATCTTTACTAACGCCATCTTTAATTCCTTCTGCGAAACTTCTAATTACACTAAGTGGTGTTTTTAATTCGTGTGATACACCAGAAATGAATTCTTTTCGCGTTTTCTCTAATTGACGTTCACGTTCAATATCTTGTTGTAATTTTGTATTGGCAACATTTAATCGATCAATTCGGTCTTTTAAGTTTACAGATAATGTATTAATACTACCGGAAAGCCCACCAATCTCATCGTCTGCTGTCACAGGTAACTTCTCGCTAAAATCAAAATTGGCCATTTTTTTTGTAACGCGATTAATTTTAATTAATGGTTTCACAATGATTTTTGAGTAGTAGAAGGATAACAAAATAATAACGAGAAATACGATGATTAAGGCATAGACATAATAATCCTTTAAAACGAGCATTGCTTCATTAACAGGCTGTAAAGATGCTATCGCAAAAGCGTATTCTGTAATTTTTCCGTCTTTCATA
>NZ_BOQB01000365.1 GCF_018332475.1 Bacillus sanguinis | reverse complement strand
CATAATCATTTCCTTTCTAAAACATGTAGTTATATTCCTATATAACTATGAAATACAACAAATTGCAAAAAATCCCTGCTGAAAATTGAAAAGCCTTGCTAAAATGGCAAGGCTTAAAAAATTATAATGTAATTCCGAATTTTGAATGTAAAAGATTTTTATATTGCCCATCTGTAAGGTTTTCTTTCGTTTTTTTACCGTTTTTCGCTATTGTCAGACTATCCTTTGTTAAAGATGCATGCCCATCTTCAGTTAGTTTTACAATAAGAGGTACTTTATTAAATGGTGAGCCTTCATGTTCAACGATAATTTTTTGTGCTGCATTTGCTTTTTCTTCAGTGACTTCTTCCAAATAAAATGCATAGCCTAATGTCCAATCATCAGCAGAAGATTGATCCAAAAACTCATTGTTTTTACGCATCTCTAAAATATAGTTTCCCTTTTCGGTCAATTCTTTACGAATACGATAATCTCCTGTGACGGAGTGAATGACTTTACCTAAGAAAGGGACAGGTGCAAGAGGTAAGTATGATCCGAATCCTACTTCAATTAAATAAAGTTCATTATGGTGTGTTAAAACGGTTGCGATATGACCAGAATCAACAGCCCATATAGAATTTGCAGCATTGTACACTGTGCCTGAAACGAGATGAACATCAAATCCAGCGTCTTTAAGGAAGTAATACATAGTAGGATTGAGTTCATAACAAAGACCGCCACGGTTGTTTACTAAAATTTTTTCTTTTAGATTTTCTTTTGATATTTCTGTAAAGTTGTTTTCGAGTATATTTAAGTTTTCAAAGGGGACAGTTTGTGCCATCGCGTACATAATGTTAGGTAAATCTTCAAATGAAACTTTGTCTTTTTCTTTTATATGTAATCTTGAAAAAAATTGTTTTTGAAAGTCGGTCATAGAAATCCCTCCGTCATGCTTTTATAGATAAATTGTAAACAATCTTGAATAAGATGTGAAATGAAAACTACTTTGAAGTATTTGTTGAATATGTGAAGTTAGACTAAAAAATAATGTGGGAGAGTGAGAGATTGCTACTTTACTAATTGTAGAACGAATATTATAATAATTTCGATAAACTATGCAAACGTTTTCTTGAAAGGAGATGGTGTAAATATGTTGAAAAGAATAATAGTAGTCGGCTTGTTGGTTGTTTTGTTTTTACCTAGTATATATGGGGGGAGTAAAGTATATGCAGATACGGTTAACAATGGAACGTTAATGCAGTATTTTGAGTGGTATGCTCCGAATGATGGGAATCATTGGAATCGTTTGCATTCGGATGCTGGAAATTTAGCTCAGAAAGGAATTACATCTGTCTGGATACCGCCTGCATATAAAGGAACTACGCAAAATGACGTAGGATATGGAGCGTATGATTTATATGATTTAGGAGAATTCAATCAAAAAGGAACGGTGCGGACAAAATATGGGACAAAAGCACAGTTGAAATCTGCAATTGAAGCTTTACATAAGCAAAACATCGATGTATATGGCGATGTAGTTATGAATCATAAAGGTGGAGCAGATTATACTGAAACTGTAACAGCTGTTGAGGTAGACCGTAACAATCGAAATATTGAAGTATCAGGTGATTATGAAATTAATGCATGGACAGGGTTTAACTTTTCAGGGCGTGGAGATGCTTATTCTAATTTTAAATGGAAATGGTATCATTTTGACGGAACGGATTGGGATGAAGGAAGGAAATTAAATCGAATTTATAAATTTAGGGGGATAGGTAAAGCATGGGACTGGGAAGTTTCTAGCGAAAATGGAAATTATGATTATTTGATGTATGCAGATCTTGATTTTGATCATCCAGATGTTGCGAATGAGATGAAAAATTGGGGAACGTGGTATGCGAATGAATTAAATTTAGATGGCTTTCGTTTAGATGCTGTTAAGCATATTGATCATGAATATTTACGCGATTGGGTAAATCATGTCAGACAGCAAACAGGAAAAGAAATGTTTACGGTGGCTGAATATTGGCAAAATGATATCCAGACTTTAAATAATTATTTAGCGAAAGTCAATTATAATCAATCTGTATTTGATGCACCACTGCATTACAATTTTCATTATGCTTCAAAAGGAAATGGGAATTATGATATGAGAAATATTTTAAATGGAACAGTAATGCAAAATCATCCTGCACTTGCAGTGACTCTCGTTGAGAATCATGATTCTCAGCCTGGACAATCATTGGAATCTGTAGTAAGTCAGTGGTTTAAACCGTTGGCATATGCATTTATTTTAACTCGTGCAGAGGGCTATCCTTCAGTTTTCTATGGTGATTACTATGGGACAAACGGAAATAGTAGTTATGAAATTCCAGCGTTAAAAGATAAAATTGATCCGATTTTGACGGCACGAAAAAACTTTGCATATGGTACGCAGCGTGATTATTTAGACCATCCAGATGTAATTGGATGGACAAGAGAAGGTGATGGTGTACATGCGGATTCTGGTCTAGCAACATTAATCTCAGATGGGCCAGGAGGATCAAAGTGGATGGAAGTTGGAAAGAATAACGCAGGGGAAGTATGGTACGATATGACGGGTAATCAAACAAATACTGTAACAATTAATAAGGACGGATGGGGGCAGTTCCATGTAAGTGGAGGATCAGTTTCCATATATGTTCAGCGGTGAATTGGTGATAAAAAAGAAGAGGAAGACTGAAATATAAGTCTTCCTCTTCTTTTTATATTGTTATCATTCCTAAATTTTTATTTTCATAAATGGATTAGTCGACTTTTAAAACAACGAGAGATGCGTTGGAATAAATAATATCACCCGTGGCTTCTCTTATTCGTACTCGAAGAACGTCTCCTTGGGTTAAAGGTAATAAATCAGTTCTGGCCGATGTAGCTCTTACCCCAGAACCACCACCAACTCGTGATTCAATTGCGAATTGAATTGAATCGTTTATTGTAAGATTTAATATGCTAGATGAAATAGCTTGTATCGCAAATACGATTGAAAAGGATACAGCGTATACACCAGTGGTATTAATTGTAATGGAGTTGTCTACTGGATTTAGAGTAGTTCCACTAACAGGTCCTGGAATGGTAAAGTTAACATTTGTATTAACTACTGCTGAAAAACCGATACCTATTTCAGAAGTTATTGTTCCAAATACGGGGAGTATCCCTAAACCGGTTGCTCCAGTAGGACCAGTTATTCCAATTCCGGTAGGTCCTGTAACCCCAGTAGGACCAGTTATTCCAATTCCGGTAGGCCCTGTAACCCCAGTAGGACCAGTTGTTCCAATTCCGGTAGGCCCTGTAACCCCAGTAGGACCAGTTATTCCAATTCCGGTAGGCCCTGTAACCCCAGTGGGACCAGTTATTCCAATTCCAGTAAAACCTGTCGCACCGGTAGGTCCTGTGATTCCAGTAGGTCCGGTCGGAAATGTAAATGGTGGAATTGGTGGTAGTGTGGGACCAATTAAACCTGGTTCAAGGGCAGGCCCTTGTAAAATAATATATTGTTCGCTCATATAGTAACCTCCTTTGATTGCTTGTCATAATTATTAAATGTAATAGGGAAAGTAAATGACATTCGCAATAGCGGAGGTGCTAATTTAAATCTTTTGCAGCGGAATTAAAGTGGTTACTTTAAAGTTGGAGACAATAAAAAACTTTCTGTGATTGCTATAGAACTAATAAATATTAGTATGATTTTAATAGATGTGATATTTGCTTTACGATAAAATAAATATAGTGTAAAATTACACTATTAGTGTAAAATGATAATTGATGGGTGTTATTACACCTGCGATTAATAGAAGAAGTTCTTATAAAAATCGTAATTTAATATCGATAAGGACATTTCTGTATAGGCAGTAGTAGCAAAAGGAGAGGCAATATGAAAAGAACAATAATGAAATGTAGCATAATGTTTAGTTTATTACTATTAACATCATGTGATATATCGGATGAAGAAATTGAACAAAAAGCACAAAGTTATACGAAATCGAAGCATGGTATTTCTGTAAAACTAGATCGAATTGAAATACCTAGTCAAGGTAAGGATTTATTAGGACCAGATACACGAATAGCTTATGTACAGCAAGTAGATGAACCATATTTACAATTTCAAATGTATTTCGATGGACGCACCTCTCCAAAGGTAAATAATGATAACTATAAAATAAAAAAAGAAGCGAATGATTTACGGGAAAGATTCAATATATATTATGAAGAAAAAGGGACTAATACTATACTTACTTTTGAGAAAATGCAAACAGGGGACACTGTTTTCGGTAAGGATGCAGAGAAAAAAATAGTGAAGAAGCATCCAAAACATTATGTTACGGCGGTTTTCAGAAGTAATATTTTTTTAGATGTAAACAACCGTGCACATATGGAAATGTTAGCGGAGCTTGCGAGAAGTATTCAGGAATTTAATAAAATGATTGAAAATAGTAAGAGTAGTGTGGATGATATTACAATTCAGTTGCCAAATGCTAATAAGGGAGTATTACAACATATTGCGGTAGATTATATAGTAACGGCTGAAGAGGCGAAAAAGACACTTGAGAAAAATGTTGATTATATGAAAGCTTTACAGTCTGTAAGAAAATAGTCTGACACCTTTACTTCTCACAAAACATATAGTATGATGATTTCAGTAAATTAGATTTCAATGACTATAATATAAATTAATGAGAGGTGCTTTTTGTGAGTGCGGTAGGTACTAAATAGGAAAAATTTAATGAAATAAATCGGATAAGAACAGGGGATTTTTATGTATATCATACCCCTAATTTTGTCATGGATTTATTTCGATACCTATGAAGATACCTACAATACTTTATAAAGCGTGTAATCAGGGGATTGCCATATGTTTTTTATGGCTTATTTACTCATATGTTATTACACATGCCTTGTAAATGTAAAAGCTGCGGTATCCCCGCAGCTTTTTTGTATATATTTTTAATGTATAAAAATGGTAATTGAATTATGTAGGGCTCATTGGAATCTAATGAGTAGGTATCTTCATTTATGATAGAAATCAATCATAGTGAGGAGAAACAAAATGAATACGATGACTTTTGAAAAGTTACAATATAACGAATTAAAGGAAATAGTGAAATCATATTGTGTAAGTGGATTAGGTAAGGAATTATTAAATAAATTAGAGCCGAGTACGAGTATAAAAGTAGTGAAAAATCGTTTGAATGAAACGACAGAAGCGCGAGCTATAGTAGATGCAGAAGGGCATGTTCCTTTCTTCGGCATCTCAAATATCGCAAGTACAATTCAAAAATTAGAAAAAGGGATGATTTTAGATCCTGAAGAGTTAGTAAGTGTTTCAGACTTTTTACGTGGTTGTAGAAAGATTAAAAACTTTATGTTGGATAAAGAATTTTTTGCGCCAGTATTAGCTTCTTATGCAAATTCAATGACTGAATATAAAAGTATTGAAGAGGAAATTAACTTTTCCATTAAAGGCAATAGTATTGATGCAGCTGCGAGTAAAGAGTTAAAACGAATTCGAAATA
The DNA here is from genome assembly GCF_018332475.1 of Bacillus sanguinis. GTDB lineage: Bacteria > Bacillota > Bacilli > Bacillales > Bacillaceae_G > Bacillus_A > Bacillus_A sanguinis. Next base: position 3,376 of record NZ_BOQB01000365.1, on the reverse strand, counting down.
ATATCGATTCTGTAGATGGAAAAATAAAAGAGCGTTTAACGAAGTTTTTAAATAGTAGTGCGAATAAGAAGTATATTCAAGAATTCTTTATTAGTAAGAAAGATGATAGATATACGATTCCAATTAAATCTTCTTATAAAAATCAAGTTGCGGGAAGTATAGTTGAAGCGTCTGCTAAAGGCTCTACTGTATTTATAGAACCGCATACGGTTACAAAGTTAAATGCGGAACTCGCAAGTTTGAAAGCAGAAGAAGCGATGGAAGAATATCAAATTTTAGCGACTTTATCAGGGATGGTAGTAGAAAACATTTATCATATAAAAATTAATATGGAATTGATTAGTCAATATGATATGGTATTTGCGAAAGCGAAGTTTAGTAAATCGATCGATGGGATAGAACCGAAATTAAATGATCATGGATACATTCATTTAGTAAATTGTAAGCATCCGCTTTTAAGTGGAAAAGTAGTACCGTTACACTTTGAAATCGGTCAAAACTACCGCAGTTTAATTATTACAGGACCAAATGCGGGCGGGAAAACAATTGTACTAAAAACAATTGGATTGTTAACTTTAGCGACAATGTCAGGCTTGCATATTGCTGGAGATAAAGAAACCGAAATTGCTATTTTTGAAAATGTATTTGTAGATATTGGTGATAATCAAAGTATCGAAAACGCACTAAGTACATTTTCATCGCATATGAAAAATTTATCTGAGATTATGAGGATGTCAAATAATAATACGTTGCTACTATTTGATGAAATAGGAAGTGGGACTGAACCGAATGAAGGGGCAGCACTTGCAATTTCTATTTTAGAGGAGTTTTATCTTGCAGGATGTATTACAGTTGCAAGTACGCATTATGGTGAAATTAAACGATTCTCAGAAATGCACGATGATTTTATGAACGCAGCAATGCAATTTAATAGTGAGACACTAGAACCACTTTATAAATTAGTGATCGGTAAATCAGGTGAAAGTAATGCACTTTGGATTGCGAATAAAATGAACGTAAGAGAACATGTACTGAAAAGAGCGAAAGAGTATATGGGAAATAAAGAATACGCTCTAGAAAAAGTGAATGAAAGTAAAATTAGAAAACCGAAATTCGTGCAAGAGAAAAGAGAAAATCATTATGATTACAAAATCGGCGATCGTGTAAATTTATTAGATCATGATGATTTTGGTATTATCTATAAGGAAATAGATAACTTCTATAACGTCGTTGTATATTATAACGGTGAATTCGTTGAAGTAAATGTAAAACGTATTACGTTAAAGGTAGCAGCAAAGGAATTATATCCAGAGGGATACGATTTAAATACACTATTTGTCGATTATAAAGAAAGAAAAATGCAACATGATATAGAGCGCGGATCGAAAAAAGCGCTTCGTAAAATCCAAAAAGAAATAAGAAAGAATAGAGGATAATATAGAATGGTAACGATTAGACAAGAGCAACAAAACGATTATAGAAAAACAGAAGAAGTGGTACAACAAGCATTTTTACATGAAGAATTTAGTGATAAAACAGAACATGAACTTGTAAAACGTATTAGAGAATGTGAAGCATTTGTTCCTGAATTATCAATTGTTGCAGTACATGAGGAAATCGTTGGTCACATTATGTTATCCAAAATTACGATAGAACAGGATGGAACTTCTGTAGAATCATTAGCACTTGCACCGGTTTCAGTTGCTACGGGCCATCAGAAAAAAGGAATTGGCGGTAAACTTATCGCTTATGCTTTAGAAAAAGCGAAAGAACTTGGATACGGATCAGTTGTAGTATTAGGACATCCAGAGTACTATCCGAAATTTGGTTTTAAAAAAGCAAGTGAGTGGAATATAAAAGCACCATTTGAAGTGCCTGAAGAAGTGTTTATGGTAATAGAATTAACAGAAAATGCTCTTGAAAGTGTAGAAGGAGTTGTACAATATTCGAGTGCTTTTGCTGAGTAGGAGTATCGGTTAAGAAATATAATCATAAAAGATGCTATCTTTTTGTATGGATATACAGAAAGGTAGCGTTTTTTATTAAGCGAAGCTACTTACATATATTTTGCTCAATGAATAATTGTGGTGTTAATATTGAGATAGAAATGTAAAGGGAGAGAAAAAAGAATGAAGAATCGAGAAACAGATAGCAATGTCGTTACGTTATATGTTACAAGACACGGTAAAACAATATTAAATACGAATCATCGCGCGCAAGGTTGGGCAGACTCTCCATTAGTAGAAAAAGGTGTGGAAGTTGCCACTAATTTAGGAACGGGATTAAAAGATATTCATTTTACAAGTGCGTATAGTAGTGATAGCGGCCGAGCGATTGAAACTGCTAATTTAGTATTAAAATATAGTGAGCAATCAAAATTGAAACTTGAGCAAAGGAAAAATTTACGAGAATTAAATTTCGGTATTTTTGAAGGTGAAAAACTTGAAAATATGTGGGATGTGGTTGGAAAAGCTGCGGGTGTTACATCGCCAGAAGAACTAATGAAGTTTTCTATTCAAGAAGTTATTGATCTTATTAGAGCAGCAGATCCTACAAAACAGGCGGAAGATTGGGAATTATTTTCTACTCGTATAAAAGTAGAGATAGATAAAATTAGTGAAGAAGCTGCTACAAATGGTGGCGGTAACGTTTTAGTTGTCGTTCATGGGCTTTTGATTACTACATTAATAGAAATGTTAGACAGTAGTAAAACAAAACTTGGAGTGGAAAATGCTAGTGTGACGAAGATTGTATATCAAGATGGAACATATACAGTCGAGTCAGTTGGAGATATGAGTTATGTTGCAAAAGGGACAGAAAGTGTGGAGGAAACCTTCGCTGAGTAGTAGTGTAAAGTGATTTTCCGCTGTTTTTGTTATATGTTTAAGCTGGAGGTAAGGCAATGGATTTTCATGATTTGATGAAATTTAAAGGATGTATATATTTAAACAAATTGTTCGAACCAGAAGATAATTCACTGAGGGTGCTTATTGATAGATGTAAAGTTAACGAAACTAAAAGCCTCGTAAAAGTCACAAATGAGGTTGAATTAGAAGCATCCTCCATTGATGTTGATGAAAATCTATCAATTCTGCAATTGGATTTTGAAGCGTATGTTGCTTACTCTATTATTAATGAATCGTTTACTGTGATGGATGATTATGAAATTTCAGAGGGTGAAATTTTTAAGATTTACTCGAAATCAAGATATTTAGATTTTGTTAAAGCAGGAACAATTGCTGAATGTATATTTCCTGAAGAGCAGTTCATTCACTATCAAATTCCTTGTTTGAACCATATAATCGATATTATTTCATATGATGAGCCGGAAATTACTGAAATAAAGAGAAACGAATCAAATAAACATATAAAAGAG
>NZ_BOQB01000364.1 GCF_018332475.1 Bacillus sanguinis | reverse complement strand
CCAGGTTTCTTTATCACCTAAGGATATCAGTCCTTCCCACGCATCCACTGCACCATCTACAAACCCAGTAGAAATACCAGTCCATGCAGCATTTAAATCTTTTTTATTGAAAAATGACTCTTCTGATTTTGGAGGGAGTTTTCCACACATGGCACCTTCTTGAATATCATGGTCAGCTAAATTTCCACCATACAATTCATCTGCATCTCGGAATTTAACAGCTGCACGTTCTAATTCTACTGCTATTTTATCTAATTCTTGCAAGATGTTAAACATCATTGGCTTTGCTTCATTAAACATCTGATAAAAACGATCACTGCTTGCTCCGCTCCACTGAGAAGCTATATATTCAGTTTGAGAGTATAAATCTTTATGTATATATTCTA
>NZ_BOQB01000363.1 GCF_018332475.1 Bacillus sanguinis | reverse complement strand
CGAGAATTATGGTGCGACAAGAAGTCGCATTCCCACAGGGTAGCTTCTGCTACTAGATTAGATGCAAAGTCTATCTCCATCCGAAACTGCGGACTTGGTAACGGGCTCGTGGGTTGCATGAGGAAATGTGGAAACAGAGAGTCTGTACATGACTCGGAATACCGCTAGGAGAAGACAGGTACGGTGAACGAGAGTGAAGGCTCGTAAGCTTCGTAATCGTTAGCTTGGGATAATGTACAGCTCTACCCAGGTCTTGATAAGAGGAAAGGCATTCTCATAATACTGCCGCGTTGCATCCCGCAACTTATCCGGAGTAAAGAGTCCACCTAACCCTGTCGTATCTGTGGAATGTGAAACTTGGTAAGCCCTATGTCATCTGCGCAAGCAGTAGGATGACTGTAAAGTCAAACGATGTGGCAGAGGGTAAAGGATATAAGAGAAAGCAAAAGCCGCTAGCCGAAAGGAAACAGGAAAGCATAGAAATATGTATAACTGAGCGGATATTGTCGTCCTTACGGACAAACCCATGACAAGCCTGAAAGGGAGCCCACTTCTTATAGGTCTTCAACATGGAAATACATTTGTAAGTTATCTTCTGACGAATAGGAGCGTGCAGTTATGAACACCTCAGAACGAGCGTCGGCGCACGTCTCGTATACAAACTGGAAAGCAGTTCAGATGTATGTGACGAAGTTACGACAAAGAATTTACCGTGCCGAACAGTTACAGCAACAAAGAAAGGTAAGAAAACTTCAACGCTTACTCATGAGAAGCGAAGCAAACTTACTGTTATCAATTAGACGAGTAACACAGCAGAATAAAGGAAAGCGAACAGCAGGTGTTGATGAACATACAGCCTTGAGTCGCAGAGAAAGAAATCTTCTCTATGAGCAACTCAAAAAGTTAAATACGCTACAACACCGACCAAAACCAGCAAAACGTATATACATTGTGAAGAAAAACGGAAAATTGCGACCGTTGGGCATCCCAACTATAAAGGATAGGGTATATCAAAATATAGTGCGAAATGCCCTTGAACCACAGTGGGAAGCCAGATTTGAAGCTATTTCTTACGGGTTTCGTCCTAAGCGAAGTACCCATGATGCCATACGAAGCATTTTCAATAGAATCAACGGGGGCACAAAGAAGAAATGGATATTTGAAGGAGATTTTCAGGGCTGTTTTGATCATCTCAACCATGAGTGGATACTCAAACAAACTTCTTACTTCCCAGGAAGAAAACTATTGAAGCGATGGCTCAAGATGGGATACATGGAGCAAAGCTTTTTCGCGGAAACGCAAGAAGGTACTCCGCAAGGAGGAATTATCTCGCCACTTCTCGCTAACATTGCCCTTCATGGAATGGAAGAAACCTTGGGAATTACTTACAAGAAAAACTATAAAGCTAATGATAGTTATATTATGAATCCTGCTTGCAAATTTACCCTTATCCGTTACGCAGATGATTTTGTGGTCTTAACGGAGACAAAAGAACAAGCACTCTCTGTATATATGAGACTTCGTCCCTACTTAAAGGACAGGGGATTGGAATTAAGCCCTGAAAAGACGAAGGTTACACATATTGAGGAAGGATTTGAGTTCCTAGGATTCTTGATTCGGCAGTACCAAACTGAACAGGGGAATAAACTGTTCATCAAACCAAGTAAGGGCAGTAGACAGAAAGCGAAGAAGAAAATTGGAGATACTTTACGTGTCATGAGGGGTCAACCCATCGGAGAAATCATCCGAGTGCTTAATCCTATTATCAGAGGATACGGGCAATACTGGAAACATGTCGTTTCTAAGAAAATCTTTGGTACAATGGATAGCTATATCTATTGGAGAATCGGCAAACATCTTCGACAGCTCCATCCAAAGAAGTCGTGGAAATGGATATATGCAAGATATTACAGGCATCCACATCATGGTGGAAATGCTTGGACACCAACCTGCCCGAAAACAAATATCCAACTCTTACATATGTCATGGATTAAGATTGAGAGACACAACATGGTGAAATTCAAAAATAGTCCTGATGACCCAACATTGAAAGAATACTGGGAAAAAAGAGACCGTAAGGTATTTGATACGGAAAACACGATGGATAGAATGAAGCTGGCTAGAAAACAAGGTTACCGCTGCGCTATCTGCAAAACTCCACTACAAAACGGGGAAAAGGTAGTCGTAAAAGACATGCCTGTTCCGCAACACCTCATATTGTCTAATTTAAACTTAAAATTAGTTCACTTACCTTGCCTATACTAAAGGGACTGAAATCGGATAAAAAGAAGGCTTGAGCCGTATGATGGGAAACTGTCACGTACGGTTCTGAGGGGAGTTGGGGGCAGCGATGCCCCCCGCTTACCCGACTAAAT
>NZ_BOQB01000362.1 GCF_018332475.1 Bacillus sanguinis | reverse complement strand
TCATCAAAAGTAATCAAAAATCAGTTCATATCAAAGAACTCCTAATAGAACGATATTCTAAGAGTTAAATCAAAAATCCTTTTTCAGTTTGTTAATTGATGTGAAAGTACACGATTTCGACTAAGGTAATAGATGAATTTTTTTATTGTAATTTAGAACTTTCAGATTAATTTGAAACTCTTTTATGATAAGCTGTACTTAAAGATTAAATATAAAGGATGATTCGTATGCAAATTAGACCGAAGGCAAGTGAATATAACTCTTATTATGCAACGTATATTAACTTAGTATCAGACGGAAATATCATACATATTTTAGAACAACAAATAGAGGAAACGAATTTTTTATTAAAAGAGATTTCTGATAGTGAGGGGCTTTTCCGATATGCGCCTACTAAATGGAGTATAAAAGAAGTAATCGGCCATATTGCAGATACAGAGCGTATTATGGCTTATCGCTTGTTATCTATTGCTCGAGGCGAGACAGCAGAACTTCCAGGCTATAACGATGATATGTACGTTCTTAAAGCTGCTTTTGATAAGCAATCTATGAAAGATCTTCTTGAGAATTTAATAGTTGTTCGCCAATCTACTGTGCATTTACTGAAAAGCTTAGATAAAGACACTTGGTTACAAAAAGGAAATGCGAACAAATCTGAAGTTACAGTTCGTGCATTAGCATACATCATAGCTGGACACGAGCTTCATCATCTACAAATTATAAAAGAACGTTATTTTGGTTCTAATCGATATCCAGTAAGTTAATACTTGAAGTAAAAGAGTCCATTTATGTAGGGCTCTTTTTCACTATTTATAAACTTCACCACATAAGATGCAAACTAGCCCTTATAAGGGTACCGTCACATATCCATCAACTTAAGAATTCAGAATTACCCCAAAACGAAAAAATATACTTTTTGTTACAAGTTAACACAAAATTTCGTTCTGAAGGTACTAAAAAATTTAGCTTGATAGTGATCGGATAGCGTCAGGATTTTGCGCTTTTACAAAGTTAAGGATAAAAAGTCTTTTGTATCAATGTTTCTTAGTTCGTTCCAATAGAGTAAAGCCTATTGAGACAAGGCTAATATAACGTGGAATAAGGCTTTTGAATGTCTCATATAACTTATTTCAAAATTCAATCCGCATTTTCAGGACGGGACCCCATTCTGAAGAATATCGTTGAAATGTATCAATAGATTCTAGTGCAGCAAAATAAATTGTGCTATGATGTGAACAAATATAAAGCTATCTAACGGAGGGGTTCACATGCCGCATGTTGTGTTTCGTGGAATTACTACTGAACAATTAAAACACATAAGTAAACCATTAGTAGAAGAGCTCGCAGAGATTTGTGAGTGTGGTACGGATAATTTTACGTTGGAACTACCAAGTTCTACGTTTGTATTTAATGGAGAAGAAATAGAAGCGTTTCCTCTTATTGAAGTGAAATGGTTCGAGCGTGGACAGGAAATTCGTGATAGATTTGCCAAGGCCATTACTACATATGTAATGGATTTTGGACTTCCAGAAGTAGAGGTTGTTTTTACGGTTTTCACAGAATCAGCGTATTATATTAACGGGAAGCATTGTGCAAGTTAGATCAATTCGAAAGATTTTTGTAACCTTTATAAGGGGGAGAACCACATCACTATCAAGGTAATAAGACAAAATCCCCCCTAAAAAGAAAAAGGCGTTATTCTTTCTGAGAAATCATAGGAAAGGATAACGCCTTTATATCAATATGACGGTATTCTATATGATAAAATTAACATCGTTCCAAATTTATATATTGGGGGCACGCCACATGTCCATCAACTGAAGAAAATAAGTTACCCCAAAAACGATAAAAATATACTTCGGTGCTATAAAAACACAAAATTTCCATTTAGGGGATACTTTAAAATTTTAGCTTGATGGGAGTGGAATCACCATGTTATTTGGAAGTGTACAAATCCCTTCTTGTTTTTATTAAGGATGGGATTAGGCTATTCATTATGTTTCTCTACATTATCTAAACTACTATAATGGTTGTTTTTAATTTAACAACATTGCAAAAATATGGCCTTCATTGTTATCTAAATAGTAGGTAATAAACTGTTTTATTACCTAGACGTACTACCCATTCCTTTTCGTCTTCATGGATATAAATAAGTGTATTGAATGTCTCGGCCCAATCAACTTGGGGAGAATAGTAATGAGGATGATAAAAGTCTATACTTAAAATCCCTTTGATTTGTTTTTGGATGGTAAAACATGTTTCTCTACTCTTTCATATTGAGTAAGTAGTTGCCTAATAAAAGATAATTTCGGTACTAACCAATACGAAAATACCGCTGAAATACATCCTATTAAAGCCCCTATTGCAACGTCAAAAGGGTAATGAACCCCTACCCAAATACGAGAGATCGCTACACAAAGTGCAAGTATAAGCCATAACCATCCAGTTTTTTTACGAACAAGCCAAAACGAAAAACAAATTGAAAAAAAGAGAATCGTATGGTCACTAGGAAATGAATTATCTACAGCATGGTCAACAAGTTTATTCACATCAGGTAATACTGCAAACGGTTGATAATTCAGATGAAATTTCCCCGCTATTTTCCCAATCACCTCAGCAATTACAAAAGCAAACATCGCTTGAATAACCATCATCCTACTTTTTCTGGACCTAGTAAACCAATAAGCTAAAATAATTAAAGCAAAAATATATACCATATATTCTGCCAAAAATATCATGGTTGAGTTTAGGAATGAATATTGTTTACCTAAATCATTAATTGCTCGAAAACTATCAATATTGAATTGAGAAAAAGACATTTTCAAACCCCTCCTTTTTAGTAAGTTGCTTTACGGATTGCTATATACTTCCATTACATGAATAGTGTTGGTTATTGTACCCATCTAAAAATAACAATCTCTTATGACACCGCTTTCTTCTTTTTCACTTTAATAAAAAAAGAAAAAGGAAAACATCGAACTTTCTTACAAACATTCGTGCATTCTTACAGTTTTGTCATTTTTTCGTCACTATGTAAATAGGATCATCGTTTTGCCTTTTGCTATATTCATAAACTCTTATATCTAAAACCAAGGAAACGATAATTACACATAAAAAAGAGAAGAACTTGGTAAGTTCTTCTCTTTTTTTATTAAATTGTAATATAATTACAGTATGTGAAATTATACTATTTTAACTTTAAAAGCGAAGTGAAGCCAACCTTCCATCCGCTTTTGGGCATTTATTTAATCGGTTTCTCTGTTTTTAAAACTAATGAACTTAACGCAGGAACTTTAATTTTATTATGATGGACAACATAAAGTGTTTTACTACCTGCCTGTTTACCGTCTACTAACACTTTCCAAGGACCTTTCGATGGAAGCGTTATGTCAACGGATTCCCTATTTGCATTATGAGCCACCATAAAGTATTCGTTTTTATTTCCATTGCCCTTTCCATCTATTGAATAAGCCACAACATTTTTTGGAACATCAATAAATGATACTTGTTTATTAATTTGTTCTGCAGATGTTATTCTAAAGGCTGAGTACTTTTTGCGTAATTCTATTAAGCCCTTCATATATTCTACCTCGTTATTAAATGCAGCACGGCGCAACCAGTCCATTTGGTTAATTGAATCAGGAGATTTGTAACTGTTATGATCACCATATTTCGTGCGCATAAACTCTTGTCCTGCATGTAAAAATGGAATACCTTGTGATGTTAATAAAATCGAAGAAGACAATTTGTGCATTTGTTTTCGCACTTCTTCACTGTCACCCGGATTAGTCAACTCAAGTTTGTCCCATAATGTATGATTATCATGTGCTTCCACATAAGTTAGCACCTGCTCCGGATCTTGATAAGTAGACGAATTAATGTCGTAGTCAATGCCTGCTGTAATCCCTTTTTTAATACGGTCTTCCATGTTTTCCTTCCCATTTACAAAGCCATTTTCTTTCTCCTCAAATACACTACCTTTCAATCCATCTCGTATATTATCGTTAAAATGAGCAATCCCTTTCATTTTCTTTGCATTTTTTTGATTTGCTTTCAACTCCGCTGCAAGAGGTGTATTTAAATCCCAACCTTCTCCATGCAATATAATAGAAGGATCAATTTGATTAACAGCTTTACGTATTTCATTCATCGTTTCATAATCATGAATACCCATTAAATCAAAACGGAATCCGTCTAAGTTATATTCTTTTGCCCAGTATGCGACCGAATCCACCATGAATTTTCTCATCATTTTTCGTTCTGAAGCTGTATCATTTCCTACTCCGGTTCCATTTGCAAATGTTCCGTCTTCATTGTAACGATAATAATAACCTGGAACTAACTTATGAAAATTAGATTCAGTAGCATTGTACATATGGTTATATACTACGTCCATCACAACACGAAGATTATTATCATGCAGTGTTTGAATCATTTGCTTTAGTTCAGTTATTCGAACAGTAGGCTCATTTGGATTTGTAGAATAGGAGCCTTCTGGCACGTTGAAATTTTTCGGGTCATATCCCCAGTTATATTGTGGTTCGTTTAAATTCTCTTCATTTACTGATGCATAATCAAATATCGGTAAAAGCTGAACGTGCGTAACACCAAGATCTTTCATATGATCAAGGCCTGTTTTCACACCTTCAGGACCTTTTGTTCCTTTTTCAGTTACCCCTAAATATTTTCCTTTCTGCTTAATGCCACTTTCTGGCTGAATAGAAAGATCGCGTACATGCAATTCATAAATAATAGCATCTTCTGGATTTTTTAATTTTGGCTTTTTGTTTGCTTTCCATTTTTTCGGATTTGTTTCTTCTAAATCAACAACTGCCCCTTTATCTCCATTTACAGAAGCAGCACGTGCATACGGATCAACAGCTTCAGTCCACTTATCACCAATTTTGACCTTATACGTATAAAAGAGTCCTTTTTGGTTCCCCTTTAGTTCTGCTGTCCAAGTTCCCTTTTCACCTTGTTTCATGTTTATTTCAGTACCTATTTTATCGTTCCAGTTTTTATATGTAACTAACTTCGCTTCGCTTGCAGTAGGAGCCCATAAACGGAACTTTGTATGTTGCGCGGTATATGTATTTCCTAAATCGTTACCACCATAATAAAATAAATTATCAAATTCCTCGCTACGAATGACTTTACCAATTTCAGTATTCGTATCAGCTAAGTTTTCTATTTTAACTTTGTATGTTTGTTTTAAATCAATTTTCTGTTCCGTAATTATTTTGACCTTATTCGTAATGTCTCCACTGTTTATATCATAAGGAGTAATATTCTTAATTTTAATGCCTTCCATTTCAATTTTCTTTTCCTTAAAATGAAACGGGACATTAGTCGTTACAGTAATTTCATGGAAACTATCAATAGTTGCTTTTTGAATTGAGAGGTCCGATGACGGCTTAGAATGATATACTTTTTCATCACCCGAAAGAATCCATACTTCAGCACGACCATCCTTTATATTTTCAATCCAACGATCCCCACCATCTTTTTCCCACTCATTTGTACGAATGATAAATCCTAAACGGTTATAGTCACCATCTATATTAATCTTTGCGTACTTTCCAAACTCATCTTTACCATTAAATTCATATGATTTTCCGCTTGCATTTTCTCCCCATATCCAAAGGTTCCAGTCTTTTGTATTTCCAGACTGCTCTTTGTAATGAATGATGACTTCAGTTGTTTTCGAATTTGAAACGGCCTTTATACTTTGAAAAGAGAAAACCGATGATAACATAACGATTAAAGTAAGTAATAAAACTGTTTTGTTAATTAATCTTTTTGTAATTTGCACCACATACACCCTTTCTTCAAATATTACTAACGATTTATTATGCTTTCACTGAATAACACTGCTTAAATTAATCTAGAAATCTCTTTTACTTCACCTCCATATTGGCTATTTTCACGTATGTATTTCAATGACCTTTTAATACGAAAACGTTTGCATTAATACTTAAAAAAAATAGATTTGTTTATGTCTTCATATATTTATAAATACTAAAAGATCAGGGAAATTATTTTAAAGCAATCGTTTGTTATCGCTTTCATTCTATAGTACTTCCTACCAAGAGGTCAATATATTATTAATTTTCAGTTTTTAAATTTTAATCTTTATATATTTTTCACAAATTATTGAAGATAGACAGCTTCATTATCGCTTAGTAAGTTTATTTTCACTCATACATTGCTGCATAAAAAAACAGCTACTATCTTTAAAATGAAAG
>NZ_BOQB01000361.1 GCF_018332475.1 Bacillus sanguinis | reverse complement strand
TTTAACAGGAGCAACGGGAGCAACAGGTTTAACAGGAGCAACGGGAGCAACAGGATTAACAGGAGCAATAACAACAACTAATTTATTATTTTACACTTTTGCAGATGGAGAAAAAGTGATATTTATAGATGCAGATGGGATAGCTCAATATGGTACAACGAAGATATTAGCGCCTAATGAGGTTTCTTATATAAATTTGTTTATTAATGGAATACTTCAACCACAACCATTTTATCAGGTAAGTAATGGTCAGCTAACTTTATTGGATGATCAACCACCATTGCAAGGTTCTTCAATTATTTTGCAATTCATCATTATTAATTAAAAAAGACAGATTCTTAAATAAAAAGAATCTGTCTTTTTTGTTCTACATTAAAGTAGTTAACGCTAAGTGACGATAAATTCAATTGTAATTGGAATTCCGCCGTCTAATGCATCTCCGCCAGGAATTGTAATAGCACCAGTAGGTCCAGTAGTAACACTGGAGTTCACACTAGGTTGAAGAATGCCGTTTACATAAAAGTTGTAATACGTAAAAGTCGGAAAAGCAGTTGCGGTAGTACCGGCATCGTTTAAACAAGCTGTAGCAGCAATTGCAAAAGCTGCACCTGTTCCTGTTCCAGCTCCTAGTGTAGATGTAAATCTTCTAGATGCCATAAATGGTTGGATGATTGGCAATTAACTCTCACTCCCCTAAATTTTTTTGGAACGAAGTATAGAATAACTTGTCCGATATATTGTATGAGAGTTTTCTATAATAGAAACGGCTTCATGATAATAGAGGGAACAAAATTTTAGTAAAGGTATCATTGTTACTAATTTGAAAAGGTGGTGTTGTTACTTGTTGTTTATATGCTAATGCTTAGTTATTATATACAAAGTAAAATGTGCTTTTGGACCTAAGAGATAAACGTGGAAAAATAAAATAAACTCTTAAGTTTAGGTGTTTAATCTAAGCAGTCAATTATTAAAAACATATAATTAATATGTGAGTCATGAACATAATTAAATATCGTTTTTTCAGTTTAATTATAATTCATGTTTCCTATTTTAAGTGAATGGAACCTATAGACAATTTTATAGTTCTTATAATAGGAAAACACTCAAATATAAGATAAGTAAGGAGGAAATAAATGTCACATAATAATTGTTTTGGTCATAACAACTGCAATAATCCGATTGTTTTCACTCCAGATTGTTGTAACAATCCGCAAACAGTACCGATTACTAGTGAACAATTAGGAAGATTAATAACTTTACTAAACTCTTTAATTGCGGCTATTGCAGCGTTTTTTGCAAATCCAAGTGATGCAAACAGATTAGCTTTGCTCAATTTGTTTACTCAGCTATTGAATTTGCTAAATGAATTAGCACCTTCTCCAGAAGGGAATTTCTTAAAACAATTAATTCAAAGTATTATTAACTTACTTCAATCTCCTAATCCAAATCTAAGTCAATTACTTTCTTTATTACAACAATTCTTCAGTGCTCTTGCACCATTCTTCTATACTTTAATAATTGATCCAGCAAGTTTACAACTTTTATTAAACTTATTAGTCCAACTAATTGGTGCTACTCCAGGAGGCGGGGCAACAGGTCCAACAGGCCCAACGGGTCCAGGAGGCGGGGCAACAGGTCCAACAGGCCCAACGGGTCCAGGAGGCGGAGCAACAGGCCCAACAGGTCCAA
>NZ_BOQB01000360.1 GCF_018332475.1 Bacillus sanguinis | reverse complement strand
CCTTGTTCCATTCCCATAACAAGACCAGAAACGTAACCACCTACGAATGGAAGAATGATACCTCCAAGTGCAACAGCTAAAGAAGAATTACGATTTGCGTTTAATTCCTCTAAGTCTGTTTCAAGACCGGCCATAAACATTAAAAGAATAACCCCAACATTACTTAATTGTGTTAGAAGTTCTGAATTTTCAATCCAACCTAATACAGCTGGACCGATAACGATACCGACAATTAATTTACCGAGTACAGAAGGCTGGCCTAATCTAACACTAAGATCACCAGCAAGCTTTGTACTTAATAAAATAAGTGCAATTTGAAAGAAAAATTCGAATTCCATCGGATCCTCTCCTCATCATTTTTATTTTTATCATACGATTTCTCGGAATTTGCCTAATGAAAATATGTAAAACCCATTAAACAAAGGGTCTGATTACAAGTTCTTTTGAACTCGTAATTTGAACCTGTAATTAATATATAATAGATTTTACAAAAAATCAATGAAAAAATGGGAGCTTTTTTAGAGAGAGACTGTGTAATTGGGGATATACAT
>NZ_BOQB01000359.1 GCF_018332475.1 Bacillus sanguinis | reverse complement strand
TTGTTGTTATTTTATTAGCATTTGCAATGAGCTTCTTAGGTACAGACGATGTTAACTTAACAATGGTTATCTTGAAGAAAGTTGTATTCTTCGCTTCTATTATTTTAATCGGATGGAAAGGTGTTCCTGCGATTATGCGCTGGTTATCACCACTACGCGTATCTGAGTCTATCGTGAGCGCGGCTCTTATCATCTGTTTCTCATTCGCATATTTCGGCGAACTATTAGGAATTGCTGGTATTATCGGTGCTTTCGCAGCTGGTATCGCGATTTCTCAAACGAACTACAAACATGAAGTAGAAAAGAAAGTAGAACCAATCGCTTACGCTATGTTCGTTCCAGTGTTCTTCGTAAGTATCGGTATGAATATTACATTTGATGGTATCGGCGATCAAATTTGGTTCATCTTAGCATTAACTGTTATCGCTGTCTTAACGAAACTAATTGGTTGTGGTGTTGGTGCACGAATGACTGGATTTGATGCTAAGTCTTCTGCTATTATCGGTTCTGGAATGGTTTCTCGTGGTGAAGTTGCACTTATCATCGCAGGAACAGGACTTTCTTCAGGTCTACTAGCACAAGATTACTTTACAGCTATCGTTATTGTCGTTATTTTAACTACAATGATTACACCACCAATGTTAAAATACACTTTTGGTGCAAAAGATAAAGCAATGAAAGCAAGTAAATAAGTTTAATAAAAAAGAAGCTTACTATCTTATAAGATAGTAAGCTTCTTTTTCGTTTTATCTTTAAACAATTCCGTTCGTTTTTAACCATTTTTCAAAAATAATTCGTGCTTCATCATCATCCATATCATTACTAAATGAATACACCATAATGCCGTAATCATCTACATATTCACCTAGCTTCATTTCCTCCACTTTGTTATAAAAATCGCCTGCCTCATAGTGCGGAATATAAGCATCCCAAACTGGTTCATTTATTCTTTTGTACGCCGTCACTTCTAAATCATATCCATCTTCATAATATCCGATATGATAATGTTGGCTAGGATCATATTTCTTCATAATACTTCCCCTCCCTTTGAAAATTTACCATATTTCACCTAATAAACAAAAGCGAGCTGTAATTACAGCTCGCTCGATTCATTAAATGCGTTCCATCGCTGTCTTCAACGTTCCAACAACAAAGGCAATTTCTTCACTTGAAATAACAAGCGGTGGTGCTAATGTTAAGACGTTATTATATCCAGCTGTTGTCATACCGTTTCGTCCTATAATTAAACCTTTTTCTTTACAAGCATTTACAACACTTGCAATTTTGTCGTTATCAATTGGCTCTTTCGTCCCTTTATCATTTACTAGTTCAATTCCAACTAGTAAACCTTTTCCTCTAATATCCCCAACAAGTGGATGCTCTCCAATTTCTTCTTTTAATTGCTCTAATAAAAGCGAGCCCATTTGTGCAGAGCGCTCAATTAAATTTTCATTTTCCATAATCTCTAAGTTTTTAAGCGCTAATGCACATGCTGCAGGATTTCCACCAAATGTATTAATATGACGGAAGAATTCATATTCACCCTTCCCTTTAAATGCTTCATATATTTCTTTTTTCACGGCTGTTGCTGATAATGGTAAATATGCGCTCGTAATTCCTTTTGCCATCGTAATAATATCAGGCTTCACATCATAATTCATAAATCCAAATGCTTTTCCTGTACGCCCGAAACCGCAAATTACTTCATCACTAATGAGCAAGGCACCGTGTTTTTGACACGTTTCATGAATTGCTTTCATATAGTCTTGTGGCGGCATTAAAATGCCTCCGCCCGTAATAATTGGTTCCATAATAAAAGCTGCAATCGTTTCACTTAATTCCCATGTCATAACGCGATCTACTTCTTTCACACATTCTACATCATAAATGTTCTCTCTTTCTATTCCAGGCATACGATAACAATCTGGCGGCGTTACATGTAAAAAGCCTGAAGCAAATGGCTCATATTGATATCTACGCTGTGCTTGTCCCGTCGCTGCCATCGTTGCCATTGTATTTCCATGATACCCGCGGTAACGTGACATAAATTTATAACGATGTGGTTCACCTTTTTGCGCATAATATTGCCTCGCTATTTTAAAAGCTGTTTCGTTCGCTTCCGAACCACTATTAGAGAAGAAAATAACATACTCTCCTCCAAGCCACTCATTTAATTTTTCTGCAAGCTTTATAGCCGGTTCATGTGATTGTGACATCGGAAAGTATGATAATGTTCGTAATTGCTTATAAGCTGCTTCTGCGAGCTCTTTTCTGCCATATCCACTATTCACACACCAAAGACCACTCATACCATCTAAATATCTTTTTCCTTGTATATCTTCAACCCAGCACCCTTCTGCTTTTGCCCCTACCATTGTACTATTTGGACTAAAGGGGCGCATTCCGTGCCAAACATATTGCTCATCTTTTGCTAATAATTCATCAGTCTGTTTTGTTTTCATCATTTCTTCCACCTTCCATAACAACTTATTTTTCACAAAAGCTGCGCTGGTGCCATGATGATTTAATTTTCTCCCTGCTTATTTTCATTCCACAAAATTAAGACAAAATCCTACTTACAATACAGTAATATTTACAAGAAAAAAAGAGCTTTTCTTATATATCGAAAAGCCCTTCTCTTTTTAATGTGACGATGCATCGCTAATACCGTGACCAGTATTAGATTTCACAAGAATCTCATCAAATTTCGCAGCATCTTCTTTCTTACTAGATAACACGGTTCCTAAATATGCTGCAAGAAATCCAAGCGGAATTGAAATAATTCCAGGTGTCGTATATGGGAATAGCGCTTCTCCAACAAATATCGCTTTTCCAGCTACAGGGTTCCAGACATTTGGACTTAACGCTACGAGAACAATGGCTGATACAAGTCCAACAACCATACCCGAAATGGCACCTGTCGTATTGAAGCGCTTCCAATATATTGTGAATAATATAACTGGTAGATTTGCACTCGCTGCAACTGCAAATGCTAATGAAACTAAAAATGCTACGTTCAATGTTTGTGCAAATAACGCTAGTATAATGGATAATACCGCTACTCCAATAGACGCGTAGCGAGCCATTGACACTTGCTCTTTTTCTGTTGATTTCCCCTTGCGAATAATTTCATTATAAAAATCATGTGCAAAGGCTGACGCTGCTGTTAATACAAGACCTGCTACTACAGCCAAAATCGTTGCAAAGGCGATTGCTGATACGAAAGCAAATAAGAAATCTCCACCTAATGCTTTCGCTAATAAAGGTGCTGCCATATTACCAGCAGGATTTGCTTTAATAATTGCCTCATTCCCTACAAATGCCGCTGCCCCAAACCCTAAGAAGATTGTCATAATATAAAATGCGCCAATTAACCACGTCGCGTATACAACAGATTGACGTGCCGTTTTTGCATCACGCACTGTAAAGAAGCGTACAAGAATATGTGGTAATCCAGCTGTACCAAGTACTAGTCCTAAATTTAAAGATAGCGTATCAAGGCCATCTTTATACTTTACTCCTGGATTTAAAAACGAATCTTTTAAAGGTGTAGCTGTCTTCATTTGCGCGAACATTTCAGTCACACTAAAATTAAATTTTGCGAAAACGATAATAGAAATAATAAATGTACCAGCCATAAGTAGTACAGCCTTAACAATTTGTACCCAGCTCGTCGCAGTCATTCCGCCAAAAATAACGTACACTGTCATTAATGTACCAACGATTAAAACTGATGTCGTATATTCGATTCCTAATAATAATTTAATAAGTGCACCAGCCCCAACTAATTGTGCAATCATATAAAAAATCGAAATCGTCATCGTATTAAGCGCTGCAACTCCGCGAACTTTTTTCGCATCAAAACGCGCCGCAATCATATCTGCTAATGTGTACTTCCCTAAATTTCTAAGTGGCTCTGCAACTAAGTATAATACAACTAAGTAAGCAACTAAGAAACCGATGCTATAAAAGAATCCATCAAACCCAGTTAATGCGATCGCTCCAGCTATACCAAGAAAGGACGCAGCAGACATATAATCTCCCGCAATGGCCAGACCATTTTGCCAACCAGTTAATCCCCCTCCAGCTGTATAAAACTCACTCGCATTTTTCGTTTTCTTCGATGCAAAATAAGTTATGACGAGTGTACCAAGAACGATGATTAAAAATAGCGCAAAAGCGGTTACATTCAAAGTCAGCCCCTCCCTTTTTGCATATCTTGTAGAATTTTTTGCGAGATTTTATCAAAGGATTCTGCTTTTTTGCTATACATCATACATAATGACCACGTCATGATAAATTGCGCAAATGCAAACACCCATGCCCACGTAACATCTCCAAATGCTGGTGTATTGAGCACCTTTGAATACGATGTTAAAATAGGTAATGCAATAAAAAAGCTAAAAAAGAATATACTCATCGGAACGATAAACTTCTTTTTCGTATTTAATAGCAATTGAAATTCTTCTGACTGAACAACCTCTGTATAATTCACCTCATTTTGTAACTTACGTGCTGACGTATCATCTCGTTTCATTCTCTAATCCCCTCTCTTACTTGAAATACAATTCCCCCTTGTATACCTAAAAACTAAATTTTATAAATATTCAGAAACTTATTTTCATTTTAGACAATCCATACATTCCTGCAAAGATTTTTCGATAGACATTTTTCGGCATTTTCCCCTAAGTTTTTAATATACTTTTTCACCATAAAAATTACGCACTTCAATTCCGTACCAATCAAACTTCTACAGGAAGTTAGGCGGCAGTTTTGCCGTCCTGCAAATATCTGAATAAAAAAGTAGTGCTTATCGCACTACTTCTGTTTTTTTCTCTTTTTCTAAATTACGAGCTGTTTCACTTAATTCAACGTCTTTTCCATCTTTAAGCGTTCCAAATATGAAATCGAATACTGGATTTGAAACACCAAACCAAAACTTTTCATTTTTATAATGGTGTAATATGTGCTGTTTTTTGAGCCATCTTCCAAACTTAGTGACGGGACGAATTGGCTTATGTGCAATATAATGTTTCCATTCATAAACGAGAAGCATAATAATCATTCCGATTCCGAATGAAAGTGTAATAGTAACACTTTTTGTTACAGCGTATGATATAAGTAAATATATAGTAAAGCTTGGAATGCTAAACCATACTGGCAAAAATAAAAGTTTTAAATCATCTGGATACACGTGATGATCATAATGTAATCTTCTTAACATTTTTAATAAAAATACGTTTTTAGGCGGTTTTAAGTGAAATAAAAACCGATGTGTCATATATTCGTTAAGCGTATAAAAAACAATTCCAAACAAACACGCCAACATACCGATCCATGTGAAAAATTGCATTTTTAAAATAATGATGAAAATAAATAAAATACTATACATAATAACGATATCATGTTGTAAAAAGAACTCTTTCCCCACTCTCTTCATCTTCCTTCCCCCTTTTCCAAAAAAACAGCCGCAACATATCGTTACGACTATTTCTTTTATTTTTTATTTTATTCTATTCACTTTACAAATTTGCCTGCTGCTCTATTGTCGAGAAAAAATTGTTCGATCCAAATATATTTTGCTTTGGAATAATATGTTCCACCGCAAACACTGTTACTTCTCCTCTTTGTACCTCTCCAATAATGAGCCCAAATACTTCATGATTTACCGCAAACGTTGGTTGCTTTGTTTGTAGTAATCTTGCTGCAGTATGAAATACCGCTTTATATAGTGGATTCCTATCAGTGATTTCTTTTCGGATTTTTGGTGCTAACGTAATAATAATTTCTTTTCCGTCAATAGTGGTTCGATACATAAAAATCTCCCCTTCAATCTTATGTGAACAACTGTAAAGCTTTGTATGCAAAATGGATAGAATATCCTACTAAAATAATACCTGCTCCGGCTGTTATATAGCCAAGTGCTTTTTGCTTTAATAAAGTTCTGCCAAAATGGACAGAAAAAGCAATATTTACATTCCATAAAATAATACCAACGATAATACAAAGACTGTACAAAAAGGCTTCTTGTTTCGTTACCTTCGTAAGCAATGAGCTAAGTGTACTTCCGTATATACCAAACCAAAAAACAAGATTTAATGGATTGGATATCGCAATTAAAAAACCTGCCATAAACGATTGTTTAAGGCCACCTACCTCTTCTTTTTTATATTCCATATTCGAGTGGGAAATTCCTTGTTTTACACTTTGAAATCCTAAATAAAATAATAAGAAAAACCCTGTGCAATACATAAAAGCTTGTACATATGTATACATAAACAGAGAAGATAAACCGAAGTAGATGAGAAGCATAAACAAAATATCTGCAGTCATTCCACCAATTCCAACAACCCATGCATGCCAAAAACCTCGTTCAATTCCCCGTTTTAACATTTCAATATTAATTGGACCTACTGGCGCAGCTAATGAAATACCTAATACAATTTGTTGTATAATCGCTCCAAACATCGCTCCATCCTTTCTACTTCCTTTACTATTAAGTAATGATGTAATGATTAAAAATAGACTAGCTTTCATCAAAATATTTACTACTAAAATACCCTTTTTTATCCAAAATATGCAAAAGAGCCATCTGGATGATGGCTCTTACTTTTCTATCTTATGAAGAAAAGGACATTTTCCTTTTATCGGTTCTACATCGTCTCCTATGAAGTATTGTTTCCATTCCCGATGTTCTGGATCACCATAATGACTAATGTTAGGATGCTTCGGCAGCTGATCCCACTTTTCAACTCGCTCCCGGACCGTTTGTCTTGAATATGCTCCTTTCGGACGATCTCCTTCTAACCCATCAAAGATAGTGCGTGGCTGGAATCCAATAACGAGAGAATTTCCTAAATGTCTAGTTTTGCGTTGTTTATAAGCTGGCGCATTTCCAAATGCGAATATCGGTTCACCACCAAATGAAAATTCCCATAAGTAATGGTCTGGGTCTTCAGGAATTTGCTTCGGCCATGTTTGGTCATCTTTTTCATGTAAATATTGTAATACTTTCCAAAAGTAATCACGATAATATTCCAGTGATTGTTCCTCACATTCTGGTTCCACAAAAAGAAAAAATCCCCTTCTTACAATTGGCTGCTCTTTCATTAACTCTAAAAAAGATAACATTGTATATGGCAAATGGCTCCAATCATTATGAGAGAGAAAGGAATAACGAAGCTCATTCTTTTTCAAAGCTGTTAAGCCGAAATAGCATGGAAAAGTTGGTTCTAGCACGACACTCGAAAAATTTTGAAATTCTTTTGTAACCCAATTTGGTATGTCCGTTCTCGTTCTCATTCCTTCATTATCTAATAAATAAGACTCATTCATTCTTTCTTTCACCTCATTATGTATAGCATTCAATTAAGAATATTAC
>NZ_BOQB01000358.1 GCF_018332475.1 Bacillus sanguinis | reverse complement strand
TTTCAATAAAATCACCTTCTTTAATTATGCACTATATTCGTAATATCTATACATAATAATATTATTTAAGAATTGTATCAGATTTCCTTATAAAAATCATGCGTATAAGGAAAGTGATGAAGAGTTTAATACTTCTTAAAATTTAAAAAAATATTGTATTTAATAGTATGTATTACATCAAGATTCTAAATGGAAATTGTATATTTAGTCATCCTTTGAATTTTAAAGGTTTTTTAATGGTTCGCAAGTGAATATGCATAATTGCATAAAGGTAATGCATTGAATTTTATATAAGATGTTTTTGTTATAAATTTTAAACTAAACTTTTGTATGCATCTATTCTCATACTAATGAGGGATTTCAAAAAGATGTGACGTATATACAATAATATGTAAGCATGTACGAAATCTTTAGTAAAGGAGGAAAAGTATGAAAAATTGGGTGAAGTTTCGAATTGCACGTCCGACGGATAAGTTTGAAGAGGTTACAGCATTTTATGAAAAAGGCTTAGGTTTAAAACGTATAGGTGAATTCTATAATCATGAAGGGTATGATGGTATTATGTTTGGGCTACCAGAAGAAGAGTACCATTTAGAATTTACAAGACATATTGATGGAAGTCCTTGTCCAGCTCCAACGAAGGATAATTTGCTTGTATTTTATATGAATGAAGATAGTGAAATGAAAAAAGTGAGTACAAGGCTGCATACAATGGGATATGGTGAGGTTGAACCTGAAAACCCATACTGGAAAGACAAGGGGATAACGGTAGAGGATCCAGATGGTTGGAGGATTGTGTTGATGAAAATTGAAGAACAAGGTTTCAAATTATGATAGGGTAAAATTAAATTAGCTTTCTTCTATGGAATAAAAATAGGAGGAAGCTTTTTGGTTTTTATAAACTGAATATTCATATTTGACAATTAATTTAAAAAAGATGTAAATTGAGAACATGTATTCTTATAAGTTTGCTAGTGTTTCTATTCAAAAGGAATGTATAAATAGGGAGGACTTTTTATGTTATGGCGAATTAAAGATGCGGAAATATACTATGAAATTGTTGGAGAGGGGAAACCGGTCCTTATTATACATGGTTGTGCACCAGATCATAGGTTAATGATGAAATGTATGGAATCAGTATTTCAAAAATATGAAGGTTATAAGCGAATATATATTGATTTACCAGGAATGGGAAAGTCGAACGCTCCAGATTGGATAAATAGTTCAGATCGTATAGTAGAAGTGCTTATTACATTTATTGAGAAAATCATTTCTACTGAAGAATTTTTGTTGGTAGGAGAGTCATACGGAGGCTATTTAGCCAGAGGAATACTCACAAAGCTGTTTGAAAGAGTTAACGGATTACTATTAGTATGTCCTGTTGTTGTAGCGGATTCAGAAAAAAGGATTCTTCCAGATAAACAGGTGATTTTACAATATTATGAATTTTTAAATAAGTTAACTTCTAGGGAAAGAGAGGGATTTTGTGAGTTAGCAGTGATAGCAAATGAATATACATATAAGCGATTTCAAGAGGAAATTAAGCCAGGGCTAGATATTGCTAATTATGAATTTATTGAAAGATTGCAACAGAATTACTCTCTTACTATGAATTTTCATCATAAGACATATGAGCAACCCGTTCTTTTATTAGCCGGAAGACAAGATATATCGGTAGGTTATCAAGATATTATACGAATTATTGATGGTTACCCAAGAGCGACATTAGCGGTGTTAGATATGGCAGGGCATAATTTACAAATTGAACAGCCTGAATTATTCGAGAGTTTAGTAGGAGAATGGATTAGACGAACAGATCAGCAAAGTTTATAAAAAACGAATGAATATTTTCAAGGAGGAAGTATGAATACATATATCTATATGGTTAGGCATGGTGAATCACCAAAACTAGAAGGAGATGAAAGAACACGTGGATTAACTGAAAAGGGAAAAATGGATACTCATAGAGTGACTGACATATTAAAGATGGAGGGGATTGATACTTTTATTTCGAGTCCTTATAATCGGGCTATGTTAACGATAGAAGGGGCAGCTAATTTTTATGAAAAAGAAATAGTAGTATATGAAAATCTCAAAGAATGTAGATTTGCAAGTGAGGACCTGGTTATATCAGATAAAGAGGTATATCCACTTGTAAAAAAGATGTTTTCTGATCCTGACTTTGCACGAACGGAAGGAGAGTCATATAAGGATTGTCAGAGACGGGTAGTGAAAGTGTTAAAAGAAATATTAATGAATTTTCAAGGACAAAAAATTGTAATTGGTACACATGGCCTTGTAATGACATTAATGATGAATTACTTTAATAACCAATATGGGTTTGAATTTTTAATACATACATCAAAGCCTGACATATATAAGCTGGAATTTAATGATGAACAATTATTGAATGTAGAAAAAATATGGATAGGAGAATGAAACTGAATATATGGAGTGTGTTTTAATTCGTACTTATAAACAAACTTTTTTTAGAATGTATTTTTATCAACTATTTTTAGAATCTTAAATCAATAAGTAACTATTCAATTTCTGAATAATGAAAATAGAATTTGGTTTAAGGAAACAATTTTAAATGTGACAAAACTCCAAACGATGGATTTCTATTCAATTGGAGAAAAAGATGTAGAATTTTGTCTTACGGTCTCCGTTTACTTTTCATTTCATTACATATAGGCTTTGTGGTGTAAAGAGAAAAATCGCCTTTACACAAAATCTATAAGGGGGACATTGTGATGAAAAAGATTAAAAAGTTTGCGGGAGTAGCTTTAGCGGGAACGATTGGGTTAAGTGGACTACTGTTTTTAGAACCAAGTGTAAGTGCTGCGGAATCAAAGCAAGTGACAGAGGAGAATTTCAATGCAATTGATGTATCGATGAATCTAAATGAATTATATGTATTAAGTGGCAGAAGCATTGATGTTCTTTCTGGAGATAAAGAAGCAATTCAGCTAAATAAATACACAATTCGTTTTAGTAAACCCGGGAAGTACGTTATTAGGGTAAATGGTTGTATTTATAACGATGTATATACTTTTATTGTGAATGAGTAGCATATATTCTTAAATTGTGAGATGAAAAAGAAACACCCTATCTGCGGTGAGAGTCGTAAATAGGGTGTTTGATTTGTATTAAGTTGTAATTTAAATATGCTCACTAACTTTATCTTTGTTTTGTAAAGTATGTAGTAGTGTTTGAAACACCTTAAATGATTGCTGAAAGATGGGACTTTGAATAAAAGTGTATAGAAAAGTTACGATAAAAACAGGACCACCGAGCATAAATCCAATAACTAGTACAACGCATTCTACAATGATTCGAGCACGGCTAATAGATAAACCTGTTTTGTCGGAAATAGTAAGCATGAATCCATCGCGAGGTCCAGCACCAATCCCAGCCGCAACATACATACCTCCTCCGATACCTGTAATGGCAATACCAGAAAATAAAATGAGTAAGTTTATCCATAAATGATTAGTAGCGTTTGGAAGAATATTTGATTGTAAGAAAAAGTCCATAATAGGACCGATAAGTAGTGCATTTAAAAATGTGCCCACATTTATATATTTTCGATCTACTAGTAAAGAAATGAGAACGAGACATAATCCGCATATGACACTCCATGTACCGATGCTCCATCCAAATCTCTGGTAGAGGGCCATATTTAAAACTTCCCAAGGATGTAAACCGAGAAATTTAACTTTGACTGCAAGAGCATTTCCAAGGCCGAAAAAAATTAATCCTAAGAAAAAAAGAAAATAGCGAAAGAGAGTTAGCCTCATCTTTAAAACCTCCTATATTGTATAATTATGTATATTACATGTAAGAGTT
>NZ_BOQB01000357.1 GCF_018332475.1 Bacillus sanguinis | reverse complement strand
ATCAACAATACCTTTAATTTTTGTTCGTATATCCACTAATCATTTTCATAAAATATAAAAGAGTCTCATTAAAAAATGAGACTCTTTACCATTTCATATTTAAATCATTTTTGAAGTTTGTTTACCTAATATAAACACTTTAGTAAACACCATCATGATAACTACTATAGCTAGAAAATAAAGTGGCATCACGAGTAACGAACCCGTATGCAGCTGGCTCATTCCCCAAATTGTTATCGTTACAATTACATAGTATCCTAAGCTAAACAATGCTCCTGCTGTACCAATAACATCTTGGAAATCTACCAATGCTAAACTTAAACAGTTAGGTAGCGCTATCCCGATTCCTAATAGCAATATAAACATCGCTACTAAAAATCCAATCATATATACTACGTTGGGATTTAATCCAACAAACGTAATAACAGATAAAAGGATAGCTCCTCCTGTCATTACAAGACAACCGATATATATAATTTTCTCTGGTTTATAAGTAGCAAGTAATTGTTTCGAAACTTTCGCTCCAATAATAGAAGCTGAAGCAACAACAATCCCTAAAAATCCATACATACTAGGCGATAACTGAAAGTATTCAATAAAGATAAACGGCGCTTCTGCATAATAGCTAAATAAAACACCATTCGCTCCTCCAATTAATAACCCATATGTTACTACTTTCGGATTTGTAATTAACCTCTTCAAGACTGAAAGCACATTTATTTTATTCGTTACTGAGTCCGTCTTTGTTTCCGGAAGAGAAACAAACGTATACAGAAAAATTCCGACACTCATAACTACTAAACTTAAAAATACGATTTTAAATCCAAACATTTGATCAAGAAAGCCACCAATTAACGGTCCTATCGCTGGTGTAAAAGCAATAACTGCCGAAATTTGAGCAAACATAACGTGGCGCTTATGCCCCTCAACACTTTCACGAAGAATCGTTTGTGTCACAACTGAACCAGCACTTGCTCCAAATGCTTGAATAAAACGACTTAGCAATAAAACTTCAATAGAATTTGCAATAAAGCATAAGAAACTCCCAACGCCATATACGACAATTCCAAATAACATTGCCGGACGACGGCCAATTATATCTGATAACCATCCAATAAAAAATACACCTAAAGCAAATCCTGCAAAATACACACTAAGTGTTAACTGTACCTCATTATCACTTACATGTAACGCCTTCGAAATGTCTGGTAAAGACGGTGTGTAAATCGTTTCACTAATTTGCGGAAATGCGACAAGAATGATCATTAACAAAAGTGATGGTACTGAGACTTTTTTCATTTTTCATACCCTCCTATAACTATGAAAATCTCAGAAATAAAAAGACTTCCCTTAGCTACGGAACAGGAGGGGCCATTATAGAAATACGGTCATAAAACAACAAAGAAAACACCTCAATTACGTATGTTAATACTTATAGGAGGGTAATATTAACATTGATTTTAATATATACTTTTTTAATTATATTACATATTGCGTTTCTTTTTCTAGTGTTGAACCTTGAAGGGTTCCTTGATAACAACACCTTTTTATGGAATAATTAGAAATAGTTTGAATTGATAAATCAAATTATTAAACGATAGACCAGCATATTTTAATGCCGCAAAGCTTACAAACAGGAGGACTTTTTGTAATGATTGAAATTTTAAAGACAATATTAAACTTCCTAATCTCTCTATTCTCAGGAGAATTACCAATTGTATATTATGTATGGATTATCGCTTTATTTGTCATTCAAATGATCCAGGCTACTCTCAGCTATAAGTTCTTTAAAAAGAAAGATACTTTCAGCACTTATATATCAACAGAATTACTCGCTTTCATCATTCTATTGTTTGGCGGTATGTTAATATCTAAGTTACTTGCCTATATCATAGACGACCCTACTATTAGTATGACAAATGTAACACATTATTTTATTTCTCTGATCATACTAACTATATTTGTTGCTACAGGTTTTATTAAAGATTTTCTGCAAACATCTATAAAAAATAAAAATATATTTCTTTTCACTATTTTAGTAATTTCCTTAATAACTAGTATACTTTCATTCAAGTTTTTATCACCTTTAATTGAAGGTCCTTTCTCTCTTTCTAAATCTTTTATAACCACTTTAATTATTATAGTACTCGGGTTAATTGCTCTACTAATTTCTTTAGAGGAAAAATATGCAGATGAAAAAGAAACGGAAAATTTATAGCTTCTCATTTACATAAAAGAAAGAGGGAGCTTCCCTCTTTCTTTTATATCATCCCTTTTAAT
Organism: Bacillus sanguinis; assembly: GCF_018332475.1. GTDB lineage: Bacteria > Bacillota > Bacilli > Bacillales > Bacillaceae_G > Bacillus_A > Bacillus_A sanguinis. Next base: position 5,192 of record NZ_BOQB01000357.1, on the reverse strand, counting down.
ATCAATCCTAAAACTGACATTATTATTGCACTAATAATAATTCGCAAAATCCAAGTTGTGTTTGTACTTATTTTTTCTAATTGCTTATTGATTGTTGCTATGTCTTTCTCATTAATAGTGGTACGCGTTTCTAAATTTCGAATGTCTCTCATAATTTCTTTTTGCTCAGCCTTGAAACTGTCAATTTTAGCATAAACATCTTCCATATATTCACACCATCTGTTCATCTTAATAGAAAAATCTATACATATTATGAGACAACCCTCTTACCCGTGAATACATTCCGTGTATCCGCGCACCAAATTATTTGTACAATCTAATTAAATTAATCAAAAATTTCCTTCATTCTATATAAATCAATATTAAGATAACATGCGATTAAGATAAATTAAAATTTGAAAAGGAACCCCTTGTTTATTTAACAACAAACAAGATGCAGTACAACATCCGGGAGCACCTACGATAATTTCTATTGTTTTAATCAACATTTTCATATTTACAACTCAATATAGTCAGTATGATTTTCTGAAGAATCCACTTTTTAGCTGCTTAATGTATACTAATGTTAATATGAAATAGGTGTATCGATAAACTCTCTAGAACAATAAATATACTGGCGGAAACGGACCTATACCCGATATTTTTTCCAGTAACATGAATGGTTATTTCTAATAAATGCGTTTGTATATCATTGTTTTCAAAAATTCCATCTTCAATCTTTACAATATCTGCTTCACAATCTACTTCTTTAAAAGTTTTCAGTAATTTTGTTTCTAATAAACTACAATCAAATTTTTCATCTTTTATTACGGCAAATTTAACCTTCATATCGATTTCCCCATTTTTAACAGACTAAAATCATTAAATCGATATAAATATATATTATTCTATTAATTAATTCAAAATATATGTTTCTTACAGATATTACTAAACATCAATTTTAGGGACTGTAAGGCCTTTTAAAGATTTTTTATCAAAAATAGAACTTAAACTTAATCCACGAATAATAACGTGTTTCAAATACAGTACCTTTATCTTTTAAACGACCTTATCTCTTCTTAAGGAGTCTCGTTTTTATCCTATTTCTTAACAAGAGCTCTACCTTAAATTGTCTTTTCTTTATAAAAAATAGCCCACCTATTTCTGTAGGCGGACTATATCTTTATTACACCATACAAAAGTATAATCTCTTCTCCACTCAAACTTTATGTAATGATACAAATTTTAAATCATTTATTATCTTTTCTATATTCTTATTATTGATTTTTTGTTCATAAATTCGTAACACATATACATGAGTTATCATGCTAAAATTAGTTTATTCAAAAGAAATTATTCTTAATGAATCGATAATTTTTAATACCCTGTTTAAAGCCTCGCCCCCCTGCGTGGCTTTTTCCTATTTAACTTGAGTAGTAATTATCAATCGTTACTATGCTGCTACACATTCCTACCTTTAGCTATTCAGCATCAGCACACGTAAATTTCTTTCCCCCATCATTTGATTTACAAACTGTATTTATCAATTTTTCGGTTATCTTTTCACTTTCACTAGAAACTTGATCTAAATCCATTCGAAATACTTGTTCCGGATTCTCTTTTGAATTCCCTTCAATATGAATTGTACGATCGAACATCTCAGCCGTGAAGCTGCTAGATGTATTTATCATTTCCACTGCATTATTCTCACCTACATAGCGTTCAACTACTTTCTCAGCTTCTTTCAGTTGTTGAGATGTAGGATATGGTATAGATTCCGCTAATATGACTACACCTACTAAATATGTAATATACAAACCACCTGCAATTAAAATAACTTTCTTTACTGTTTTATTAATCATGTTCTAACTCCTTTTTTCTTTTGCTATTAAAATATATAACTTTCCTAATTTCCATCAATTTCTTTTTAGTACATAATATTCGTTCTATATTTCATACAAAGCACCTCTCTTACTAATTTTCAATTTGATATTAACATGTTATTTATTGTTTTTCAATAAATAATTATTATATATCATTACTTATTTATTGTTTATATTCCAATTAATGATAAAAGCAAATAACTTTCTTATAACATCCTCATTCTAGTAAGGAAGTAGCTAAAGCTGTCTTATCTTTAGCACGGGATGATGCTAATGTTGTTAATGGCACAAAAAAGCACCGTCACAAGTGACGGTGCTTTTTCTATGTAAGAGCTACTAGAAGATCCCCTTCTAGCCTACTCCCATTTATAAGTCCAAAATTGTTCAAGTTGAAGCCATTTTAATGTTGCTGCATCTTTGTTTTTGATTTTCGCGTGTGTTTCTTCAAGCATCGCTTCTGTTTGTGAACGATGCGCACCTAGTGCAGCTAATTTATGCTCGAATACTTCACTAATATTATTTACAACATCCGGTTCACCGAGTACTGCTTCACGATTTTTCGTAATTGCAACCGCATGAATGACTGGACGTTCTTCTTTTGGCATACGTGATACAGCTCGAACGACAGCGCGACCAAACGCATCATGATCTGGATGTACGCCGTGCTCTGGATAAAATGTAATAATTCGAGATGGATTTACTTCTTGAATGATTGCTTCAATTTTATCTGCAACGAAATCAACATCTTCAAATTCTAACGTTTTATCATGGAAACCAAGCATTCTTAAATCTTTAATCCCCATCGCTTCACACGCATCTTTTAATTCTCTCTCACGAATATTTGGAATCGTTTCACGGTTAGCGAATACGTTCTTACCCATGTTACGTCCCATTTGTCCTAGAGTACCGCACGCATACGTTACAGGTACTCCTTGATCTGTTAATAAGCGAATTGTTCCTCCCGCAGCAAATGCTTCATCATCTGGATGCGGAAATACAACAAGTACATGTCTCTCCATAAGTTTCCCTCCTTCTTACTTAAATGGCGTTAAGCTTAACTCAAGTGCAACTGCTAAACGGCCTTGATTATCATGCCCTGCAAGTAATAAACGCTCTTTATCGTCTACTTCCCAGTGCGTAATACCTTCTGCATATACCCAGCCATGATCCATTTTCAAACCAACTCGGTATGGATTCGTTCCAGTAATCTTCCCACGTTCAAAGCGAATAATTGCATTTCGAATGAATGCTCCAACTGTCATCATCTTTTCATTAAAGTGTGACGCATACGCTCCGTTCGTCGTTTCTAAATGAATATATACATCTTTATTTACAAAACGTTCAATTTCATTTTGAATAAGAGAACTATCTTTTACTATTTCCATCGGAATTCACCTCTTTAAACCATTTTACGCAAAAATAATGTAAATTGCTATCTCTATATTAGAGGACAGCGCCCACTTTTCCTAATAATTTGCACTGTGTTTCTTTATTTTTTTATATCATATGTAAAAAACTCATTTTTTCCTTCACATTGTTAAATAGTTTTCTTTCTTTTTTGAATTTGCTACAATATATTCAGTGCAGAGGGATACATTTTGACAATGAAATACAAATTTTAAAGAAGGTGACTCGATTGGAACAATCAGCACATGAAGTAGCAAATTGGCAATATTATTTTGCAATTGCCGTATTTTTAGTCACGTACGGATTTATTATTTCTGAGAAATTGAATCGTGCTGTAATTGCACTATTCGGCGCTGCTATTATGATTATTTTTGGAGTTGTAGATTTACATACCGCTTTCACATCACATATTCAATGGGAAACGATCACCCTTTTAATTGGGATGATGATTCTCGTACATATTACGAGTCAATCAGGCGTATTTGAATTTGTGGCCATTAAAGCGGCAAAAGCAGCCGGCGGAAAACCAATCCGCATTTTATTATTACTATCCCTATTAACCGCTGTCGGTTCTGCCTTTTTGGACAACGTAACAACCGTTTTACTAATCGTTCCTGTTACACTGTCCATTACACGTATTTTAAAAGTAAACCCTGTTCCTTATTTGATTTCAGAAGTGCTATTTTCAAATATAGGCGGAACAGCAACATTAATTGGTGATCCACCGAACATTATGATTGGATCAGCAAATAAGCATTTAGATTTTAATGCCTTTTTACTAAACTTAGCTCCAATCGTAATTATTATTTCTATCGTTACACTTGGCATTATTTACTTTATGTATCGTAACAAACTAAAAACAACACCTGAGCAAATCGAAAAACTTATGGTATTAAACGAAAAAGATTACATTAAAGATCAAAGCCTCCTTTTAAAATCGATCACGATTTTGGGACTAACTATTTTAGGCTTTATACTCCATTCTGTTATTCATGTAGACGCTGCCGTTGTCGCGATGACAGGCGCTACACTTCTTATGCTAATTGGAGTAAAAGAACATGATATTGAAGATGTATTTGCCCACGTTGAATGGGTAACCATTTTCTTCTTCGCTGGACTATTCGTTCTCGTTGGCGGGTTAATTGATATCGGGCTTATTTCTTCACTTGCAACAGAAGTACTCGACGTAACAAATGGCGATATCGGTTTCGCTGCGGTACTTATATTATGGGTATCAGGCATCGCATCTGCGACAATTGACAATATCCCATTTGTCGCAACGATGATCCCACTTATTCAAGACTTAGCTACAGGACTCGGACTATCTGTCGACTCTCCGCAAATTGAAGTACTATGGTGGGCGTTATCACTTGGAGCTTGCTTAGGCGGAAACGGAACATTAATCGGAGCATCCGCAAACGTAGTCGTTGCTGGTATTGCAAAACGTGAAGGGCATGCTTTCTCTTATATGGACTTCTTAAAGATTGGTTTACCGTTAACAATCATTGCATTACTATTATCACATGCTTACATTTATTTACGTTATTTAATGTAAAAGTTGTATTGCATGAAATTATATCGTCAAATACAAAAGGTATGCAGCATAGTGCTGCATACCTTTTTTCATCACCAAAATATACCGATAATTGCTAACCCACCTAAAATCATACCACCAATTTGTCCGACGATTGTTGGTGATAATTGAACACCTTTTCTCACTTCAACAACTGGTCTTTCGTGCCTTAGTTGTTGTACTTCACTTTGAAGTTGGTGTACACTTCCGTGCAATTCTTTAATTAGTTCTTTTAATTCAGCGACCTCTTCATTTACTGGTTTTGCTTTTTCTAAATTCATTTTGCATAGCTCCTTATAAAGTGAAACTTTAATCAGTGGGGGGTTGTTCATCCCCACTGATTATTAGTT
>NZ_BOQB01000356.1 GCF_018332475.1 Bacillus sanguinis | reverse complement strand
CCCGTTTCTTTTCCTAATTAATATCGGATTATCCCTATCCTTTTTCAAACTTTATTATTCTTTAAATTTGTTATATATCCGTCCTACTACTTTATTCGCTCTCAAGGAAATGGCCCCTAAAATTAAAACAAAAATAATAAGAGCAATCTTTTTAGGTAGGCTATATGGCAGTAACATAGAAAATATAAGAAGTATTAAAACTGCAACATATGTAATATATTTCCCAGCCTTTAATGGTCGCATATTAATACACTCCTCTCTAAATCCTCAAACTTAATGGTATCGCCTACGACATAACCCATGGTCTCCGTAAAATCTAATATAAGAAAAGATTTCATTCAACTTCTTACTTATTAACCGTAACTTCTATTGCTAGTTTGGCTGTCTACATAATCAAAATTACATTTATGTGCCGATTCGACCATTATAACAATAATCATCAAAATTGTTTTAATCCCTCTAGTTTCACTACTACTCCAATCGAC
>NZ_BOQB01000355.1 GCF_018332475.1 Bacillus sanguinis | reverse complement strand
AAAGTAATGAACTATAACTATCTTAAATGAATCATAATAGTTTACATGTAGTTAAATCCTTTTCATTAATTTTATCGTAATTCAATTATATGACTCTGTCTTTGTTAATAACAAGTAGTAAAATCTCATGAAAAAAATGGACGAAAAACCCAAATTTTAACCATAAAATTTAACAAGCCATCTAGAAATAATCATAGTATGAATGTAAAATTAAAATGTGTGATACATTTTTTTACATTTGTGAAATTATACATTTTCTTAATATGAAAGATTAAGCAATACATAATGGCTGATTTGGTAAAAAGTAAGAAATGGTTAAGCAGGGAGAGTAGAAAGATGGAAATAGGGGAACGTATTCGCCATGTTCGAATGCATAAAGGATTAACACAGGGGGAGCTCGTATCAGGAATATGTTCAATAACATATTTAAGTAGAATAGAAAGTGGAAAAATAAAACCGTCATCTTCTTTTATAAAAAAAGTTTCTAAGAAGTTAGATGTAGATAGCGATTATCTTATAAATGGAAATTATCAGGAAATAAAGATTGCTATTTTTAATATATGTAATAAATATAAAAAAGATAAAAGTATTACAGAAGCTGACTTATCTTTGTTAGAATTATACGTTCGTGAAGTAGATTCAATCCCTTTATTACTAAAGGTATATGGTGTACTTATATACTATCATGCCCGGCAAAAAAATATGTTATATGTGAAGTCGCTTATAGTTCAAGCTTCGCAAATGATACCAAGTCAGGTTGAAATGCAAGATCCTGAAGATTATATTTATTATTTAAAAGCTCGAGGTTTATATTTTTATAATAAACAAGACTACAGTGCTGCTCATGATATATATGTACAGGCTGAGAGTTTACTAGGTGTAGAAGAAACTGA
>NZ_BOQB01000354.1 GCF_018332475.1 Bacillus sanguinis | reverse complement strand
AATTTCTTCTAATAATTTTTGAAAGCAATAAAGCGCTGCATGTAGCCTGAACAACTCATGTATCGCAACGATACGCGGAGCTTTCCGCTCGAGTTTCGTATAGAAGTCTGTAAAAATACTCATAAGAAAATACATTTGTTTATAAGTAAGCCGAGCTTGTTCTTTTTTAAATGATTCATATTCGTTGTCAAAATACGATTGCCAACTTTTATAATCCGTTTCTTCAAAAGCTGATGATTGCAATACTTGTCTTGCAGTTCGAATAGGAGGAAGGGAAGGTTTCGTATTGTTTTTAAATAAAGTTAATACATCTCCTAC
>NZ_BOQB01000353.1 GCF_018332475.1 Bacillus sanguinis | reverse complement strand
AAGTTAATACATCTCCTACTTGCCCGAAACTAGATGCTGCGGATAGTAAAACAGCTAGCATATGCTCACATTGCGTTGGTGCAAAGCAATCGCAATAGCTTTCAGCGACGTTACGAATCGGGATATGGACGCTATATACGCTGCCTTCAGCATCTACGGTTCCTGATAGCGTATAACCATCAAAGTCAACGTTGTAGACAACACCACTACGATATAGGTGCCGAGCTGTAGCGACATGTTCCTGATCAGCTGTTTGCTGTGGATCTAGTCCTTGAACGAACTCATTCGCAATCATCATAATTTCATCTTTCGTAATTGAGTGTTGCAGCATAATATTCCTCCGTACACATATTTCTTTCCTTTACCATTATAAACAAAAAATGCTCAAAACAGAAAAAATGAAATTTGGATTACACAAATTGAAAATCATGGTAATATATATAATGTTTATATGGAGAAAGAAGGCTCGAATTGGGGAGTAAAGTGAATAAGGAAGGCTGAAATTACCTGCTATAGAAAAAGTATAAGCTTTATTGTGTCACAATAAAGTTAGAGGAAAAT
>NZ_BOQB01000352.1 GCF_018332475.1 Bacillus sanguinis | reverse complement strand
AGCTGCGATTGTTGTATTGATGGCAAAGTTTTTACCTGGTTTGCCGGTATAATATGATTGGACTAAAAGGTGGCTCTCCCAAGAGTCACCTTTTTTATTTTTACCCTTATTTCAAATACCACCAGCAAAATTTCAAATTCTACTTCATGTAATTTCAAATTTCAGTGGTCGTATTTGAAATTACTCACAGTGAATTCCCTTCGGTATTTTTATATTGTGAAGGTACCGCGGAATACTAGAAAGGTATACCTTTTAGAAATGGGTACTGTGTGAAGCCAGCGACTTTTACAGAGGCAGTTGTGTTGTATGAAGGTATGATTGTGAATCAAATAAAGAAGCTAGGGATTTATCAAGATTATGAAGAGTATTATCAATGTGGGTTAATTGGTCTTTGGCATGCGTATGAAAGGTATGATGCGGAGAAAGGAAGTTTTCCTGCATATGCAGTTATAACGGTGCGTGGTTATATATTAGAAAGGTTGAAGAAAGAGTTTGCAGTGCAAGAAAAGTGTGTATGTGTAGGGGAGTATGAGGATATCTTTCATTTTGAAGATATTGAAATGAGAGCGAAGGATTTTATGAGTGTATTAGATGAGAAGGAGAAGTACATTATTTTTGAACGTTTTTTTGTAGGAAAGACGATGGGGGAAATCGCTAGCGAGATGGAAATGACTTATTATCAAGTGAGATGGGTGTATCGGCAAGCACTTGATAAAATGCGAAATAGCTTAAGAGGATAAATACTATCATAAGAATGGAAGGCAAGGGATATTGCTTTCCATTCTACTTATTCTGTTAAGGTAGTAAATGTAATAAGAGGTTTTTAAATTGTAGTGAATCTTGCATGTTCATACGCGATAATACATACCCAGCTTTTAATAATTGTTGTTTTAACTTATGGGGACTGATATGTATAGTTGTAGTAGTGCCATTTGAAAAATGAATGTTAGCTTTTTTACTCTTTTTGAAAAACTCTATGTCATCTATATGGTTATAAAACAGCCAAATACAGTTTGGAGAAGAAGGAGATTCTGTTGGGAAAGCACAAATATATTCTCGATGATTAATTGGAATTGGGACATTTTGTTTGAAATGAAAGTTTGTTTGAACTGCTTTACGTCTGCCTTGATAAGTAGAGTGAACATTGGTTAGACAAGATTGCTTGATGAGTTGGAGAGCAGTTTGACAGGAGTAAAGATGATTCCCGCTACTTTCGATAATCTTTGTTTGATAATAAGGGTGCTTGTATGGCTCTAACATCATTGTAGAATTAGAAATAATAATATCATTTTCTTCATTCATAAATTTGATTCCCCCTTTATAAATGATGATAATTCTAAATATAATTATATACGAATTAAGTAAATTGATTGTTAATATTCTGTTTCATATTGTAAATTTTGGCTATTCGTTTACAATCAATAGATGATAGTCTTTCTAATTTGCATCGCTTGTACATATATATGAAAATAGAAAAGAGTAGGCGGTGAGATAGTATGAAGAAAAAGTATATTTTTATGGCTCTAGTTGTTGTTCTTCTAGTATATTTAGCAAATAGTAATCCGAGTAAAGGTGAATATACGGACTGGGCAGCAAAACAGTTTATGAAACGTAATGATGTAAGTAAGAAGCTAGACGAAGTTCAAAAGGAAAATGAAGAGGGCCTCCTTGGCGATTTAGCATCGGCTGGTAAGAAGTTGGCGAAAAAATATGTTGAGCCACAAGTGGGATTATTAATCGAGAATTATACAAAGCGAAATGATTATATTTTCTTCTCAACATATACGACGGAGTTTGATATAGGCGGAGAACACTATAAATATGTATGCGTCGGTTTTTCAAAAATCTTTATTCCGATTGAAATGCCGAAGAAAAAAGACGAATCTGCAAAATGATGCAGATTCGTCTTTTTGTTTATAAGGTAATGGGAACTTCAGATACATTCTTTTCTACGAGACGAGCTCCTTTTTTTCGAGTATTGTCATTGATTGACGAAAAGACAGATGAGGCAAGGATGGTATCCATTACTTGGTTTACGATTTGTGCATCGACGGGTGTGATCGGTTTCTCAATAGAAAAGACAACGGTTTTTCCATCTTCTTTCGCGAAGATTAATTCTAGTATTTGCATACATTATTTCCTCCTTTTTATTTATCGTGCTATATGCAGATAGAGCAATCGGTGTTAGTTAATAATTAGCAAGAGATCCCCCCACTGAGTAGAGTTTAACCTTATAGGGTAGAAAGATCTGATGTGCTAACAAGTTGTATAGCGTGAAGCGGTGATGCTTGTAAAGAAGCAAGAGCACGTGCTACGTTTTGTACTTGCGCTAAGTTTGCGTTTGTTTTAACACGCTTAAATTGTTTGTGCTTAAAAGCTGTTTTTCCGTTCTTATCTAATCCATTGTTTAAGACAAGACGTAAAGTTGAATCCATTACGATTGTTTCGACTGCCATGTTTATCACCCCCTTTCACTTTATAAATAGGGCGTGAATGTCAGGTTTTGGCGTGAAATTTATTCTTTTTTTTGGTACGCTTAAAAGACTAAGAGAGGGGCTTCGGAAGAATGAATCGTAAATGGTTATTTTGGATTCCTGTTTTACTATGGATGGGGTTGATTTTCTATTCCTCGGCACAACCATATAAAAACCAGGATATGCGTTCGGATATTGAACGATATGTAAATGTTGAGTTTGTGAAAGAGCATTTCTCGTGGGTATCTATCGATTATGGCGGTGGTACACCTGTTAGCATTGCAAATAAAGGTGTAGGCGGATTTATTGAGTTTTTCCTTCGTAAAGGTGCTCATTTTATGGTGTTCTTTATGCTCGGTTCATTGACGTATTATGCTTTTCATCGATCGGGTTATTCGAGAAAAAGGTGCTTTATATATGCTCTTCTTTTCGTTGCGGGATATGCAACATTTGATGAAATTCATCAATGGACTACGGGAGATCGTACACCGATGTGGCAAGATTCATTACTGGATACGTGTGGCGGATTAACTGGGATTATAATAAGTAATTGGTTTTGGAATAGAAAAAGGAGCTAATCTTTTGAGATTAGCTCCTTTTGTTTATACACCAAGTAATTCTTTTAGCTCGTCTGTAGATAGTTCGGTCATCCAACTATCGCTTGTAATGACGGCGTTGTTTAGTGATTGTTTTCTTTCTAACATTTCATCAATTTTTTCTTCGAGTGTCCCCGTTGTAATCAGTTTATGAACGTGGACGAAGCGTTTTTG
>NZ_BOQB01000351.1 GCF_018332475.1 Bacillus sanguinis | reverse complement strand
AATCCGCGTCTTTCAATCCCACTTAATCCTTCTACATTTTGCAATGTATCTTGAACGAGTTGTTCATATAAGGAAGCTTGTTCACCAGTAAGTGGGCAGTAAGCTTTCTGTTCTTGTTTATCTGGTAAGTTTAATGCGACGGTTTGATCTTTCTTCGTACGACGCAGTAAAAACGGCGAGATAAAACGTTGAACTTGTTGGATTTTTCCTTCATCACGGTCTTTTTCAATTGGTGAGACGAAGCGGCGCTGGAATTGTCCTAAGCTACCAAGATATCCGTGATTAATGAAGTCGAAAATGGACCAAAGCTCGGCAAGTCGGTTTTCCATCGGTGTACCGGTTAAAGCGATTTTGTGATTTGCTTGCAAGTTTCGTACTGCTTTGGACTGCTTCGTATGTGGGTTTTTAATATTTTGTGCTTCATCCAAAATAACAGCATCCCAGCATAACGTACTAAGTTCTTCTTCATCAAGCTGGGCTAATGCATAAGATGTTAATACAACATCTGCTGATTGAAGGAAGTCTTTAAATGATTCGCCTTTCGCTCGGTTACTTCCATAGTGTAACTGAACACGTAAATTTGGTGCGAAACGCTCAAATTCTTTTTGCCAATTTCCAAGAACAGATGTCGGTGCCACGATTAAGGCAGGCCCTGTTTGGAGATTATTCTCTTTTATATATAGTAAGTAAGTGATCGTTTGAATGCTTTTTCCAAGTCCCATGTCGTCAGCTAATAATGCTCCGAATCCAAGTTTTCTTAAATATAATAACCACTCAATGCCATGTTGTTGGTACGGACGGAGTGTAGCGTTTAGTGCAGAAGGGACATCTACTTTTGGAATATCTCCAATGTGTAATAATTTTTGGAATAGCTCTTCATAATATCCATCTAGTTCGATTTCAATATCGGTAAACGGACTATCTTCTTCTACAATTTCTGTTTCAGCAGTGTTTGATAAATGTTGCTGAAGGACATCTTTCATTTCTAGTCCATATTTATCGGCACGGCTCATGAGTTTTCTTACTTCTTCAATAAAGGCTGGATCCAGTCTCATCCATTGACCATTAATATTGAATAATCGTTTGTTTTGTTCAACGAGTTCGAAAAATTCGCTTTCTGATAAATCAATGCCGTTCGTTGAAATGCGCCAGTCAAAGTTAACAAGTGTATTCATGCCGAAGAAAGATTGCGTTTGCGTGGCATTTTGCTTCAGCTGAACACGTAATTTTGGTTTTGTCGTTTTTAAATTTTGCCACCAGGACGGCAGTAAAATCGTAATACCTGCAGCGAGTAATTCATTACTTGCTTCTGTTAAGAAGTTCCACGCTTCTGTTTCAAAGAGTTCGCTTCGGAATGTCTCGTCTTCTTTTAACCACGGTACGAGCTTACTGAAGCCTTCTTGTGTTTCAAGAATCCGTTCTTCATAATCGTGCCATCGTTTTGGCAAAGAATCGATACTCTCATATACATATATGCGATGCGCCCCGCGCTTTGGTGTAACGATTGTCTCAAGCTTCCACATTTCAAATTCTTCTTGTGGCTCTTGTAGCCGTAGTCCGATTGTAAAGGGAAGGTCATCTTCAATGTAACCAATCTTTCGAAGCCAATCTTCTTCATGTAGTGCTGCATCCAATTGTCTTTTCGTAAAGTCGTAATGTTCATAAAGTCTCTTGGCATCTTCCCATCCATCGTTTGAACGGTTATCTTGTAATATGCTTTCATTTACCGCGGCCGAGAAAAGAGATGCCAATGTGTCATCTTCGATTGGGGTATTTTGAACTTTCCAAGATGGTTGCTGAGACCAGCGCTCCATATTAGGTACGAAGCTACCACTAATGAAGGCATCCCATAACTCGTTCGCATCTTCCATAAGTGCTGTAATAGGGCCGTTTATTTGAATATGGGCAAAGGAGTTCATCGGTTTATTTGCGATATATTCAAATGCTTGTGCGTTTGTTAGCATAACACCTTGTTTTCCTTCAAAGGTCGCTTCTTTTAGAAACGTGCCGTAGAAGGAAGTGGAGTGCCATGTAAATGCATTTCGTTTCCAACTTGTTACGGATAATGGAGTACCGCTGTCATCTTCTCCCCAAAGGAACCAACCTTGACTAACGTGCTGGAGCCTAATTGTTACTTCAGTTTGATTGATCATCGATTAATTTTCCTTTCCGTAATTCCTCTTGTAGTGCACGCAGACGTGAATGTAAGTTTGCGATGTGAATAATGAAAGCATCCCATTCATCAGTTCGCTTTAATCGTTTATATAATGTACGTAATTTCTTTAAGTAACGAACTGCACGTCTATATGATTTGCGGTTTCGCTCTTCAATGGCCTCGGTAGCAGCAAGGTGATAAAGAGGAAGGGCTGCTTCTGGTGCTTCCTTTTCAATATCTTTCAGCGGTTCTTTCAAAAGTTCAATTGCTTCAAACCCATGTAAGAGCTGAAGTTCTGCCCATGTACGATATTGCTTTTTCGTCAGTACGTATTGCTCATAGTTTGCGAAGCTATATGGTAATAGCTCTTGCAAAATCATTTCGAGTCCGGCTTGTTCATTTGTATGGGTTGCATACGTTTCATACATGATGACAAATAAGCGAACGATATCTTTTATGAAAATCGTATTTTCATGCTCATGTATCGTTTTCTTCACTTGTTTATACGTAAAGGAAAGCCAGTTTTTCGCACGATCCCACTGCATTGCATTTAATAGTTCTTCTAACCAATAGAAGTACAGGCTTACAACAGAAGCAGGCTGTTTCTTTAGTAAGTCCATCGCTAATAGGTCTTCGTCATTTAAAAAGAGTAGATGAGAAGATGCTAATGCTTTGGAAAGTGGATTGATTTTCGTATCGATCCGTTTTTCTTCTTCTTGTAGTTGCTCTTTCTTGCGTAAGAGTTCACTCCATATGTGACGGTAAATAAAAAATCTTTCTTGCGTATAGGCGTCGGTGGAGAAGAATACTTCGTGAACGAGACGAGCTGTTTCTTGCAAAATTGCTTCAGACTCTGAAGGGATCGCTTCTGACTGTAAGTCCCGAACGATGGATTCCACTTTATCTACAAATAAGCGAACGACGTTAACAGGCTGGTGATAAGAATACGTTTTATTTACTTCGAAGTCCTGAATTTCTTCTAATAATTTT
>NZ_BOQB01000350.1 GCF_018332475.1 Bacillus sanguinis | reverse complement strand
ATCGGACTTATTTTTTAAAACTTGAGAGTAGAAGAGTGCGGTTTTGGACATACTCAAATAAGACTCTCTGAATTTCGTATTTTTTATACGGCTTTGTGAAGTCTTTTCGTACATTCTTGAGTGATACTAAGGATATCGAACGGTGTACGACACTTATACCTTCGTGCTTTTCGTCCGTTTTTGACAAGATCTTGAAAGAGCCTGGTTAGCACTGATACAGGATGTTGAAAGGTTGTGAAAAGCACGTCGTGTATACTAGAGAAGTAAATTTTGACGATATATGTACACTTATACTCACTCACCTCTTTTTGTTTTTTCTCCCATATAAGTCTTCTCATTCGATATGTAATGCTAGCTACCAAACACAAACCAATTAATTGCCCATATAAATGACATTGAAATCGTTCCAGTTTCACAGGTTTCACTTCATGAATTTTAAAAATAGACTTCCATGTTTTAAATATAATTTCAATTTGCCACCGTAAAGAATACAGTTCATATACTTCATTGTGCGGAAGGTGTTTACTAGATACGTTCGTAATAAGAAGGTTGATACGGCTTGCATATTTCGGCATCTTCTTTTTCGCTTTCTTGTGATGTTCCAAACGTTTCGTCCACTCAGTTTGTGTTAGACGATATATGACAAGGCGTGTTTTATGTTTTTGGTGAAGTCCTATATAGATTTCCGGTAATTCTAGTATTTGTCCTTCAGATAGATCTTTCGTCAATTTTTCTAAATCGAGAAGAGTCCATTTTCCACCTTTCTCTTTTTGATAGACTTGTGTATTCCAGCGAATACGTGACACATAAAATGCTTTTCGATCCGCAATTTTTTCTAAATCATAAATAGAAAAATAACCAAGATCACGAAGAGAAAGTTCCCCTGGCTCTAATGTTTGCGTACGTTCCTGTCCATAACGGCAATCGCTACTTGTTCCATCTCTTACAGCTGTTTCTAAAAATTCTCCAGAAATCAGTTCATACTCTAATTGAATTTTCACACCAGCTTCTGAACCACCTCCGCCTACCCCTTTGTAAGAAGATGCATATTGAGCTGGAAGCTGAAAGGCTGTTGAATCTAGTATACGGATACGTGTAAAACGGTTAGATAAAGGAGTCATTGGAGAAAACTTCTTTCGAAATACTTGTAAAAACAATTCCTTTAAGAATTGTACAGTCTGTGCATTAAATCGTTCGTTCAGACCTTGACTAGATAATTGGATTCCCGTAGCTCTAGTTAGTTTCGCACATAAACTAACTAGGGATTCTGTCCCAATTGCTTGGCTGAGAAACACGCATAATGAAACGAGGTCTTGTGCTCTACACTTTCGTTTTCGTCGAATCATTCCAGTTTTAACTGCTAGTAGTTGTAAGTGGTGAATCGAAAATTTACTTTTAAATTCTTCACCTAGTAAACGTAACTCTTCTTGTGTAACATCATTAATTTTAGACATAAAATGGGTCATCCTTCCAT
>NZ_BOQB01000349.1 GCF_018332475.1 Bacillus sanguinis | reverse complement strand
AAATGACTGCTATCAAAAAAATCTGATTTTGATTTTACAATTTGGTTATTATGTTCGTAATTTATAATATTTAAACACAACCTTTTATAGAAGTAAATATTAAACAAATATTTTTATATAAAATTTTATAATTCTAATTATACCACAATAAATACATAATTTATTGTGGTATAAAATGAAATGTTTAAATATATATTTTTGGCTTATTATTTAACGTTTCTATTTAGGTAATGTATAATGGAAATGTTTAATTGATTTTTTTGTACATTTCAATCCAAATGCGGTAGGAGGAGATTTTTTTGACTAGTCTTCGTCTGAAAATTTTACAAGAAATCCATAACTTAGAAGATACCCATTGTTCAATTTGCCCTCTGAACAACCTATCAGTGAATTGTACAGATGAGCAAGAACAGGCAAAACAGAGAAACTACAAACATTGTAAAGGTTGTCCCATTTTCGATTCCATCCGAGAGAAAGGAGAGCAATTGAATTCTTTATCGAAAAAGAGTACATTTAATAAGGTACGGGAACGTTATATGGAAAATCCTTTTAAGTATCTTCAGTATAAAGAGTACTCAATCACAGATGTAGTAAAAGAAACCGGTTTAACAAAGTATCAACTAAGAAAATTTAAACAACAGCTAGAATGAAAGTTTCGGATGAGGTGAGAAATGGACTATTTATCTTTAGAAGAGGTATGCGATAGGGTAGGTTTAACAAAAAATCAATTAGGCTATTTAATTAAGTATAAACACATCGAACCTATCAATATGGCCACTTGGAAAGCAGATGGCGGATATCGCTTTGAGCAAGTAGATGTAGAAAAGTTAGAGGAATTATACAAAGACTCTTTAACATTAAAAGAAGCAGCTGAATTTCTAAGTAAGTCTAAGACTTACGTTCATAATGCAGCTAAAGATGGGATATTGCCCTTTAAAGAGATTGCTAAAGGGAAATCAACTGAACGATTGTACTTAAAAAAGGATTTGGAAATTTTCAAAGAAAGAATTGAAAACAGATCAAAAGAAGAATCGAAAGAGAAAAAGCAGCATTTAAGTCTCTATCTTGATGAAAAGGTAGTAGAAGCAATAAAGAAAAAGGCTGCAAAGAAAGGGTATAATGGCTACAAGAAGTTTGCTGAAGACATTTTATCTGCAGAAGTAAAAGAAGACATAGAAGAATAGAAATCCCAGAGAGAATAGATCCCTGAAAAATGAAAAAACATTAAAAGGGTTCTATTTTCATTTTTAAGAAACTTTCTCTCTTCCGAGTGCAATTACATTACCCTAAACACAAAAAACGATTACAGACGATTTTGAGAGGTCACTTTTCGGGTGCATTCCTAAAAAAATCACTGTAATTTCAAGAAAAGGGTTAATATATATAAGTTAGAAAATAAAGGAAAATAAAGCGGATAATTACAAGGGCGTTTTATTTGAAATTATATTCTCAAAAAATAGCATATGAAACTAAGGTCAATTATGAAAAATCCAAGAAATACAGTATACATATTCAGATTATA
>NZ_BOQB01000348.1 GCF_018332475.1 Bacillus sanguinis | reverse complement strand
GTTGTTTTGATTTCTATAGAAAGTTTGTGGGATTCACAAATCATTATATTTAAAAATGAAGGCTACTTTCATAATTTCTTTAATAGAAATAGTGAATTTCAAAAATGGATTCCTCTTTCAAATGAATCTGATTTTTGGAAGACATGGGGAATTTCAATTTATCCTACCTTTCAAACCTTGCACTTCCAAGAGATCATTTATGATGAAGGTGAATGCTATGAAAAAGAAATTTGGTTTATTGGAGAGTTATCTTAAAAGGGGAATTTTCAAATGAAAAGCTTCCCTTTTTCCACCTAACAAAATCGCTATATAATGAATTTATCATTTTGCTATATAGGAGGTTTTCAAATGGTAATCCCTAAATATCCTGATGTCCCTACTCTTACGAAAAAACAAATCGATCAAATTACAGAAATCACTTTTCTAAAAGAAATAACACCACAAAAATGTGATGTTATTTTCGCTTTCGGCGGTTCTCATCCTGGTAATTGGCGAGCTCCTCTATAAGCTTATCGACAAGGTTTAGGAAATCGAATTATCGTTACAGGTGGTACTAGTTTACATGGCATGGAACATCCGAGCTGGAATTACGGGGATTTGTCAGAAGCAGAAGTAATTGTACATAAATTAATTGAACATGGCATACCAAAAGACGCTATCATATTCGAGACAAACTCCCTTCATTCTATCGCTAATGTAATGGAAGCGAAAAAGATTTTTGACTTTACAAAGATTAATCGGTTACTCTTTGTTTGCAAAAGTTTAGGCGCTGGTCAGCAATATAGAGTCTTAAAAAAACATTTACCTAACACTGTTACTTGTATTCCATATACATTTGATACAAGTTTCGATGATGAGTTTATAATGAATAGATATAATTGGATGGAAAATGAGAAGAGTCGCTCTATGATTTTCGGAGAATACTTGAGAAATATTTGCTACGGTAAAAAAGGCGGTATTGAGCCGCCTGAAAAAGAAGTTCAAGGCTTAGAAGAGTATGTATCCTACTACTATAATCTAGCATAATAGAAAAAGGTATACCAAAACGTCGGTATACCTTTTCTCCTATTTATTTTTCTTTTAACACACTCTGTAATCGATCAGGATAATTTGTAAACATTCCTGTAGCACCCCATTTCATTAACAATCTCATATCTGGTTTCTCATTAATTGTATAAGGATGAATTAGCAGTCCATTTTCCCTAGCCATTTTCATATATGACTCATCAATAATTATTTCTCCGTTATCATTGCGTAAGTTCGGTCCAATACCAACTGCATATTTTTTAATTTCTTGAAAATCTTCATTTGTTACACGTTTCGGTTCATGTGTAATACCAGACCATTCAACAATCTCATTATTTTCATTTGGATAATACCAAAGCAGTTGAACTAACGGAATATTTTTATTCATACTATGAATCTTTGTTAAACTATCTTTACTAAATGATTGAATCATAACACGGCTTGAAGATATGTTTTGACCTACTAAATTATATTTATTTAATAAAGCTAATAATTTCTCTTCCATTCCTGGATACACATCTGGTGATTTCGTTTCAATGTAATACTTCATGCTTCTTCCGTACTTTTGGAAGATTTCTTCAAGAGTCGGAACTTTTTGACCAACATACTCTTGCTTAGCCTTTTCTGGATACGCTTTATTGAACCACGATCCTGCATCTAAACTCTTTATTTCGCTTAACGTTTTATCTCGTACTTCGCCTGTTCCATTTGTCGTGCGATCAACTGCTGTATCATGCATTGCAATCAACTGGCCATCCTTAGTTAATTGAATATCTAACTCTAAATAATCCGCTTTCATTTTTTTTACTAAATCATAAGAAGCAAAAGTATGCTCAGGTGCATGTCCACTTGCTCCGCGATGTGCAATATTTAAAAACTTATTCGTATTCCACTCATGCTTTCCTTCTGCTTTCGCATGAACAGCTCCCCCAGCAAAAATACTTCCCGTCATAAAGAAAATAACTAAAACGCTAATAATCTTTCTCATCCTTCTAACCCTTCCTACGTTGTAAATTTCAACAAGTTAATGAGATTTACACGAAATAGAAGATACACTTTCATTATTTTTATAAGCTTATATAAAAATTCCAATCTTACAAATACAATCCCCCTATGTTATTACTATACTATTTATTTTCCATATCCCTCCTATTCACATGTAACTTCCTATTGATTACATTTCATCAATAAAAAAAGCCATAAATTATTTAGAGGACACTTCTGTATCCCTAAATAAATTTATGGCTTATCTCAAATATCTCCGGCCTCGATTAACTTGTCGAAATTAATCATACCAAACCTATTAAAATTTGTGAATATTATTTTTTCAGTACGGTAAAGCTTTAATCAGTATAAGTTATATATCTATCTTATACTAATTAGTATTTGAACACATCGAATTTTTCTGAACAGCCCGATTCCTATCTAACTTCTTTAATTTCCATTCATACAAGATAAAATTCTATTGTCATTTGACATGATATTTACGTAAATCTAGGCTTTACTTAACTACAAATTCTTAATTTCGTATATCCGTTCTTGTAAGTTTAGGTTTCTTTTGAGAATGTGGTATATTTACATGCCCCGAAGTAGCCGTGGATTGTCTCCTTTCCTTCCTTGACAATTTAGGTTTCTTTTGAGAATGTAATTCTTTTAAATGTCCCGAAGTAATACCTTGTTTTCTAAAATCAAAGTAAAAATATACATGTGTACTTAGAGCTAAGAACACAACGGAAAAAAATGATAAGAGAATGATTAATAAAATAGTCATAGCCTTTTGGCTCAAAATTCCAATACTAATTTGACCAATCATATAACCTAAACTTGAAAAAAATACAATTTTAGGGATTTTCACATCTTGATCCGTTGTCCCTCTTAAGCGGGCTGTAAAATATTTAATCCAGAATAATTCAGATTTATAAACAATTAAACTATATGCAATAAGCGATAGAATAAAAAATAAAGGCGACTCTATTTTTACGAATTCGTAAGCTAACTTTTGCACAGCTATAAAACTACAAAATGAAATACTTAATGAAACAAATCCAGAATATAGTAAATGTTGCAATTGAGGCTGCCGAGGCTTATAAATGGAAACCCAAATCCCCCATAGATTACATATCACATAAAATGGTAAAGCTACGTAAGAGTATATATCGTACGGTGGAAATATGAATAAAATGATGAGTAGCATAAAATTCATGATAACCCACATAAAGGCCCCTACAATATTTCTTATATCAAATGGTATTAATATTCGTATACAATCCACTATGTTGTTGCCATTATATTTGTTCATTATGCATCCCATCCATTTCCTTCCTCTTCAAATCAACATATACCCATATATATACTCCAGATATACTAAGCACAACAGCAAATAAAGAAAAGACTAAAATTAAGACCGTCGCTAAACCGTTTTGTGATAATGTACCTATACATATTTGTCCAATAACATATCCCAATCCTGATAAATACACAATTGGAGAAATTTTTATATTATCATTTTCTTCATTGTTTAATCGCCTTAAAAAACTTTTCATTCCAATAGAAATCAATTTATAGTTTGTAAGAATGTAAAGCAGAAAAGTAACAATAAAAAACAGAGGTGTTTCAATTTTAATAAAAGTATATGCCATCTTTTGAATCACTATAAAGCTTCCAAAAGAAAAAGTTATTCCCATAAATCCATTATATAAAATGTGTACCAACCTTAGCTCATTTGGTTTATAAAAAA
>NZ_BOQB01000347.1 GCF_018332475.1 Bacillus sanguinis | reverse complement strand
AAAAAATCAATTGATGATACGTTAGTATGTTGAAATAGCCACTGAATCATCGGGCCAGATAATCCCCATAAGGTAGCTCCTGTAATAATCATAATGAGTCCAATCTGTCTATTGTTGACCATGATCATGCATCCCCTCTCGAGTATTTGATTTTTTATGTGTGACATGATAAAAGGAATTATATATAATTTCTGGTACTGTAAAAAGTGTCAGATTTCAGTTTTATTAAGGGGTCAGATGTTATGTTAGAATTAACGCCTAATTTAAATGCGAAAAGTAAAATAGCATTGTACGTGCAATTGTATGAGTATATAAAAAAAGAGATTAAAGATGGAACGATTCCAGCTTTTACAAAATTACCTGCTAAAAGAAAGCTGGCGAGCTATTTACAAGTGAGTAAGAATACAGTAGAAGCGGCTTACGAGCAATTACTTGCAGAAGGTTATATTGAATCAGCATCGAGAAAAGGTTATTTTGTATGTGAAATTGAACAAATGATTTATGTAGAAGGAAGCGAAGCGAAAGTAGAAGAAGTATCGTTTCGGGAGGAGAACGATACATTTGATTTCACCCAAACAGGAGTCGATACGAATACGTTTCCGTTCACTACGTACCGCAAGCTTCTAAATGATGTATGGCAGCCACATAATAATGAGTTGCTTTTTCTTGGACACCCTCAAGGGGAATTAAGCTTAAGAGAGGAAATTGCGAACTATTTGTATGAATCTAGAGGTGTACGTTGTTCAGCTAGTCAAATTGTATTAGGAGCGGGAACACAAATATTAGTGAAGTTACTTTTTCAATTGTTGAAGGGAAGTAATTATGCAGTTGAAAACCCAGGTTATCATAGGAAAATGGTCGTTTTTGAACAGGGAGAAAAGAAGGTTCAAATGTTGTCTTTAGATAGGGACGGAATTTGTATGGCAGATTTAGAAAATAGCGATGCAAATGTTGTATTTGTAACTCCTTCTCATCAATTCCCATATGGAATGATTATGCCTATTACGAGAAGAACGCAGCTTTTACAATGGGCAAAGAAAGGAGAGGACAGGTATATTATTGAAGATGA
>NZ_BOQB01000346.1 GCF_018332475.1 Bacillus sanguinis | reverse complement strand
CACATTGTTTTAAAGGAATTAATAAGAAAAGTTCGAAACATATAGTATTGAAAGCAAAAACTACATAATTTATAGCACATCATTGCAGTAAGTAATTGTGAAAGAAAGGAGATAAATATGCATAAACTTCAAACGAATAAAGGCGCGCGGTATTTTATGGTTGCTTTTATTGTTTTGTTTCTTATTATGCTTTTGCGTTTTTTCTATATTCAGGCAGTAGGAGTGCTGCATAATGTGAATGTAAAAGATCTAGCGAATGAACAACATAATAAAAATGGTGTTTTGGAAGCGAATCGCGGCACAATATATGATCAAGCTGGAAAAGTGCTAGTCCAAGATTCCACAACGTATCGTGTTGTTGTGAATTTAAAAGGAACAAATAAAGTGAAAAATAAAGATGAAACAGCAGGGCGATTAGCTGATGCACTTGAAATTGATAAAGAGGACGTATTAAAAAATTTTCATGAGGGACGTACGCAAGTTGAAATTGGAAAAGTTGGCCGGAATTTATCTAGAGAAAAGAAAGAACAAATTAAAAATTTAAAAATTCCAGGTGTATCCTTTATGTCAGAGAAAGCAAGAGTATATCCAAATGAAGATTTTGCATCCTATATACTTGGTTTTGCTAGACCAGACGATAAAGGAGATACAGAAGGGAAATTTGGACTTGAAAAGAGTCTGGATAAATATTTGCGCTCGACAAATGGGAAAATAGAATATGTGGGAGCACCAAGAGGGATCCCACTTACAAATGATATAGGGAAAATAGAACCCGCTAAACATGGAAATAATGTGTATCTTACGCTTGATAAACAAATTAATAGTTTTTTAGAGGAAGCGATAAATAAGGCGCAAGAACACTATGATCCTTCTATGTTATTAGGGATTATAGCGGATCCAAAGACTGGAAAAGTTTTAGCAATGTCTAGTAAACCTAGTTTTAATCCTAATAAAGGCGATATCGAATATTTTTTAAATGATCCAATCGCAAATGCATACGAACCAGGTTCAACAATGAAAATATTTACGCTAGCTGCTGCAATTAATGAAGGTGTATATAACGGAAAAGAATATTTCCAATCCGGAAAATATTCCGTTGGTTCATCTGATATTAAAGATCATAATGGTGGATTTGGATGGGGATCTATTACATTTGATGAGGGTTTTGAAAGATCATCAAATGTAGCTTTTTCTATTTTAGAAGATCAGTTATTGAAACCGGATAAATTTAAGCAATATATGAATAAATTTGGATTCAACCAAAAAACCGGTATAGATTTACCTGGTGAAAGTAAAAATACTTTATTATTAAATACACAAATTCAACAAGTTACAACTTCTTTTGGGCAAGGTTCTACAGTAACTCCGATTCAATTAATTCAAGCAGCTACTGCTATAGCTAATGACGGGAAAATGATGCAACCATATATCGTTGACAAAGTTGTAAATCCAACAAACAAACAAGTTATTATGGAAAATCAACCGAAAGAAACTGGAAATCCGATAAAAAAAGAGACTGCGGACAAGGTAAGAGACTTAATGGAGCGTGTTATTACGTCTTCAAAAGGTACCGGTACTATGTATAAAGTCGATGGTTATCCAATAGGCGGTAAGACAGGAACAGCACAAATTCCGAATCCTGAAAATGGACGTTATATGGAAGGGAAAGAAAATTTTATTTTTTCATTTTTAGGAATGGCTCCGATTGATGACCCAGAGTTAATTGTATACTTAGCTATTAAGCAGCCAAAGTTAAAGGGAGATGAGTATGGAGCTCAGCCACTTGCTGAAATATTTAAACCAGTTATGAAAAATAGCCTTGAATATTTAAAGGTGAAGCCATATACAGAGAAACAAATGGCAGATGCAACGAAGCGATCCCAATTAAAAGTACAAAATTATGTCAATCAATCAATGGATACAGTAGAGAATAGTGTGAAAAAAGAGAGGCTCCAACCGATAATATTAGGAGAAGGAAAAATAAAAAAACAATATCCGCAGTCTGGTGAAGTAATGAGTGAAGGAGATCGTATATTTTTATTAGGAAACAACGCAAAAATGCCTAATTTACAAGGGTGGTCCATGCGTGATGTTATGTATTTCTCTAAGCTATTAAAATTAGATTTAAAAACTACAGGTACGGGCTATGTAACGAGTCAAAGCATTGAAAAGGGACAAGATATACAAGAAGGCGATGCATTAGAACTGAACTTAGAACCACCTTTACAACCGTTAACAGAGGCGAATACAAATTAACTCGTAAAGTAAAGGGTCTAAATAAAATAGGCTCTTTTCTTATAGATTTAAGTAATTTCACGCACCGTAATTTTTAGAAAAAATAATAAATAAAAAAATAGTAGTAATGTTTCGTTAAATATCTGATTATTTCTTATTTACAGTTAAATATTTCTGTGATAATATGGAAAAAATTAAATGCAGTGAAGAGAAGAGTAAATAAAATGAATTTTTTACAGAGAGCTCCACTTAGCTGAAAAGGAGTAAAAATTCTTTATTGAATCAAGCCTCTGAGCAGCGCATCGGAACCTTTTATTAGGGGGTGGTGTGACGGGAGCTCCCGTTATAGAGCTATGGTATAAGCATGAATTACAATGCAGTACCTGATAAGGTTAATATGGCGACATATTAACAAACTAGGGTGGCACCGCGATGATAAATCTCGTCCCTAAGGCTAAAAGTCTTGGGGGTGGGATTTTTTTATTGTTTTAAAACAATTTGGAAAGCGGGGGCCTATAATGAAAAACTTACTTAAAGATTGGAAATATCCTTTATTACTACTGTCTGGCGTTGGTATTGCAAATTTAGGGGCGTGGATTTACTTAATAGCACTGAATGTACTTGTCTATAATATGGGTGGTTCAGCCTTAGCTGTTGCTACTTTATATGTAATTCAACCATTAGCCGCTTTATTTACAAACGCTTGGTCAGGAAGTATGATTGATCGTTTAAATAAACGGAAGTTAATGATTCACCTCGATATATATCGTGCGGTATTTATCGCTATTTTACCTTTACTTCCATCACTTTGGATTGTGTATGTATTCGTATTCTTTATAAGTATGGCCAGTGCGATTTATGAGCCAACTGCTATGACATATATGGCGAAATTAATACCAGTAGAGAAAAGACAACGCTTCAACTCATTACGTAGTTTAATTGGATCCGGTGCATTTTTAATTGGTCCAGCGATAGCAGGCGTATTGTTAATAGCAAGTACACCAGAGTTTGCTATATATATGAATGCTATAGCATTTCTCTTATCAGGAGTAATTACATTGCTACTACCTAATCTTGATAAAAAATTCGATATTACTATGTCAAACGATAAGTTATCTTTAGCTGTACTAAAAAAAGATTGGAACATCGTTTTAAATTTCAGTAAAAAATCTTTATATATCGTTTTTGTATACTTCTTATTTCAAGGAATGATGGTTTTAGTGGCCGCAACTGATTCACTTGAATTGTCATTTGCAAAAGAAGTTTTATTGTTAACAGATAGTGAATATGGCTTTTTAGTTAGTATCGCTGGAGCTGGGTTTATTTTAGGAGCCATTACAAATACAATTTTATCAAAAAAATTAACACCTTTATTTTTAATTGGAATAGGATCATTATTCATCGCAATCGGTTATTTAATTTATGCTTTTTCAAATGAGTTTTTAATGGCTACTATTGGATTCTTTATTTTATCTTTCTCTATGGCGTATGCAAATACAGGATTTAACACCTTTTATCAAAATAATGTCCCTGTCCATATGATGGGACGGATTGGGAGTATATATGAGCTTGTGATTGCGGGCATCACCATTTTAATTACGATATTGTTCGGAGTTGCAACTCAATTTATTTCTATACAACTTGTCGTTATTGTAGGATCATTCGTAATGCTACTTATAACTATCATATTGTGTGTATTTACTTTTTTGCCAACACAGTCTAAGGCGCATTCCTCTGAGTCAATCAATTCAAAATAGTTCTCTTGGTTTTGATTTAAGGTATTCAATAGGAGGTTTCACCCTCCTATATATGGAAATATAAGAAGGGTGAACAATATTGATAAACGAGGGTGGTTTTTGTAATGAAAACAAAAGATCAAATAGACAACATTGTAAGAGAAATGCATCGGCAAATAGATTTCTCTGGGGTAATTTTAGTGAAAGAAGAAAAAGGCATAGCCTATGAAGAGGCGTTTGGTTACGCAAATCGAAATGAATGTATAAACAATACGCTACAAACAAAGTTTGGAATTGCCTCCGGTTGTAAAATATTCACTGCTATCGGTATCTGTCAACTTGTTGAAAAAGGTGTAATTACTTTTCAGACAAAGTTAAAAGAGTGTTTACGTATTAATTTTCCAAACTTTAATGAAGAGATTACAATACATCATCTTTTGACGCATAGTTCGGGTATTCCGGATTATTTTGATGAAAGTGTTATGGATAACTTCGAAGATCTTTGGAAGCAAATTCCTATGTATCTATTAAAAAGTTTAAAAGACTTTTTACCATTATTTCAAAATAGAGATATGATGTTTACGCCAGGGAGTAAGTTTCACTACAACAATGCTGGGTTTATCATACTTGGATTAATAATCGAAGAACAGACAGGACTTAAATTTACGGAGTATATAGAAAAAAACATTTTTAATCCAATTGGTATGAATGATTCTGGCTATTTCTCATTAGATAGATTACCAAGACAGACAGCTCTCGGTTATATAAAAAATGAAATAAACCAAAATTGGAGAACAAATGTCTACTCTATACCCATAATAGGAGGTTCTGATGGTGGAGCTTTTATTACTGCGCCAGACATGCTGAAGTTTTGGGAAGCGTTATTTAACAATGAAATCATAAGCCGAGAATATACAAAAATACTTTTAACTCCTCACATTCAAGTAAATAAGAATCAGTCTTACGGCTATGGAGTATGGATTGAAACAAGAGAAAACAAGGTATTTAAATATCATGTAATGGGATATGATCCAGGCGTCAGTTTTCGCTCAGCCGTATATCCAGACTTAGGAATTACATTAGTTATTCCGTCAAATAAAGGGGCGGGACCCGAAAAATTAATGAAAGAAATAGAAGGAGCTTTTTAATTATATGGATATAGAAATTAGAGCGTATAAAAAAGAGGATGAAACTGGTTGGGTACGTTGCCGTGTGTTATCTTTTTTAGATACAGTTTATTACGATAATGTATTTAGAGAAAAGGAAAAATATGAACATCCGGCTATAGAACTAGTAGCTGTATATGAAAATCAAATTGTAGGTTTAATAGATATCGAATATGAATTAGAAGAACGTACAGTTTGTTCAAGAGGAACTGGTCTTGGTGGTATGATTTGGCATATTGCAGTTCATCCGGATTTCCGTAGAATGAAGAT
This sequence comes from Bacillus sanguinis, assembly GCF_018332475.1. Classification (GTDB taxonomy): domain Bacteria; phylum Bacillota; class Bacilli; order Bacillales; family Bacillaceae_G; genus Bacillus_A; species Bacillus_A sanguinis. The sequence goes on along the minus strand of NZ_BOQB01000346.1, from coordinate 226 downwards.
TGGTAATCAACTATTAAATGAAGCAGAAAAGTTAGCAAAAGAACTTAACCTAAACCGCCTGGAAGCCTGGACTAGGGACGACCTATGGGTACATGGATGGTACGAAAATAACGGATTTGTAAACATAGATTCATATTTACATGTATATTCCAATCATACAGATGAGATAAAAGGTGGAATAAAAAGTAATATAGATCAGTTATATCCAGTTCAAACATTTGCTCAT
>NZ_BOQB01000345.1 GCF_018332475.1 Bacillus sanguinis | reverse complement strand
AATGCAGAGAAAATAGAATCCGGATACGATTGTATCATTTCATTTGCTTTTGTGGCTTCTTCAAGAGCTCTTTTTTTATCATTCAGTTTAACGTAACAAAGTGCACGATATGCACCTGCTGTTGTAAGCCACGATTGATCAAGTGGATGGTTCATATAATCTGGTATAATACCACGTTCCAATGCTTCTAAAGCTTCTTCGTAACGTTTTAATCCGTATAAAGATTTTCCTTTTTCAAGATAATACAATCCGTCATCTTGAAAAATTGGCTGATCTTTTAGTTTTTCTCGATATTGTTCTAGATGTTTTAATGCGATTGTATATTCATTAGTAATCGTGTTGTAATAGTAGGCTTTTAAAATATTAGTCATCGCAATGGATAGAGTATCTTCTGTAAAAATAGCAAATTGCTCAGATTTTTTTATGTAATATAAATAACGCTCTTTATCAACTGTAATGACTTTTTGGTAAGATAAAATCCGGTAAAATACATCTGTTTTATAATACACTTGATGTTTTTTTGAAAATGCGAGTGTCTCTAATATCGTTTCTTCACATTTTTCATAATCGCCACATGCTAGTAATATGATGGCTTCATATAAACATAAATCAATATGTATAATGAGATCCATTTCTAAATGTTTCTCTTCATAATTATTTCTAATATTAGATATAAGTTGTAAACATTCTGCATACTTTTTACGTGTGAATATCGCAAAAGATAATTTTAATTTTGTTTCCGTACTGTCGCGGTATAACTTATATTTTTCGAAAATAGAAACAGCTTTTTCTACGTAAGATTCAATGTTGTAATCTTTCATAATCACAGCAGCAGTTACGAATTGTTTGTATATACGAGCCGTATTTAAAGTAGAAGGGAGTTCTTTTTGTACGATAGGTAGTAAAGTCTTGTACACTTCATCACATTTGTTTTCCTTTATGAGTTGCTCCATTTTTGTAATGAGTTCTACAATTTCTACATCATCATCTTCTAATAAAAAACTCGCTTCACATTCAAGTTTTTCAGCGATATATTGTAATGTTTTCATGGAAGGTGTAGCTTTTCCATTTTCAATTTGACTAAGCATACTTTTTGTAAGTTTCGAACCTGCCAGCTCTGTTTGTGTAAGTTTTTTTTCTTTACGTAACGCTTTAATTTTTTCACCGAGAGTTGCCATATTATTGCTCCTTTATAGTTGGAAAGTTAAATTGTATTTAACTTTTTGTTGTAAAAATTAGAAAGTCGATTATATAATAAGTTTAACACAATTTAACTTTTAAGGGGAGAGAGTCAAAATGGGAGATATAAGTATCGGACAACCTGATGCAAGAATGAAAGTTGCAACGAGAAATATTATTTTAATGATGATTGGAAAAATGACGTCCTTGTTAGGGGCGGGTATTTATACGTTTGCAATGGGATTATACGTATTAAAGACAACGGGTTCAGGAATGGGGTTTGCAACTACGCTTATTTGCGGATCGATTCCAAGGCTGATTTGTGGACCGATTGCTGGTGCTGTAGCTGACCGCGTCAATCGAAAATGGCTCGTCATCGGTACTGATTTGTTAAGTAGTTTAACAATGTTTATTATGTTTATCCTTGCAACTACTTTTGGGCCATCACTTCTGTTTATTTATGTTTCAGCAGCATTATTATCAATTTGTGCAAGTTTTTATTCTGTTGCATTAACGTCGTCTATTCCGAGTTTAGTGGATGAGGGGCGTATTCAAAAAGCAAGTGCTTTAAATCAAACGGCAGCTTCTTTATCAAATATATTAGGGCCGATTATTGGCGGGGTTGTATTTGGTTTCTTTTCTATTAAGTCGTTCTTTTTGTTAAATAGTATTACATTCTTTTTAGCGGTAATTGTGCAATTATTTATCGTATTTGATTTATACAAAAAAGACATGGCTGAAAGTAAAGAGCATTTCTTGACGAGTATAAAAGAAGGGTTTTCATATGTAAAAAGACAGCATGAAATATATGGTTTAATGAAAATTGCAGTAGGGGTAAACTTTTTTGCGAGTGCACTTTTCGTTTCACTTCCATATATTATTGTTCAAAATTTGCATCTATCTTCGAAGCAACTCGGTGTTGTAGAGGGAATGTTAGCAGTTGGGATGTTAATTGGTGCAATTGTTTTATCGATACGTAAAGAAGTGAATAATCCGTTTCGCTCTGTTTATATTGGATTGTTTTTATTTGCGAGTTTGAGTTTATGTACAGTGTTTCCATTAGTAGTTACCATTCCGAAAGTAGCAAGTTTTATTTACTATATCGCTTTTATGGCGTTAACTGGTATATCAATGATGGTTGTAAATATTCCGATGCAAGTACATATGCAAAAGACGACAAATCCAAGTTATTTAGGACGCGTTTTCGGCTTACTTGAAACAATTTCTACTGCAATCGCACCGCTCGGTATGATTGTGTATGGATTATTATTAGATATATTGCCAACTAGCATTGTTATGATGACATTAGGCGGAGGTTTATTGTTAGTTGTATTAGTAGGCGTAAAGAAGCATGTAATGAAAAAGCAAGTGGATGTGTCAGCCTAAAAGGAAATTTGACTTAATAAAATAAAAATGACCGAATTAGTATTTTAGTTTTTGAAACTCTTTTTTATGTATGTTACAGTATAGTGAGCAGGCAAAGAAAAGGAGACAACAGCATGAAAAAATTAAGTTTTGTTATGCTTTTTCTGTTAGTCGTAATGGCTGGATGTAGTAATTATGACACGTATATTGATACAGGTATGCAATCATTGAAAGATGAAAAATATAGTGATGCAACGATGTGGTTTGAAAAAGCGGAAAAAGAAAAGTCAGGAAATAAAGCGAAATCATATAAAGAAATGGCCGAAAAGATGGATCACGGAGCTACAGCATTAAAAGATGGTAAGTATTTAGAAGCGAAAGACATTGCGAATGAAGTGTTGCAAATGAAAAAAGACGATGCACTTGAAACAGCTGTAACATCAAATGCAGAGAATATGCTTCAAAAAGCAAAAGATGTAGAAGAGAAAGTAAATGAAAGAGTAGCAAAGCGGAGAAAAGTAGAAGAAGAAGGAATCGATAAACTCATTAAAGCTGTCGATAGTATAGATGATGTGAAAGAAAAAGAGAAAAAAATTTCAGAAGCATTAGATAAGGCTGAAGAGGCACAAGCAAAAATTGAAGCGAAGAAAAATAAATAGAGTAATAGTTTAAAAGGCTGTCGTGTATAACGACAGCCTTTTAATTTTTTGCTGCATAAGAAGTGATGCTATGTAGTAAAAAAGAAATAATTTTAGAATTCCATCTGTCCTCATGATGAATCGTATAAATGTTACGTTGAAATTCAAATCCAGGGATGGATATATAGCATAGTTCATTTCGGTGTACTTCTTGTTCAATAGCGAGTTTAGAAATAAAGGCTACTCCATTACCATATGTTAAAATTTGTTTCATCGTTTCTAATGAATCTAATTCAATTTCAGATTGGAACGTAATGTTATGTTCTAACATCCATTTTGTAAGTAAATCTCTTGTTGTAGATGGATTACGATGCAATAGTATACGTTCTTTTTCGATATCTTGTAATGATACATTTTCTTTTTTTGAAAAATGATGCTCTTTTGAGAAAGCAAGAACAAGTGTATCAGGTATTATTTTTGTTTCTTTTAAAAGTGACTCATCAAACGGTGCCGCAGAAATTACCCCGAGATCAATTTCATGATTTTGTAGCATCGTTCGAATTTCAGGAGCTGTTTTTACCATAAGTGTTATTTTTATATTTGGAAATTCGCATTGAAATTGGTGAATAATTTCTGGTAAAAGATAAGTCGCTGGTACATAACTAGCGCCAATTGTTATAGCGCCTTTATGAAAATCTTTAAACTCTTGCGTGACCCGCCTAGCTTCTTTCATCAGTGCATCTATTTTACAAGCATAATGATGCAGTGCCTCACCAGCCTCTGTTAAGAAATATCTTCCTGAACGTAATTCAAATAAAGGAACACCGAGTTCCTCTTCTAAGCTTTTTATATGGAATGTAATAGTAGGTTGTTTAACACCAAGTTTCTCTGCAACAATCGTAAGTTTTTTATATTTCTTAATAAGCACTACAATTTCTAATTTTAAGAGATTCATTATGAGTTGCCGCCTTTTTTATTTTAACTATAGAAAAAATCTATAGAAATAAATAGTTTATTAGAAGTTTTTTAATTTAATCTTTACAGTACATTAACATTCAGTATAAGTCTTCCAGATAGAATGAAAGCAGGTTAAGAGTGAGGGGAGAGAGGTGATAAGATGGATATTAAAATTCATGGATTAGAAAAGAACTTTGGAAAAACGCAGGCGTTAAAACCGTTACAAATTGTTATGAAACAAGGTGAATTCACCACACTTTTAGGGCCTTCGGGATGCGGGAAAACTACTTTACTTAGAATGATTGCAGGACTTGAAGAGCCAGATAAAGGTGAAATATATTTTGGGGATACGTGCATGTATTCTTCTGCTAAAAAAATTAAAACATCTCCTCATGAACGTAATATCGGCATGGTATTTCAAGATTTTGCTTTATGGCCGCATATGACTGTATTTGAAAATGTTGCATTTGGTTTAAGAGCTACAAAGCAAACGAATCAATTACGGGAAAAAGTAGAAGATGCAATAAAGAGAGTTCGCTTGCAAGGGATGGAGAAAAGATATCCGCATGAACTTTCTGGTGGACAGCAACAACGTGTCGCATTTGCTAGAGCGATTGTAACAAAACCACATTTTATTTTGTTTGATGAACCGCTGAGTGCACTCGATGCGATTTTGCGAGAAGAAATGCGATTAGAGCTTATGGATATCGTTCATTCGATTGGATTAACGGCATTGTATGTCACGCACGATCAAACAGAAGCGATGTCAATGTCAGATCAAATTATTGTCATGAAACAAGGAGAAGTATTACAAAAAGGAACACCAGAAGATATTTATGTGAAGCCATCTCATGAATTTGTTGCAAAATTTGTTGGTAAGGCAAATTGGCTTGTAGAGGGGAAACAAATGGTTCGTCCAGAGCATGTGAGCTGGACAAAAAATGAAATGTGCGAAATGTTTACAGGTGAAATTCAGCACGTTACATATGTAGGAGAACGGTATGAAATGAAAGTAAATATGGGTGCACTTGGAATATGGACAGCTTATCACAATAGTAAATTAAGCATAGGTAAACCAGTATCGTTATATGTGCCAAAAAAATGTATTCATCATATAGGGGGAGAATCGTATGAAGAAATTCAGTTCGCTTAAGTCTTTATTTGTATGTACGTTATTATTTTCGGCTGTAGTAACAGGGTGTAGTTCAAAGACAGGCAATGCAGATGCAAAAAGTAAAACGACTAATGAAAAGAAAATAGTGGTATATAGTGCAGGGCCAAAAGGATTAGCAGAAAAAATTCAAAAGGACTTTGAAAAGAAAACGGGCATAAAAGTGGAAATGTTTCAAGGGACAACTGGAAAAATTTTAGCGAGAATGGAAGCTGAAAAGAAAAAACCAGTCGTTGACGTAGTCGTACTTGCATCTTTACCGGCGATGGAAGGGTTAAAGAAAGATGGTCAAACGTTAGCTTATAAAGAAGCGAAACAAGCTGATAAGCTTCGTCCAGAATGGTCGGATGATAAAGGACATTATTTCGGGTATAGCGCTTCCGCATTAGGAATTGTGTACAATACAAAAAATGTGAAGACAGCACCTGAAGATTGGAGCGATATAACAAAAGAAGAATGGAAAGGGAAAGTGAATCTTCCAGATCCAGCACTTTCAGGTTCAGCTTTAGACTTTGTAACAGGATATGTTAAAAAGAATGGAAAAGATGGATGGAAGTTATTTGAACAGCTTAAGAAAAATGAAGTTACAGTAGCGGGGGCAAACCAAGAAGCGTTAGATCCCGTAGTAACAGGTGCGAAAGATATGGTCATTGCGGGTGTTGATTATATGACGTACAGTGCAAAAGCAAAGGGTGAACCTGTTGATATTGTTTATCCAAAAAGCGGAACAGTTATTAGTCCACGCGCAGCAGGCATTATGAAGGATAGTAAAAATGTAGAAGGTGCAAAAGAGTTTATTGATTATTTATTATCAGATGATGTACAAAAACAAATTTCTAAAGCATATTTATTGCCTGGTAGAACAGATATAAAAGCTGAAAATAGACCAAATGTGGAAGAGATTCCAGTATTAAATATTGATTGGAAAACAGTTGAGAAAGAACAAGATGAAATAGGAAAACAGTTTAAGAAAGTATTTCAATAAGATGGTGATTACATGGTAAATCGATTCGTATCAGTAAGACAAGTTGGAATGACGGTAGCGTTGTTACTTGTGGCGATGTTAATCGTCATTCCGCTTTTTCTCATTTTACTTTCTAGTGTATATGAAAATAGTAGTTGGAATTTTTTAAAGCCGTTTGAAGTGATGCAGAGTGGCGGATTAGCTGGGATTTTTCTAAACTCGATGCTTCTAGGCGTACTCGTTGTAATCGGGGCTACTATATTTGCATTTCCATTGGCGTTCATTATGAGTAAAACAGATGTTGGAAAGTATAGTAAGTTAGATGTTGTTTTTATGATTCCATTTATGACACCGCCGTATATTGGCTCGATGGGCTGGATTTTGTTCATGCAACCGAACGGCTATTTCGAACAGTTTTTTCCGATGCTAAAAACGATTTCATCTTCGTTTTTTAGTTTAGGAGGTATGGTTTTAATTATGAGTCTGCATTTATTCCCATTTCTATACTTTATGTTGAAAAACACGTTACTTCAAATTGGGAGTAGTAAAGAAGAAGCTGCAGCAGTTCATGGCGGAAGATTTTTCTATCGTTTACGAAAAATAATATTGCCGCTATTAGTATCAAGTTATGTAATGGGTGCTTTACTTATTTTCGTAAAGACGATTGCTGAATTTGGAACACCGGCTACATTCGGACGAAGAATAGGGTTTCATGTGTTAACATCAGAGATTCATAAATTTATTTCGAGTTGGCCGATTGACTTTAGTAGCGCAACAGCATTATCTTCTTTATTACTTAGTGCATGTATGCTCATTTGGTATATGCAAAATGTATTGAATCGAAAGTACTCATATGCAATGGTTAGTGGAAAAGGTGTGAAATCTAAAAGGTATACATTGTCTATATTTACGCGCATTGTAGCATGGGTTTATGTAATTGGTTTATTAATCGTATCAATTGGAATCCCATATTTTTCTATATTAATTGCTTCATTATCGAAATTAAGAGGCGGTGGCTTACATGTAAATAACTTTACAACGAGCCATTATGAAGCATTGTTTACAATGGGATCCCCAGGATTAGAAGCTTTATGGAACAGTTTTCTTTTTTCACTTATAACAGCGATTATCGCTGCTACTATTGGAGTCTTTTTGGCGCTTATGATTCGAAAGGGGAAAAAGTCCTCTGAAAAGTGGCTTGATATGTGCGGTATGTTACCGAATATGGTACCAGGAATCGTGATGGTTGTAGGGCTTATTTTATTTTGGAACTCACCCTATATGCCCCTATCAATTTACAATACACCAGTCATGGTTATCGTAACGTACGTTGTTCTTTTTTTACCTTATACGGTGCAGTATGTAAAATCATCGCTCGGGCAAATTGATGATTCTCTCGTGCAGGTAGGAAGTATTTTTTCTGGAAATTATATTTATATTTTTAGGAAAATAATATTACCTCTTATTATTCCGGGTATTCTCGCTGGATGGGCGATGACATTTACAATCTCGATTAGAGAGTTAGTAGCATCGCTTCTCGTACTACCTCCATCAGTAGAAACGTCAGCAACATTTATTTTTGCTCAATTTGAACAAGGAGAAGTATCTATTGGAATGGCGATGGCTGTCGTTTCAGTTGGACTTACAACACTATGTTTATTACTTCTGCAGCATATGGAGCAAAAACGAAAAGGGGTAGCATGATGAGGATAGAAGTATGGGGAGGAGCGGGAGAATACGGTCGTTCCTGCTACTTCGTAAAAAATAAAGAGACGAAAATATTGTTTGATTGTGGTATTAATCGATCATATGAGGATAGTTATCCCAAAATAGATAGGGAAGTTGTACCGTTTTTAGATGCAGTATTTTTATCACATATTCATGAAGATCATACGATGGGGTTGCCTTTATTAGCGAAGTATGGATATAAGAAAAAAATTTGGACGACTCGTTATACGAAAGAGCAACTTCCCGCTTATTATGAAAAATGGAGAAATTACAATTTGGTACAAGGATGGCATTTACCTTATAACGACCAAAATGTTAAAGATTTAAATTATGTATATATTGATGAGATCAGTAATCCGAATGAATGGATACAGATTACACCTACATTGCGTTTTCAATGGGGGTATAGTGGGCATGTATTAGGGGCTGTTTGGTTTTTAGTGGATATGAGCCATACATATGTATTTTATTCTGGAGATTATTCAGCGGAGTCTAACATATTGCGAGCTAATTTACCTGAGAAATTGCGCGGTGATATAAAAGTCGCAATTGTAGATGCTGCTTATCATACTGATGATGTTTCGCAATATGAACGAGTAAACGAACTATGTACAGAAATTGAACGAGTTGCGGGGAAGAAAGGAATAGCGTTACTACCATTGCCATCTCTTGGTAGGGCGCAAGATATCGTATTGTATTTATATAAAAAATATAAAGAACTTCCCATTATAGTAGATCAAGAAATTTTGGATGGATTCGAAGAAATGATCGTATATAAAGATTGGATCAAAAATAATGAAGAACTTGAAGAGCTAATAGAGAGTTTAAAAAGAAACGTAATAGTTATGGATGATGACAGCGATACGCAACATAGTTATGGAATAGTTGTAATGAGTGATGCGAATATGCAAATGAAAAGAGCGCAGTTATATTATGAACAAATTCGACGTGACGAACGAAATTCTATTATCTTTACTGGACATATTGCTAAAGGGAGTTTTGCAGAAAAAGTTTTGAAAGAACGTGTAGATAAAGAATGTAGGGTGAAGCGAGTTCCATATAAAGTTCACCAAAGTATAAGAGATGTGAAAGAGATGTTAAATACATTATCACCAGAACATACGGTGTTAGTACACGCATTGAAAGAGGATACAGATCGATTACAGAAAAAGCTTAGCACGGCAGGGTATGAAAATGTATATTCACTTACTATGGAACGTATAGAAGTCATTTGAAATGTAAAGGGGATAGGTATATGAAAAGAGTATTTGTATTCGTAAGTATTTTCTTTTGTTGTTTGCTTTATAACGTTAAGGAAGGATTTGCCGCTAGTCCAATGACACCTAGTTTTGAAGTGAAGTTATTATTAAAGCCAGAACAAGTACTAGGTCATAACAAAGAGATGAAGCAAGATGTATTAGAGTATTTCCAGACTGGTACAAATTATGAAAGAATACAAGTACAGTTTTTAGATACGACAAATAAAAATTTAAGTAATGAAGGCTGGTTTGCCAGAATTCGAAAGAAAGAATTTAGTAAAGATTTTGAGCTAACATATAAAAAAAGATACCCGATTCAAAACGGTGTAATTCAAGATGCACTAGAAGTAGCTAAAAAAGATGGATTTGACAGTAAAACTGATAATTATGAAGCAGAAATAGACTGGGGATTTGAGAAGAAAACGTTAAGTATTTCAAATAAGAAAAGTTACAGTGCGAAAGGATATGGGGTACTTGATCTACCGAACGAACAGGCTGCTCAAAACATGTTAATAGAAAAGTTACCAGGGAAAATGAACAAATGGCTGTATACGAATTGGGGAGAAGAGATGTTAAGGGATTCCCGTATTTATGGTCCTGTATTAATGAAAAGGTATACAGGGGAGTTTGAAAATAGTAAAACGAATATTGAAGTTTGGCCACTAAGTAATACAGGGAAAATAGAAGATGATTTCGTAATAGAAGTGTCGTTTAAAACAAATGAGGAAAGTATTGCGAAAGAACAAAGAGAAGTATTAATGAAGAGTATAGAACAAAAAGGATGGTTGTTACCGAAAGATAGTTTGAAGACAGAGCTTATTTTTCAGTAAATAGTAAAAAGGAATCCATATGCCATGGATTCCTTTTTATATATGAGTATTAAGCTAAATCAGCTGACACGAACATATCACTATTTTGAAGATTTTTAGAGCGTAAACTATAAGCAACTACCTTCTTTTTATATTGCTTTACAACATCAACATGCTCTTC
>NZ_BOQB01000344.1 GCF_018332475.1 Bacillus sanguinis | reverse complement strand
ATCCGATACTAAATATAAAAGTTCTTCTTTCTTTATTTCAATTACTTTTTCCAATTTCACTAATTCCATGTCGTTTTACTTCTCTCTCCAATACTAAAATGTATGTATTTTAGTATAGCCTATTTACATAATTAGTAAAAGTAAAACACGTATGTAAAATCTTACAAATATAAAAATAATATACTATCAACAAAGAAATTTTAAATTTCCCCCCGTTATATTGATATTAGACTCCATTACGTATTAATAATAAATCGAAATTTCTCTACTGTTATATCTTTATATTTTGGAGCCCTCTTAATATGATCAAAGTAACTATATGAGAATTTAAAGACATGTCCGAAATCCCAATCAAATGCACTATGGTCTTTTAGCCAAAATTGTTTTTCTGTTGGTAATACATGAGCACGTTTAGATTCGATTAAAGGTAAACGATCTATAGGTGAGTGCAAATTTATTTCAGTATTCGGCATAAGATTTTGACTAGCACGTAACACGTATACTAGCTTTAACAGTGGTCGTATCCCTCGATGAAATATATCTCTATGCCCCAAGTCATACATAATATTAATTGCATGAGAAAAAGTAAGTAAATGACCAATTAAATCATGGTGTGCTTCCGCTCTATAAATAATATTAAATTGCGAGAGCTCTTTTAAAATAAACTTCGATAATAGTTTCGGATTTCTTAATTCACTTTCTATCTCTTCTTTTATATTTAATTGTTTTACTTCCTTCGTCGTAAAACCAATCCACGATCTGCCTGGAATTGTTTTTCGAAATGATAATATAAGATTAGTAATCCCTTCAATCTCTTGATTATCTCCCCATTTTTTTAACTCTTTTATAGCTAATAAACTTAATGCAGCATAAATGACATTATGCCCCACCCAATGAAGTTCATCAATTGTTTGTTCCAATGATTTTATAATCATTCTTTCAGCGATTTTAAAATCAATTTCTTCTTTTTGGGCGATGCTGTCACCTAAGTTATGCTTGCTTAACATTATTTTCGTTTGAGAATACATACTACGTGTTATTTGTTCTTCCATATTATTATCTTTCATGAAAAAATAACTAGCAATAGCAGCTGCTCCGAAATGTGCATGCCAAATATCATTTGTTTCTTTTTTACATTGAGAAATAATTGAAAGACCATCTCTTAAAACAGTTTTATTTTCCATCTTTTTATCCCCCATGATAAAAATCGCTTTATACTCATCCTAAAGATGGCGTCAATACGAATAAAATGTGATTCGATTCATCACTTTTATTCAAAAAACGATGCTTCACATTTGGCGGAATACGTACAACATCACCTTCTTCTAAAAAATATTCTTTTCCTTCTAACTCCACATACACTTCTCCTTTCATGACAACAGCAATTTCTTCTTTATCTTCATGTGAATAGTGACTTTCTGTTGTATTTGCTTGTTTATTTAAGTCCATCATTAACATTTCAATACGCGCTTTCATGAAATCGGGTGTTAATACATCATATACAATGTGATCATTGTTTTCCCGATATACTTTCTTTCTATCTTTCTTCTTAGAAATGAGTGAATCTGTATCAATCTCATTAATAAACAGTGTAAATAGCGGTACATTTAATGCTTTCGCTATTAATTCCAATACATTTAACGAAGGATTCCCATGCCCTCGTTCAATTTGACTAATTAATGAAGTACTAATCCCTGCATAATCAGCAAATTCGCGAATTGTCATCTTATTTTTCTTACGATAACTTAATACAGTTTGTCCGAGTCTATCATGTATCATAGTAAAAACTTCCTTTCGTCCATCATATTGCATCATTCGTTGTTTTTGTGCTGACATACTAAACAAAGGCAAATAATCCTTTCCTATTATCTCCGGGACTTATATACTTACCTTTGTATATTATATCGCATTTAGTTTATTATATTAAACATTCTATCGGAGGAACAAACTATGAAATCACCTATTCATTCATATTTCATCTTATTTTTCGGCGTATTCGCCTTATCAACTTCAGCAATTTTTGTAAAATTAGCCGATGCTCCTGCGGCTATCATTGCCTTTTATCGATTATTATTTGCTGCACTAATTCTGTTACCCTTGTTACTTTTTAATAAAAATAATCGAAACGAGATAAAAACAGTAACAAGAAGACAATGGGGATTCGGATTCATATCTGGATTATTTTTAGCAGCACATTATGTACTTTGGTTTGAATCATTACATTATACTTCTGTAGCAAGCTCTACAGTTATCGTAACGTTACAACCTTTGTTCTCAATGATTGGTGGTTATTTTTTATTTAAGGAAAGATTTACGAAAGGAGCGATTATTGGTTGCCTCATCGCTATTTCAGGAAGTATCGTTATCGGATGGCAAGACTTCCAAATTAGTGGCGAAGCTTTATACGGAGATATTTTAGCGTTTATTGCGGCCGGAATTATTACCGCATACTTTTTCATTAGCCAACATGTTCGTAAAGACCTATCACTTATACCGTATTCAGTAATTAGTTATGGAAGTAGTGCCTGTTTTCTTGGTATATTTGCTTACATGAAACACGAATCTTTTATCCACTACTCTACACAAACTTGGCTCTGCTTGATTGGTTTAGCGTTTATTGCTACGATTTTAGGTCAAACAATATTCAATTGGTTATTAAAATGGATGAGTGCTACCGTAATTTCTATGAGTATTTTAGGAGAAACAATTGGAACTTGTATACTAGCCTACTTTATATTAAATGAGACTATTTCTTTACAACAAGGACTAGGCATTACAGTTATTTTTATTGGCTTAGCACTATTTTTAATGCAACCAAAACTGCCTAACAACAACTAACAAATAAAAAGCATGACAGTATAATGTCATGCTTTTCACTATCCATTATGTATGATTAAACCATTAGGTCTAAAACGACTCATCATAATTTCATTAATAAACTTTCCGTTAGCCTTCAAATTTCCTACCTTTACTCCCTCTTCTACAAACCCAAATTTTTCATATAGCGTTTTCGCTTTCGGATTCGTTTCTAAAACACCTAGTTCCACTCGCTCTAACATTAACCAATTATCAGCCAAATCAAGCATTTTTGTAAGAAGAGCTTTTCCAATGCCTTTATTATGATATTCACTATCTACCCCGATAAACAATTCACCCGAATGAGATCTACGTCCAGGACTTTGGGTTAACCCAACAAATCCAACAACTTCCCTATCATACTCTGCAACAAATTCAAATTGATTTGGTGCTAAATTTTGAATTCTATTTTCCATTGCATCTACACGCATGCTAGGCAAGAAAACCATATAAGGTAAAACGTCATCTTGTATACATATACGGTGAATCGCTCTAGCATCTTGTATTTCTACCGCTCTTACTTTGATCGCCATTTTTTCTTCCCTCCATATTCTTTACAATACATATTCTTCATTCTAGCCTCCTGCGTGAAACCCCTTCTCTCCTTTATTTCTTTATATTATTTTTACATAATTATTGCGCGAAACATTAGATTTACGAACAAGTTTATCTATACCATTACAGGTTAACTTTTTCTTTATTATATAACTCAAGTAAATTTTCAATTGGAATACCATTTATTTTCATAC
>NZ_BOQB01000343.1 GCF_018332475.1 Bacillus sanguinis | reverse complement strand
GGGAGATGAACAAAACCCCCACTGATTAAAGTTTCACTTTATTTGTTTCAAATTTGTGAAAGAAAGACATATTGATTGAAATTAACTTTTTTATAATTTATCATATACCCATACAGGTATAGGTTTTTGTAATATTTGAGAAAATTAAATACTATGGAGGTTTAAAATATGTCTAGAAAAATAGTTGTAGTAGGCGGAGTTGCGGGCGGGGCATCAGTAGCTGCAAGGCTTCGTCGATTAAGTGAAGATGATGAAATTATTATGGTGGAGCGCGGTGAGTATATTTCATTCGCAAATTGTGGGTTACCATACTATATTGGCGGCGTCATTACAGAAAGACAAAAATTATTAGTACAAACTGTTGAAAGAATGTCAAAGCGTTTTAATTTAGATATACGTGTATTGAGTGAAGTAGTACAGATTAATAAAGAAGAGAAAACAATTACTATAAAGAATGTAACGACAAATGAAACATATAACGAGGAATATGATATTTTAATTCTTTCACCAGGGGCAAAACCAATCGTTCCACCTATTCCGGGTATTGAAGAAGCGAAGGCACTGTTTACGTTACGAAATGTACCGGATACTGATCGTATTAAAGCGTATATTGATGAGAAGAAACCACGTCATGCGACGGTTATTGGTGGCGGATTTATTGGAGTTGAAATGGTTGAAAATTTAAGAGAACGAGGAATTGATGTTACGCTTGTAGAGATGGCAAATCAAGTAATGCCACCAATCGATTATGAAATGGCAGCATATGTACATGAGCATTTGAAAAAGCACAATGTTGAGCTTGTTTTTGAAGATGGTGTAGATGCATTAGAAGAGAACGGGACTGTTATACGCTTAAAAAGTGGTTCAATTATAAAAACAGATATGATTATTTTAGCAATTGGTGTACAACCAGAGAGTAGTTTAGCGAAGGATGCAGGATTAGCGTTAGGAGTTAGAGGAACGATAAAAGTAAATGAGAAATTTCAAACGTCGGACCCACATATATATGCAATTGGTGATGCGATTGAAGTGAAGGATTTTGTTACTGAAACAGAAACGATGATTCCGTTAGCGTGGCCTGCTAATCGTCAAGGTCGTATGTTAGCAGATATTATTCATGGTCATACGGATTCTTTATATAAAGGTACGCTCGGAACTTCTGTAGCTAAAGTTTTTGATTTAACAGTTGCTTCGACTGGAGTAAATGAGAAAATATTAAAACGATTAAATATACCCTATGAGGTAGTACATGTGCAGGCAAATTCTCATGCCGGGTACTATCCGAATGCTACGCCAGTACTAATAAAATTAATTTTTAGTAAAGATAGCGGAAAAATTTATGGAGCACAGGCGTTAGGACGTGACGGTGTAGATAAGCGTATGGATGTTATTGCAACGGCAATAAAAGCAAATTTAACTGTAATTGATTTGCCAGATTTAGAATTATCATATGCACCGCCTTATTCTTCTGCAAAAGATCCAGTAAACATGGTAGGGTATGCGGCAAGTAATATAGTAGATGGTTTTGTGGACACAGTACAATGGCATGAGATAGATCGTATTGTTGAAAATGGTGGATATCTTATTGATGTTCGAGAGCCTAATGAACTAAAGCAAGGAATGATTAAAGGCTCTATTAATATTCCGTTAGATGAATTACGTGATCGTTTGGATGAAGTGCCAGTAGATAAAGATATATATATTACGTGTCAACTCGGTATGAGAGGGTATGTTGCAGCACGCATGTTAATGGAAAAAGGATATAAGGTAAAAAATGTAGATGGTGGCTTTAAATTGTATGGGACAGTATTACGAGACCGTATTGTATATTGATATTTTTTCATCTTCCACTTCAAAATTTGGTGGAAGATGAAAGCCTATAGATGAAGGTTTCACTTTGTTTTTTGTGAATGTATAAGATAAAAATTAAAAATAGGGGTTTACAAAATACCCTATAGGGTATAGTATATTGTCATAAGTTATAAATAGTGACATAATGGTAATGAGGTGATTATAGAATGGAATATAATCAAGATATGAAAAATAGATTAAAACGTATTGAAGGTCAAGTTCGTGGTGTGCTTCGTATGATGGAAGAAGGAAAAGATTGTCGAGAGGTTATTACACAGTTAACGGCATCTCGTTCTGCACTTGATCGTACAATTGGACTTGTTGTGGGAACAAATTTAGAGCAATGTTTACGTGAACAGTTTGAAAGTGGTAATGGTTCAAATGAAGAATTAATTAAAGAAGCTGTTCAATTACTTGTAAAAAGCCGATAATCTGTCAAACGTAAGTGTTGACAGATTTTCAAAAAAATTTTATTATACCCCTACAGGTATATGTATATAAATTGTGGAGGAATCGACTATGAGTATAAAAGTGGATATGAGTTTAGATTGCAAAGGTTTGGCTTGTCCGATGCCGATTGTGAAAACGAAGAAGGCGATACAAGGATTGGCGTCAGGACAAGTGATTGAAATTAAAGCAACAGATAAAGGGTCTACAGTAGACATACAAAGTTGGGCGAATAAAGTAGGACATCAATATATCGGGACGAAACAAGAGGCCGATGTTTTGATGCATTATGTTAGGAAAGCACATGAGCATGAAGTGAATGAAGTAGCAAAGTATCCTCATACAATTACGAATACGGAGTTAGAAGAGGTATTATTAAGTGATGAAGAGTGTATTGTATTAGATGTTCGAGAAGCAGCGGAATTCGCCTTTGGTCATATTCCATCGGCCATTTCGATGCCGTTAGGAGAGTTAGACAGTGCAGCTTTAGATCAGACGAAGCAAATTTATGTTGTTTGCCGAACTGGTAACCGTAGTGATGTTGCTTGCCATATGTTGAAAGAGAAAGGTTATGCAAATGTGAAAAATGTCATTCCAGGTATGTTAGAGTGGCAAGGGAATATAACGAATTAAATTTTTTTAAATAAAAATATACCTCAGGGGGTAAGAAGATGAGCATTAAATCATTACAAGCAAAAGATGTGGCAGAGAAAGTTTTATTCGGAGAGTTATTCATTTTAGACGTTCGTAATGAAACGGATTATGAAGATTGGAAAATTGAAGGGAAAGAAGTTATTTCAATGAATGTGCCGTACTTTGATTTATTAGAGGGTGTAGATCATATTGTAAGTGAACTACCTAAAGATAAAGATGTTTTAGTAGTATGTGCAAAAGAAGGGTCTTCTATATTTGTGGCAGAGCAGTTAACGGAGGCTGGGTTAGAAAATATTTATTATTTAGCTGGTGGTATGAAGGCTTGGAGTGAATATGTAAAGCCTATAAAAGTTGGAGATTTAAAAAATGGCGGAAGTATGTACCAGTTTAACCGCCTTGGAAAAGGCTGTTTATCTTATATGGTCGTTTCAAATAGTGAAGCAGCAGTTATTGATGCAGTAAGAACAGTTGAAGCGTACGAAGAATTTGCGAAAGAGCATGCTGTTACGATTACGAATGTAATGGATACACACTTACATGCAGACCATATTTCTGGAGGGCGTAAGTTAGCTGAAAAAGTCGGTGGTACGTATTGGTTACCTCCAAAAGATGCTGATGAAGTCGTCTTCTCATATGAACCGCTTGTAGAAGGATCTGTTATTACGGTGGGGGGTACTAAAATTGAAATTGATGCGTTATACTCACCGGGGCATACGATTGGAAGTACATCATTTATTGTAGATGATTCCTATTTATTATCAGGCGATATTTTATTTGTAGATTCAATCGGGCGTCCAGATCTTGCTGGGAAAGCTGAAGATTGGGTAAGTGATTTACGTAATACTTTGTATAGCCGATATAAAGAACTATCTCAAAGTTTAATTGTGTTACCGGCTCATTATTCAAAAATAAGTGAAATGGACGAAAGTGGTATTGTTAGTGCAAAATTAAAAGATTTATTTGAGCATAATGCTGGATTAAATATTGAGGATGAGGGAGAGTTCCGTAAAGTTGTAACAGAGAATTTACCACCTCAGCCAAATGCATATGAAGAAATCCGTCAAACCAATATGGGTAAAATTCACCCGAGTGTAGATGAAGAGCGTGAAATGGAGATTGGTCCAAATCGTTGTGCAGTTCATGAATAATAAAATAAATGAAAAGTGGAGGAATAGATGATGAATGTAAAACAAGTATTAGATGCGAAAGATTTAGCATGTCCAATGCCGATTGTAAGAACGAAGAGAGCGATGGATACTTTGCAAACTGGAGAAGTGTTAGAAGTACAGGTAACGGATAAAGGATCAGTGAAAGATATTCCAGCGTGGGCAAATAAAAGTGGCCATGACATCGTAAAGAGTGAAGAGGAAGGCGATGTGCTGAAGTTTTGGATCAAGAAGGCATAGTATTTTTATAAATGTAGAGAGGTTGGTTATATGAACTCAATATTAAGTACGCTTTTCATTGTACTTGCTGCATGGTTTGTTATTTCACGCTTTTTACCTGTGAAAGGTGTTCAAAATATAAACGGAAAAGAATTAAAAAGTATAGTAGGAAAACAGGGAAAGTACTTTATCGATGTGCGCACAGTAGGTGAATATAGAGGAAATCATATGAAAGGATTTCAAAATATCCCGCTAAATGAGTTAGCGAGTAAGACAAATCAGTTAGATAAGAATAAAGAAGTAATCGTTATTTGTCAGAGCGGGATGAGAAGTAAGCAAGCAGCAAAAGTATTAAGGAAATTAGGGTTTCAGCACGTTATCAATGTTTCAGGCGGTATGAACGCTTTGTAAGGAAGGAGTATCAAGATGAAAGAAATAACAGCGAAAGAAGTAGAGGAAAAATTGTTACGTAAAGAAGCAGTGAATATCGTAGACGTACGTGAAGTAGAAGAAGTAGCTGAAGGGAAAATTCCAGAAGCATGTAACATTCCACTAGGACTGTTAGAATTTCGTATGCATGAGTTAAATAAAAATCAGGAATATATTATCGTTTGCCGTTCAGGCGGGAGAAGTGCAAGGGCAGTTCAGTTTTTAGAAGGTTACGGTTTTCGAGTGATCAATATGGTAGGTGGTATGTTAGCGTGGGAAGGTAAAGTCATATAGTGAAGTAAGTGATTTGAGCCTTTTTATAAACAAATAAATACCCCTATAGGTAATCGGAGGGAGAACAACATGGAACAACAGAAGAAAACAACAATCGTTTTGTTTAGTGGAGATTATGATAAAGCGATGGCTGCTTATATTATTGCAAATGGTGCAGCGGCGTACGATCAAGAGGTAACTATTTTTCATACTTTCTGGGGATTAAACGCTTTAAGGAAAGATGAACCTGTGAAGGTAAAGAAAACTTTTATAGAAAAAGTGTTTGGAAAGATGATGCCACGCGGTGCGGATAAGATGGGATTATCAAAAATGAATTTTGCTGGTATGGGACCAAAGATGATTAAAGGTATTATGAAAAAACATAATGCGATGCCTTTACCAGATTTAATGGATTTGGCGAAAGAACAGGGGATTAAACTTGTCGCTTGTCAAATGACGGTAGATTTATTAGGGTTAAAAGAGGAAGAGATTATGGAAGGGGTAGAGTTTGCAGGAGTAGGAGCTTATTTAGCAGATGCTTCGGATGGGAATGTAAACTTATTCATTTAAATCACCTTCTTTTTAGAAGGCGGGGGATATAAGGTGAGTTTAGTCGTATTACTTTTTATAATTGGGTTTATAGGATCGTTTATATCAGGAATGGTTGGGATTGGCGGTGCGATTATTAATTATCCGATGATCCTATACATTCCGGTATTGCTAGGATTTACGGGCTATACGTCACATGAAGTGAGTGGCATTACAGCGGTGCAAGTATTCTTTGCAACTTTTGCAGGGGCATGGGCCTATCGGAAAAGTAATGATATGGATAAAACGCTAGTTATGTATATGGGAGCTAGTATATTAATAGGAAGTTTCATAGGGAGTTTTGGTGCTAACGTATTAGAGGAACATACGGTCAATGTTGTTTATGCAGCGTTAGCAACAATTGCTGCTATTATGATGTTCGTACCGAAACGAAATAATGGTGATGAAGTGGAATATAATAAATGGTTAGCAAGCTTGTTAGCATTTATTGTAGGCGGAGCATCAGGCATTATAGGAGCTGGAGGTTCTTTCTTATTAGTTCCGATTATGCTAGTTATTTTAAAATTGCCGATACGTACAACAATAGCAACATCTATTGCTATTACGTTTATCTCCTCAGTAGGGATTACGACTGGAAAAGTAATAACTGGGCAAGTAGTTGTAATTCCAGCTCTTACTATTGCGATTGCAAGTATCTTTGCTGCGCCGCTTGGAGCACGAGTTGGGAAGAGGATCAATCAAAAAGCATTGCAATATATGTTATCGATTTTGATTGTAGGAACTGCTGTTAAGATGTGGATTGATATGTTATTGAAATAAAAGGATGGCGCTGCTTGCAGCCCATCCTTTTATTTATGCCCAAATAACTTTCATTAAGTTTTTATATTCGTCATTTGCTAATTTATATAGCATTCTCGTATGTTCAAATACAAGTGCGGGATTAAAGTTTGGCTCTGAGAATGCAAGTGATGCTGAAATATCAATTGCATTTTGCTTGTTTAATGTGAATTTTGCAAATCGATAAGATGTGTTTAATTCATTGATAACGTGCAAAATATCATTTGTTGCTGTTGTATCCGGTACGTGAGCAACATTGAAGCAGTATATATCTACAGTAGGATGTTCGTTTTGGAAAGCAGCGATCAGTTGAATTTTTGCGCCAGCTTCTGTCTCTAACCCTACTGAAAAATGAACAGAACCATCATTTTCATCTATATTTTCTTCCATGTATATATCGTTGGATTTTAAGTAGTCTTTAAAATCTGAGATGTTATGTTTTACTGCAGCTTTCATATGTATGAGCCCCCTGATAATTGGAATAGATTGCTACTATTTATTATAATTTAAAAATATTAAAAAAGATAGTTAGAAAGTTCTGATTTTTAAAAGTGAAGAAATAAAAGAAGCAGTACTCTACCTCCATAGAGAACTGCTTCTTTTTTATTCATTGTCGTTAGACGATGTTTCTGTGTCTTCACTACTATTTTTATTCTTATTTTTAGATTCATTGTTACTTGATTCGCGTTCACTTGAATTTTCAGACTTAGATTCTTTTGTTTTTTCTGAGTTTGTTTTCTTTGAATCAGATTCTGTTTTTGTATATGCAGGTAATCCAAGGTGAGCACGAAGATTGTTTGTAACTTTTGCTAATTCTTTTTTATCTGGATTGTAGTAATATGTTCGGCCACCACCAGCAGATTGGCTACATGTATCGTCACCTTTTGCCATATAGCAGTCTTCACCTTGAAGTTGCAATTTCTCAATTTCTGAATCCGATCCATACTTATAGAATGAAAGCATATCATCGAATGTTAAGTTTGTAACGAATTGTCCGTTAATATCATCAATGATGTTACCAACTTTTGTTACAGATCCAACGTTTGTTAGTTTGTGTAAAATTGCTTCAATAACGAGCTGTTGACGTTGCCCACGCATTGCATCACTATCGATGTGGCGCGTTCTAGCAAGAGCAAGAGCTTCTTCACTATTCAGCTTTTGAACACCTTTCTTTAAGTGAATTGCATCAGCAGTATCATTACTATCTTGTTCAGTAAATTCAACCGGTACATCGACTTCAATGCCGCCTAAATCATCGACAATTTTCATAAATGATTTAAAGTTAAACTTTACAAAGTAATCAACAGGAACATTTAGTAATTTTTCAACTGCATCAATACTTGCTTGTGGTCCACCATCTTTTCCGTTTTTAGTAGAACCGTATGCATGAGCGTGTGTAATTTTATCTTTTTTCTTTTCCACTGGAATATAAGCATATGTATCTCGTGGAATACTTAATAGTTTTACAGTTTTGCTATCCTTATTAAACGTTGCAAGTAATAGTGCATCCGTTCTTATAGCTTCACCATATTCTTTCCCACGGACATCGCTTTCATCAACACCCATGATTAAGACAGAGACGTTATTTGTAATAGGTTTTACAGCTTTATCACGTAAATCAGATTTATCACCGCGCGCTAAATCGTGTGCGGCATTTCGAACAGCAGAAGATGCTTTATTTACTAAAAACCAAGTATAACCGCCACCTATTATTAAAAAGAATAGAATAACGCTTATAATAATTTTTGTTTTTTTCTTACTTTTTTTCGGTTTACTGCGTGTATTTTCTTGCAAAGATGGGTTTTGCTCCATTTCCTGTACTCCTTCATTTGGATTGAAATACGACACTCATATCCACTTATTATAATGAAATTTAGCGAAAAAAAACATTACAAATCATTTACATTTCGTAAAAATTCAATTTATTTATAAAAAGTCAGATTTTCTATATTTTATTTTTAAGATATAGAATAAGTATAAGTTTTTTTAGTAGAAATGAAAATATGTATTGTGAGAAAGTGATAGAGAAGTAAGATTTGTTGAAATATAGCCAAGAAGAAATAAGTAGGTTTACTTGTTTCTTCTATATAATAAAGAAGAATTTGACGGATAAAGGAGAGAGCATAATGAATCATACATCATTCCGAGCAATCGTTGTGAACGAAATGGAAAGTAAGCAGTTTGTAAGAAACGTTGTAGAGAGAGAAGTAAGTAGTTTACCTGAGGGGGACGTATTCATACAGGTTCATTATTCTTCATTAAATTATAAAGATGCGCTTTCTGCTATTGGTAATAAAGGGGTTACGAGGACGTATCCTCATACGCCAGGAATTGATGCAGCAGGAGAAGTTGTGAGTAGTAAAGATGAAACTATTAAAGTAGGAGATCAAGTCATTGTAACGGGATATGATTTAGGTATGAATACTTCTGGTGGTTTCGGAGAATATATTCGCGTGCCAGCATCTTGGATCATCCCTTTACCAGAGGGAATGTCATTAAAGGAAAGTATGATGTACGGGACAGCAGGTTTTACAGCTGCTTTATCGGTATATAAGCTTATTCGAGCAGGCATAACGCCTAATATGGGAGATGTTTTAGTAACGGGTGCCACAGGCGGCGTAGGGAGTGTAGCTGTTAGTATTTTAAGTAAGTTAGGATTTAACGTAGTAGGGGCGACAGGGAAAATGGAAGAGGAAGAGATGTTACTACGTCTAGGAGCGAAAAAAGTGATTCATCGTACGGAGTTGAATGATGAATCAGGAAGACCAATGCTAAAAGGGATATACGCAGGAGTTATCGATACTGTAGGTGGACATATGCTAGAAACAGCTTTAAAAACGGTAAAGTATGGTGGTTGTGTAACGACATGCGGTAATGTGGCAGGGCAGGAATTGCAAACAACGGTATATCCGTTTATTTTGCGAGGCATAAGTCTTTTAGGAATAGATTCTGTGCAATGCCCAGTGAATGTGAGAAGAGATGTATGGACGCTTTTAGCGAGTGAATGGAAAAATAAAGAGTTACTATCTTATGCAGAAGAATGTACATTAGAAGAGTTAGAAGAGAAGTTTACACTTATATTGCAAGGAAAGTTAAAAGGAAGAACGGTTGTAAATATAAAATGAAAAAAGAGACGCTTAAACTAGCGTCTCTTTTCTAATTATAATGATTGTTTTAAATTGACTTTACCTTGTTCACCTAAAACACCATCAGCAATATTTACAGCGTGATCACCGATACGCTCTAAGTTACTTACCATATCAACGAAGATGATACTTGCATCACCTGAGCAGCTACGTTCGTTCAAACGTAATACGTGACGTTTACGAAGAACACGTTCCATTTGGTCAATTTTACGTTCTTTAGCAATAACAGTTTGAGCTAATTCAGTATCGAAGTTTGTTAAAGCTTCGACTGCATCTTGTAATGTTGAAATTGTTAACTCAAGCATTTCATTTAGTTCAGCTAGTGCGTCATCTGATAAGGAAACGCGGTTTGAAATTTGGAAATCAACAAGTTCTACAAGGTTTTCTACATGATCACCGACACGTTCAATATCTCCAACGACACCTGCTAGAACAGAATGTTTCTCTGAGTCTGTTGGTGAAAGTGGTTTTTCTGATAGTAGAACTAAATACTCGGTAATTTTTTTATCTAAATTGTTAATAGCTCCTTCTAATTGAGTAGCCATATCAGCGTGTTTTTTGTCTTGTGTATTTAAAAATTGGTTTGCTTCTTTTAATCCATGTAATGAAAACTCAGCCATACGGATGATTTCTTTTTGAGCTTCTGTTAAAGCGATAGCTGGAGATTGCTCAATAAAGATTGGATTTAAATGTTGCGGTTTGAAATCAATAGCAGCATCTTCCCCGCGAATAATTTTTGTTACAATCCATGCTAATACTGCAATGAACGGGAATTGAATAATAGTATTCGTTACGTTAAACGTTCCATGTGCAAATGCAATTGTCATTTCTGGATTTAAGTTTAATGATGTTTGGAAGTATAGAATTAAATTTGTAAAAGGTATTAATATAATTGTAAAGATAATTGTACCGACGATATTAAAGATAACGTGAACTAATGCTGCACGTCTTGCAGCAATTGAAGTACCGATTGCTGCTAATACAGCTGTAATCGTTGTACCGATGTTGTCACCGAACAATACAGGAAGGGCAGCTTGTAAATCGATTGCACCTTGACCGAATAGTTCTTGTAAAATACCGATAGTTGCACTTGAACTTTGTACAATTAAAGTAAAGACTGTACCAACAACAATACCTAAAATTGGATTATCACTCATGCTAACCGTTAATTCTTGGAATGATTCTAAAGAGCGAAGAGGCTTCATACCTGTGCTCATTAATTCTAAACCGAAGAATAACATACCAAACCCGAATATAACTTGACCTAAAGAATGTACTTTTTTATTTTTAAAGAAGAATAGTAAGATTGCTCCAACCGCCATAATTGGAAGAGCATATTCCCCGATTTTAATTCCGATAATAAATGCAGTAACTGTCGTTCCGATGTTCGCACCCATAATAACACCAATTGCTTGTCTTAATGTCATAAATCCGGCACTTACAAGTCCGACTGTTAAAGCGGTTGTTCCTGAACTTGATTGGATTAATACAGTAACTAACATACCTGCTAGTACACCCATCAGTGGGTTTGTTGTAAAGCGATCTAGAATATCGCGAAGACGATCTCCAGCTGCTTGTTGCAGTCCATCGCCCATGTACTTAATCCCGAATAAGAAAATACCTAATCCACCAATGAACTGGAAGATCATATCTTGAACATTGTATTCCACGCATTCCACTCCTTAAATTTCATGTACGATGTAATTATTAACTAAACCTTGAGGTACTGTAAACGGTTTATTAGTAAAATTTACACTAAATTTACAAAGGGATAAAAAGTTTACAAATCTTTAAAGAAATAGCTGGATTTAATTGGTTTTTATCTTATTCAAATTATGATTTTGTAAAGAAATCACACTCTTCGGAATAGTGTTGTTCATTTGTGTATCAAGGGAAATATTTGTGAGTTCATCGTATATTTTTTGATGAAAGTTAAAAAAATATGTAGGAAAATGCATGTAGTTTTATAACAGCAAAATGAGGGAGAACCATTCTTTTAAAACAATAAAAAGCTACTGAATTATCCAGCAGCTTTTTCCTTGTTTTTATCTCCATGTTTTTGTTTTTTTATACTTGTAATGTAAATGAATAGGAAAGCAATAAGTAATAGAGAGGAATAGCGATATACAGTTGCGTAATTTGTAAAATGTGCAATGAATCCAAATATAATTGCGCCAGCTCCAATTCCAAGGTCAAATGCTGAGAAGAATGTAGCTGTTGCGACTCCCCGTCGGTGCGGTGCTACTCGGTCAATCATCCATGCTTGTAGTGCAGGCTGAATAGCTCCAAATCCACTTCCGTAGCATGCTGCTGCAATAATTAAACTCGGAATGGTAGTTGTATACGACAATAAAATAATACCTGTAAACGTAATAATAACTCCTGGAATAATAACAAATGCATGACCTTTCGCATCATATAACTTTCCAGAAAACGGACGAGTGACAGCAATTGCAAGTGCATTAAATAAGAAGAAGAGGCTTATATCAGCAATTCCGACTTCCGTAGCAAATAATGTAATAAAGCTCCCGATTCCTCCGTACATTAATGTAATACATAATATTAATAGTGAAGGAAGTAAAGCTTTGCGCTCAATAAATCCATCGAGAAAAGTACCAGATGTTTGCTGTGGTGGTTGCGGCGATTTTTTGATTTGAAGTAGTTTCGTTAATATTAATGAAACAATTGTACAGGAAAGTGCACATAAAAAAAGAATCGTGAAGTTATATGTTTGCATAAGCCAAAGTCCGATAAGTGGACCGAGCGCCATTGCAATCGTTCCAGAAAGACCGAAATATCCCATACCTTCACCGCGGCGAGCTTGCGGAATTAAATCTGAAACGACAGTTCCATATGTAGTCGTTGTAATACCAAAACCAGCTCCGTGTAAAATTCGAACGGCAAGCAATAGGAAAACGGTTGAAGCGAAAAGATAACTACCCATAGCGAGTAAACAAATAGCAGTACCGATCATTAAAATGATTTTTTTATTAAATTTCTGTAGGGCGTTTCCAGTTAGCGGTCTAACAAAAAGTGCCGCTACGGTAAACATGCCGACAACAAATCCGATATTGGAACTTGTGCCACCAATTTCTTTCACATAAACAGGTAAAGTTGGAATTAACATTTGAAACCCTAAAAACATACATAAGTTTGCTAGAATTAGCGCCATAAATTCTTTCGTCCATAACGGTTCTCGTTTTACGAGTATTGCCTCTCCCATATATTCATCCCCTATATAAAATTTCTCTTTTCTTTCGAGTATATGTATTGGTCAATGTAACAGTCAAGGAAGGTGCCTTGAAAACGTATAACAATTTTCGAGGTAAAAAAACTGACAAATTTGTGTAAAGACTACACAACTATGAAAAAAAGATGTAAAGTATAGATGTATAGACTAGTAGTTGTTATGAATGATAGAAATTGTTTTTTCTTTAACGAAAGCGGATTCAAAAGGTAGTGGAAGAGAAGGGGATACATACTTTTTCGCTACATATATTTGAAAAGGTTTACAATATGATGAAGAAAGAGGCGTGTACATATGAGACGATTAGGTATTTCTATTTATCCAGAACATTCAACAGTAGAGAAAGATAAGGATTATATAACATTAGCAAGTAAATACGGATTTACTCGTATATTCACATGTTTATTATCTGTAGATGGTGAAAAAGAGAAAATTATAGAAGAGTTTAAAGAAACGATCTCTCATGCAAATGCATTAGGGTTCCAAGTATTAGTTGATATTAGTCCGTCTGTCTTTACACAATTAGGTATTTCGTATAATGATTTATCGTTCTTCCATGAACTCGGTGCGTATGGTATTCGTTTAGATGTCGGTTTCTCTGGTTTAGAAGAATCGATTATGACTTACAATCCATACGGCTTAAAAATTGAAATTAATATGAGTAACGGTACGAAATATGTAGATAACATTATGAGCCATAGACCAAACCGTGAAAATTTAATTGGTTGCCATAATTTTTATCCACATCGTTATTCAGGATTATCATACGATCATTTTATTAAATGCTCGAAACAATTTAAAGATTACGGTATGAGAACGGCTGCTTTTATTTCATCATTTGATGCAACATACGGACCTTGGCCAGTAACAGAAGGCTTATGTACGTTAGAGCAGCATCGTGAATTACCGATGACAACACAAGCGAAGCATTTATTTGCGACAGAATTAATTGATGATGTTATTATTGCGAATGCGTATGCATCAGAAGAAGAATTACAAGCACTAGGTGCATTAAATAAAGAGAAACAAACATTTGATATAGAGTTATATGATACAACGACAGAACTAGAAAAAATTATCGTATTAGACGAACCTCATTTTTATCGTGGGGATGTATCTGAATATATGATTCGCTCTACACAAAGCCGTGTGAAATATAAAAAGGAAGAGTTTAAACCTCATAATACACGTGAAATTAAGCGTGGCGATCTTCTAATTGATAATGAGCAATATGGCCAATATAAAGGTGAATTGCAAATTGCTTTAAAAGATATGGTGAATACAGGAAAAACAAATGTAGTTGGCCGAATTGTGGAAGAAGAAATTTTCTTATTAGATTATTTACAAGCATGGGATAAATTCGGATTTACATTAAAGAAATAGATTAAATAAAAAAGGAAAAAACTACTGACTTCAGCAGCTTTTTCCTTTTTATATATAGAGCGAGAGGAAGAGCCATGACAAAGGTGCATCAGCGATTAATTTCTATTTTAGAAGAGTTTTTAGAAGAGAAATCGATGTTAAATCGAGCTTTTTTAGCGAGCCGTTTACATGTATCAACGAAGACGATTCAAAAAGATATAAAATTATTAAATGATATATTGGAAGAAAACGGAGCGAAAATTGAATCGCAAAGAGGGACTGGATACGAACTAGAAATTATACAAACGAAGAAGTTTGAAGAGTTTTGCTTGAGCCTATTTCAAAAACAGACTGAAAAGATCCCAACTTCTTATGAAGAAAGGATAGCGTACATTCTGCAACGTATTTTAACGACAGAGGGATATGTGAAGCTTTCACAGTTAGCAGAGGAGATTTATGTGAGTAAATCGACTGTAAATTTAATTATGAAAGATGTTACAGATATATGTGGTCGTTATAAATTAAAAATTGAAAAGAGACCGTATTATGGTATACGTATTGTGGGAGAGGAGTTTCATATTCGTTCTTGTTTATCACAATATGGTTTACCGCGTTATGACCATACGCCGTTTCATGAGCAATTTGAGCAGAGTGATACATATGTATCGTTACCGCATATACCGCTTATCCGTTCGGTTATATTAAAGTATATAGAGGGAGGAACGATATATTTATCAGATATAGAAATTGATAATTTAGTCATTCATATTGCAATCGCATTAAAGCGTTGTGAAGATCAACATTATATGAAAGGGCTAAATAAAGAGCAAGCTGAACTTATCATAAAGAAAGAATATACCATTGCGAAAGAGATTGTAGGGGATTTAGAGAAAGAGTTGCATCTTTCATTTCCAGAGGAAGAAGTTTTATATGTGACAATGCACTTATTAAGTACTGCTGTTACCGCGAAGGATCGTTATGAAAATGTGGAAGAATTATTAGGGAAAGATTTATATGCATTCATGCAACATATTCTTTTTAAAGTAGCGGAAGAACGGAATCTTATTTTTTATTATGATGAAGAATTATTATTTGGATTTGGTGTTCATTTAAAAACGTTATTAAACCGTTTGAAGTATAAGTTAAATACGAGAAATCCTCTTTTGGCAGAAGTGAAAAAAAATTATCCGTATGCTTTTGAAATTGCGGTTCTCGTTGGAGATATAATTGGTGAATATACGGGAGAATCGATTCCGGAAAGTGAAATTGGTTATATTGCGATTCACTTTGGAGGAGCGATAAGTCGTTTACAGGAACAGAATCAAAAGAAAAGATGTTTATTAGTTTGTGCGACTGGTCAAGGAAGCGCCCAGCTATTGAAATATAAAATTTTATCACAGTTCCGAGATAAATTAGAGATTGTGGGAATTACAGGTTATTATCAATTGAAAGTGGAAGACCTTTATAAAGATAAAATAGATTGTATTATTAGTACGATTCATATACCGAGTGGTTTGCCTGTTCCTGTTATAAAAGTGAATTCAATATTTGATGATAAAGAGATTAAGTCAATCGGTCAGCAGTTGTTTACGCATGTGAATACTAGTGTGCAACAGTATATAAAGGAAGATTTAATCTTTTTAAATCATAGCGCTTCTACGAAAGAAGAGGTTATCCAGTTTTTATGTGAGAAAGCTGCTGAGAAAAACTATGTACCAGAAAACTTCTATGATTCTGTTATAGAAAGAGAGAATACATCACCTACAGCAGTTGGAAATTTAGTTGCGATTCCTCATCCAATGCAATTATTAAGTGAGAAAACATTTTTGATGTTTTGTACACTTGAAAAGGCTGTTGATTGGGGAGATAAAAAAGTACAAGTAATTATTTTATTTAGTGTAAAGCGCAATAATAATGAAGATTTACAACGGCTTTATGATTTTTTATATGATATTATGTCTAGTCAAAATACGATAGAGAAACTAACTCACACTGAAGGTATTGAAGAGTTTCAAGAGATTTTACTATCGTTTTAAAAAAGTATATAAAAACTTCCGTTACATAACGGAAGTTTTTTATGTTTAATTGTATGCGTTTTCATAATAAGATAACAATATAGAAAAAAGATAGCTTGGGGGAATTTAAAATGACTGATATGCAAACTCCATTTGCGTTAATTTTACATGGTGGCAACGCGAGAAGCGCGGCGCTTGAGGCAATCGCTTTTGCAAGACAAGGAGATTTTGAGAATGCGAGTGAAAAGATGGTACTTGCTAGTGAAGAAATTTCAGCAGCTCATCGTATTCAAACGGATTTAATTCAAGAAGAAGCAAGAGGAAATCATGCAGAAATCAGTTTACTGTTAGTGCATGCACAAGATCATTTAATGAATGCAATTACAGTGAAAGAGCTTGCTGAAGAATTTATTACTCTTCATAAACGAGTAGAAGAGAAAGTGACAGTATAAGATGTACATTTTATTATGTTGTGCAGCAGGTATGTCAACGAGTATGGTCGTAAGAAAAATGCAAGAAGAGGCAAAGAAACAAGGTAAGGATTATAAAATTAAAGCAGTTGATTCAGAACTTGTGAAACTGGAAATAAAAAATGCTGATGTTGTTTTAATTGGTCCGCAAGTGAAATATTTATTTCCAGCCGTAGAGTCTCTTGCAAATTCATACAATATACCAGTTGCGATTATAGATCAACGAGATTATGGCATGTGTGATGGTTTGAAAGTATTGAAGCAAGCAGAACAATTAGTTTTAGCATAATTATATTTTTTTAAATATAAACATTATAATGTTATAACTTTATTTTGTTCTTTCGTAGTAAAGAGAAAGAGGAGGGGTTTTGATGAATGGTTTTATGAGTTTTATGGAACAAAAGATTATGCCAACAACACAAAAGATTGCCGGACAGCGACATTTACTAGCAATTCGAAATGGGGTTATTTCTACATTACCGTTAACGATTGTCGGATCATTTTTCGTTATCTTTTTAAACCTACCAATTGATGCATATATGGAGTGGATTGCACCATTTCGCCATATTTTAGATATTCCATTCCGATTTACAGTAGGTTTAATGGCGTTATACGCAGCATTTGGGGTAGGGGCTTCGCTCGCGAACTTTTATCAACTCAATCAGTTAAGTGCAGGATTACTATCTGTACTCGCCTTTTTACTAGCATCAGTTGAACCAATTCAAATTACGAAAGCTGTACCAGGTGTTATTGATGCAGGCAGATATATATCAGTAGGAACATTAAGTGCAACATCTTTATTCGGCGCAATTGTTACAGCATTGATTGCAGTAGAAATTTATCACTTTATGATTAAGCATAATATCTCAATTAAATTACCAGATAGTGTACCACCAGCAGTTTCAAATTCGTTTGCAGCATTAATTCCAACTTTAGTCGTTATTCTTCTATTCTGGGGTATTCGTTACGGTTTAAAATTTGATGTAAATACAACAATCACATATTTAATCGCACCACTAAAATCAGTATTAGTAGGAAATAATTTATTCGGCGGTTTATTAACAGTATTCTTAATCGTGTTCTTCTGGTCATTTGGTATACATGGCCCTGCGATTTTAGGACCAATCATTCGTCCGATGTGGGATTCAGCAATTCTTGAAAATATGGAAGTATTCACAGCTACAGGAAATGCACATCAATTACCAAACTTATTTACAGAGCAATTTATTCAATGGTTCGTATGGATCGGTGGATCAGGCTCAACGTTAGCTTTAGTTATTATGTTTATGTTCTCTAAATCTAAGTTCCTAAAAGAATTAGGTAGATTATCATTCGTACCAGGTTTATTCAATATTAACGAACCGATTATTTTCGGGGCACCAATTGTAATGAATCCAATCTTAATTATTCCATTCGTTATTACACCGTTAGTGACAACGACAGTATCATATTTCGCAGTTGTTTCAGGTATGATTCCGATGATGATGGCGAAATTGCCATTTACGATGTTAGCACCAATTGCAGCGATTATTAGTACGGACTGGACAATTATGGCTGGTGTACTTGTACTTGTTAACTTTGTTATCTCATTCGTTATTTACTATCCATTCTTCAAAATGTATGAGAAACAACAAGTAGCAGGAGAGGAGAAAACAGAATGCTCGGAGCAATTATCATCTTAATTACATTCGTAGCGGGGCAGTGTATTGCACATTATTCAAAATGGGTACAAAGTAAATCTTTATTAGTTTTACTACTCGTATCAATTGTATTTATTGGTAGTTCAATGGGTGCTTATGTAATGTTCGGGTTACAATCACCGTACGTAATTATTGTACCAACGATTTTATGTGCAACATGTTTATCTGCAAAATATAGATTTACGAGCATGGCATTAATACAACGTGTGAAGGAGATGCAAAAGCATGGAGCGTAAATTAGGAATTTCACTTTATCCAGAGCATTCAACGAAAGAACAAGATATGGCATACATTTCGGCAGCGGCACGCCACGGTTTTTCAAGAATATTCACATGTTTATTATCTGTGAATCGTCCGAAAGAAGAGATTGTAGCTGAATTTAAAGAAATTATTAATCATGCAAAAGATAATAATATGGAAGTTATTTTAGATGTAGCTCCGGCAGTATTTGATCAACTTGGTATTAGCTATAGCGATCTATCATTTTTCGCAGAATTAGGTGCAGACGGTATTCGTTTAGATCTAGGATTTGACGGATTAACAGAAGCGAAAATGACGAATAATCCGTACGGCTTAAAAATTGAGCTAAACGTAAGTAACGATATTGCATACTTAGAAAATATTCTTTCGCACCAGGCGAATAAACCAGCTTTAATTGGCTGTCATAACTTTTATCCGCAAAAATTCACTGGTCTGCCATATGATTATTTCATTCGCTGTAGTGAACGCTTTAAAAAACATGGTATTCGCACGGCAGCCTTTATTACGTCACATGCAGCGGATATCGGTCCATGGGATATTAATGACGGATTATGTACGTTAGAACAACATCGTAACTTACCGATTGAAGTACAAGCGAAACATTTATGGGCGACAGGGCTTATTGATGATGTGATTATCGGAAATGCTTATGCGAGTGAAGAAGAGTTAGAGAAACTAGGAAACTTAAATCGTTACATGTTGCAGCTGAAAGTACAATTTGTAGACGAAGCGACTGAAGTAGAGAAGAGAGCGACACTGCAAGAATTACACGTAAGACGCGGCGATATAACAGAATATATGGTACGTTCTACAGAAGTGCGTAAAAAGTACAAAGACTATGACTTCCCAGTACGCGAAAGTGTATTACAGGAAAGAGGGCAAGTTGTAATTGGTAACAACTCATTTGGTAAGTATAAAGGCGAACTGCAAATCATTCTAAAGGAAATGCCGATAGATGAACGGAAAAATATTGTCGGTACAATTGCGGAAGAGGAGTTATTCTTACTAGATTACGTAGGAGCTTGGACGCAGTTTACTTGTGTTGAATAGGGAAGGAGAGGATGCTGTGGCATCCTCTTTTTTCTGTTGAAATGGTAGTCTATCGTATATAGAATGCAAAGAGATAGATTTCATTTGGACGGGAGAGAAGGAGATGGAAGAGTATATAGCTGATTTATTAAGGCGGATGGATGATGAAGAAGTAGGTATTCGGCAATGTGCGTATGAAGAAGCAAGGCAGTTAAATGATGTATCTCTTTTTTCTTGCTTGCAAGAGAAAGTAATGGAAGCACGAAAAGTATATATAAAAACAAACCTTTATTTTTTAATTACACAACTTGCAATAAATACTAAAGAGATGTATATTGCAGATTATTTGATAGATCGGTTAGAAATTGAAGAAAGCAGGATAGTGTTAAATAGCATGCTTATAGATTTAAGTAAATTATCTGAAGCAAGCAATGCGCATAAAATTATTCCTTACATATATCATAAAAATAGTGGAGTTCGTTATTCTGCTGTCATCGCTTTAAAGTTGTGTAAATCGTTGGGAGCAGAAGATGCTTTATTGAAGTTACTTACAGTGGAAGAGAATCGAGATGATATTGTAAATATATGTGCCACTTTATATGAGATTGGAACAAAGCGATCAATTCTACCTTTAACGAAACTTTTACACTGCGATAGTGCGTATATTCGTTCAGCAGCTATTGAGACTTTAGCAGAAATCGGAAGAACAGACTTACAAATAGTTTATATTGATGCTTTAGCTGATAGAAATGTCATGGTGCAATATGAGGCCATTCGAGCTATTTATGCATATGGAGATGAAATGGCGATTAAGCCAATTTGCGAACGTGTAACTAAAGTTGTTTCTAGAAGACGTAAAAATGAAGTAGAGCCTACTGATCAATCAGAGATCATCATCGCGCTTCGCTATTTACATAAGTTTGTTGATTGTGAAGAAGTTTTAAAGACGTTTGATAAAGTATATACAAAACGAGGGAACTTATTTATGTCAGAGCGAAAGTGGCTTCGGGATAATATTAGTTACTTTCAAGAGAAAGAAAGAATGTGAGAATAATAAAGAAGAGTCAG
>NZ_BOQB01000342.1 GCF_018332475.1 Bacillus sanguinis | reverse complement strand
GAAATTAAAGAAAATGAATTGATTGCATTGATAACACATATGGCTTTTTATGTTGGTTGGCCCAAAGCAGCAGGAGCTTTAAATATAGCAATGAATGAAATGGAAAGTTAAAAATAACGATAAGAAAGAATTCATGTTTAAATGAATTCTTTCTTATCGTTATTTTTTAATGAGATATTTTTCACTTTTTCTCTTGCTTTTTTATCACTTGCGTAGTAAAGTGATAGTAAGATTCACGATAGGATGTGATCAAACATGCGTGATAATACGATAGGATCATTAATATGGTTACGTTTAATACGATTTACAAACCAAAGTAATCAGATGTCAAATGAGTTTTTAAAACGTTTTGATTTAACGACAGCTCAATTTGATGTTCTTTTGCAAATACGTACGTATCAGCCATTAACGCAAATGGAGTTAGCAGAAAAGGTAACTGTTACACAGGGCGGTATTTCTCGAATGTTAACTCGTCTTGAAAAAGAAGGATATATTGTACGAAAACAAGATTGGAAAACGAAAACGATTAGTCTTACAGAGCAAGGAGAAGCAGCTTTAGAGAGAGCATTGCCAGAGCAACTTGCGTTTCAATCTTCGTTTTTTGATGATGTATTAAATGAAGAAGAGCAGAAAATATTATACGAGCTAATGACGAAAGTTCATAAACATAGTGAAAAAAAAGAATTACCGCAAGAGTAATTTTTTTTACAACATCAATTGACTAATCAAGTGACATTGTAAGTGATAGAGAGATATATTTGAATTACTAACGTTTTTAGAAGAGAAGCTAATACCACATCATTAAAGGAGAGAGTAATTATGGAAAAATACCGTATGGATACAGGTAAAGGAATGGAGTTTGGATTATATTCAATTGGGGATCACGTTTTAAATCCACATAACGGAGAGAAAATTAGCGCAGAACAAAGAATTCATGAGTTAATTGAAACAGCAAAGTTAGCGGATGAAGCTGGACTTGATGTATTTGCTGTCGGTGAAAGTCATCAAACGCATTTTACAACGCAAGCTCATACAGTTATTTTAGGAGCGATTGCACAAGCTACGAAAAATATAAAAATTGCAAGTTCAGCAACGATAATAAGTACGTCTGATCCGGTGCGAGTATATGAGGACTTTGCTACAATTGACTTGATTTCTAATGGACGTGCAGAAATCGTAGCTGGTCGTGGATCGCGTATTGGGGGATATAGTTTACTTGGTTATGATGTAAATGATTATGAAGAGTTATTTGAAGAGAAGATGGATCTTTTATTAAAAATTAATAAAGAGGAACATGTAACATGGAATGGACAGTTCAGAGCACCGCTTGCACACGCATCGGTTATTCCAAGAGCTAAAAATAATAACTTACCAATTTGGCGTGCAGTTGGTGGCCCGCCAGCGAGTGCAATTAAAGCAGGACGCGCGGGTGTGCCAATGATGATAACAACACTAGGTGGTCCAGCTATTAACTTTAAAGGATCAGTAGATGCTTACCGTGAGGCTGCTGAGCAAAGTGGATTTGATCCAGCAAGCTTACCAGTTGCAACGACGAGTTTATTTTATACAGCAAAAAATTCACAAGATGCATTTAATGAATACTATCCTCATATTAATGCTGGTATGCTTACACTACGCGGTGGTGGGTATCCGAAAGAACAATTTACAAATGCAGTAGATTACCGTGACGCATTAATGGTTGGTAGCCCGCAACAAATTATTGAAAAAATGCTTTATCAATATGAATTGTTTGGGCAACAACGTTTTATGGCACAGGTTGATTTTGGTGGTGTACCACTTAATCAAATTGAGAAAAACATCGAATTAATTGCTACTGAAATTTTACCGACTGTTAGAAAACATACAGCAAAATAATATAAAAAATACCGAGAGTCTAATCGATTCTCGGTATTTTTTTATGTATGAATTTAGTTTGGAAAAATGACAAAAAAATGAATTTTTAGTCTAGTAAGAGGGAGGATATTTTCTATTTTTGAATAACAATATTTTGTGTTTGAATTTTAAAAAATATATTTTTCTCTTGACAAAAAACTAACTGATTTATTTGTTGGTTTAGAGGACATTTTTTCATGGGAAAGTCAAGTGTATGAAGAGGGAAACGAGTATTTTATTGATGCGAAAGTAAGTCTTATATTAAAAAAATACATTTTAGTAATGAAAAAAATCTGATTCAAAAAAATGACAAAAGACATATTTCAGACAAAATGATGTCAATAATACGTCAAAAATCAACTGAATTTACTATGCAGGTATATTATACAATTCGATTAACGGATAAAACACTACTGAAATAGTGAAAAGGTAAATTTTATGAGAAAGTTCTTTTGTAATTATCTTGAAAACTGAAAATTTATATTTTCTAAAAGTACATAAACAAATTTATCTTTCTATATTTCTAAGATTTGAGTTGTTTTATTCATACAACTCAATCGAAATTACGATATAAAAAATTATGAAGGAAGTGATTGTAGTATGGAAACGCTCGAATTGGCACGAATACAATTCGCATCAACAACGATTTTCCATTACTTTTTTGTTCCGCTGTCTATTGGTTTAGCTTTTATCATTGCGCTAATGCAAACGTTGTATGTGGTAAAGGGACAAGAAATTTATAAGAAGATGACGAAGTTTTGGACACAAATATTCCTTGTAAACTTTGCGGTAGGTGTAGTAACTGGTATTTTACAAGAATTCCAGTTTGGTATGAACTGGTCAACATATTCACGTTTCGTAGGTGATGTGTTTGGTCCATCACTTGCGATTGAAGGTTTATTAGCATTTTTCATTGAGTCTACATTCCTAGGTTTATGGGTATTTGGTGAAGATAAATTACCGAAGCGCATTCACCTTTTATGTATTTGGCTCCTTTCAATTGGAACAATGTTATCAGCGTTTTGGATTTTAACTGCAAGTGCATTTATGCAATCGCCAGTAGGATATGAAATGGCAGCAGATGGACGTGCACAAATGAATGATTTCTTAGCGATCATTCAAAACCCACAATTATGGGTACAATTCCCGCATACAATTACAGCGGCGATTGCAACTGGTGCATTCTTTATTGCAGGTGTGAGTGCATGGAAAATAACGAAAGCTCAAGAAACTGAAGTGTTTAAAAAATCGTTCCGCATTTCTATCATTGTTGGAACACTTACAACTGCGCTAGTATTATTCTTCGGTCATGCGCAAGCACAACAATTAATTAAGACACATCCAATGAAAATGGCAGCAGCTGAAGCGTTATGGAATACGAGTGAAGATCCAGCGCCATTTACAGTATTTGCAAAAATTGATGCAGAGAAGCAAGAAAACTCGTTTGAAATTCAAATCCCTTATATGCTAAGTCTATTATCATTTGATAAATTTAGCGGTCAAGTAGAAGGGATGAATCAAATTCAAAAGCAATATGAAGAAAAATATGGGCCTGGAGACTATATTCCACCAGTACACACTATGTTCTGGAGTTTTAGAGCGATGGTAATGAGTGGAACATTTATGCTTCTTCTAGGAGCGTACGGATGGTTCTTATCAAGAAAAGATCGTTTAGCTGAAAAAACTTGGTATTTAAAATTAATGGTGTATGCAATTGCACTTCCGTTTATCGGTAATACAGTTGGATGGATTATGACTGAAATGGGACGTCAACCTTGGGTAGTTTTCGGTGTTATGAAAACGGAAGATGCTGTATCTCCAAATGTTACGTTCGGAGAAGTATTATTCTCTTTAGTTTCGTTCACATCACTATATTTAATTATAGGTGGAATCACTATTTACTTATTCGTTCGTACTATTAAAGGACATGAGAATAAGAAAGCGAAACAGGATTCTCAAAGCCATGATCCATTTGATAAGGAGGATGAGTATGTTATCTCTTAATGAGTTGTGGTTTATCATTATTGCAGTTTTATTCGTAGGCTTCTTTGTACTTGAAGGTTTCGATTTCGGTGTAGGTATAGTTTCAAGGTTTTTAGGGGAAAACGATTTAGAGAAAAGAATTTACTTAAATACAATTGGTCCATTTTGGCACGCGAATGAAGTATGGCTTGTTTGTGCAGGTGGAGCTATGTTCGCAGCATTCCCGCACTGGTATGCAACTTTATTTAGCGGGTTTTACATTCCGTTTGTATTTATGCTTCTTGCTTTAATTATTAGAGGTGTTTCCTTTAAATTCCGTGCGAAAATAGATAATCATAAATGGAAAGGTTTTTGGGATTGGGGTATGTTTTTAGGAAGTTTGCTCCCGCCTATCCTTTGGGGAGTTGCCATTGCTAACTTTATGGTAGGTATTCCAATTGATGAGACGAAAAATGCTGTAGGTGGATTCTTACAATTACTTCATCCATTTGCATTACTAGGAGGAGTTATGTTCCTTCTGCTATGTATTGTTCACGGCTTGCAATTCCTTACTATACGTACAACTGGCAAGTTAAGAGAACGTGCGCGTATTGCTGCGTTGAAAATTGCACCACTCGCGATTATAGCACTTCTTATTTTTGCCGGTGTAGGGTTATGGAAAACAGATATATTCACTGGGCATGGTACAGAGTGGATTATGGTTCCAATTGGAGCTTTTGTAGCATTATGTGCGTCAACATTATTAAATAAAAGAAGAAGAGATGGTTGGGCTTTCGTTATGACGAGTGTAACAATCATTTTACTAAGTGCGAGTGTGTTTGCCGGCATGTTCCCACGTGTCTTAATTAGCTCATTAGGGTCAATATACGATTTAACAATTTATAATGCAGCATCGGGAGATTATGCACTAAAACTGATGACGTATTTTTCAATTGCTATATTGCCATTTGTTTTGGGAAGTCAAATATGGAGTTTCTATGTATTTAGACAACCTGTTAAGTCAGATAAAGATTTGGAGTACTAATGAAAAGAAAAAGAGGACTTCCATCGTATCCTGGTAGCCGAGTTTTATATGTAGTGTTAACAATCATTAGCATTTTAGAAGCTTTGAGTATTATTGCACAAACAGTGTTTTTAGCGCGGGCTATTACGTTTTTATTTCAAGGAGAAACAGTGCAATCTGTGTTAAATGAAACGGTTTATTTTGGAATCGCGTTTGCAGTGCGTCACATGCTAGTGCGAATATCACAAATATTAGTGGAACGTTTCGCTGAAAAAACAGGATCGCTACTGCGAAAACAATTAATAGAGGCGTATTTCACATTAGGTCCACGATATGTTCAAACTGCTGGAACAGGTCATCTGGTTACCTTATCGATAGAAGGGATTGAGAAATTTAAAACATATATTGAATTAACAATTCCTAAAATGATTAGAAGTAGTATCGTACCGGGGCTAATTGTACTATATGTTTTTACGCTAGATATTAAGTCTGGAATCATTTTAGTTGTAACGATTCCTATTGTAATTATATTTATGATTCTACTAGGATTAGCAGCGCAGAAAATGGCGGATAGTCAGTATGAGACATATCGTGTACTTTCTAATCATTTTGTAGATACGTTAAAAGGGTTAGAAACATTAAAGTATTTAGGTAAAAGTAAACAGCATGAAGGACAGATT
Organism: Bacillus sanguinis; assembly: GCF_018332475.1. Lineage (GTDB taxonomy): Bacteria > Bacillota > Bacilli > Bacillales > Bacillaceae_G > Bacillus_A > Bacillus_A sanguinis. The sequence goes on along the minus strand of NZ_BOQB01000342.1, from coordinate 3,890 downwards.
GAAAAAGTAAGTAAAAGATATAGAAAAGCAACGATGCGTACTTTGCGAGTTGCTTTTCTTTCTTCTTTTGCATTAGATTTCTTTACGAGTTTATCAATCGCATTTGTGGCGGTCGGATTAGGGATACGTTTAATAGACGGGACAATTGTACTATTGCCAGCCCTTACGATTTTAATTTTAGCTCCGGAATACTTCTTGCCAATTAAACAAGTTGGAGCAAATTATCATGCTACGTTAGATGGGCAACTTGCAATGGAGCAAATAGAAGAGATTTTACAGCAACAAAAAGAATTAAGAAAGAAAGAATCTAATGTAGATCTAATTTGGAATTCCTCTAGTAACTTGAAATTACAAGATGTAAAAGTAAAGATTGATGAATCTGAAAAGGCAATATTAGAAGGAATTAACTTTACTTGGGAAGGCAGTGGCACTATAGGTGTAATCGGTGAAAGTGGGGCAGGGAAATCGACGTTAATCGACGTATTAGCAGGTTTTTTAACTCCTTCGGATGGAAAGATGATCGTAAATGGTGTAGAAATCGACGGGTCTACTCGTGAAGAGTGGCAAAAGAATATTGCTTATATTCCGCAGCAACCTTATATTTTCCCGCTTTCATTAAAAGATAACATTTGTTTCTATGAAACAAATACAACTGATGAAGAAGTGGAAAGAGTCATTAATGAAGTGGGTCTTCATACACTCGTTACATCGCTTCCAAATGGGATGTACGAGAGAATTGGAGAAGGTGGGCGTATGCTTAGTGGCGGACAAGAACAACGTGTCGCTATGGCACGTGCCCTTTTAAGTAAAAAGCCAATTATTTTATTAGACGAGCCTACGGCACATCTTGATATAGAAACTGAATTTGAAATCAAGCAATCGATGCTACGTCTGTTTGAAGGTAAGTTAGTATTTCTTGCAACACATCGTCTTCACTGGATGAAACAGATGGATCATATTCTTATTTTAAATAAAGGGGAAATGATAGAAAGTGGAACGTATGAAGAACTTTTAAAGAATGAGGCATTACATTTTCACAGGAAAGAGAGGGGATAGAGATGAGTAACTGGATTAAACCTTATATACAGCAAAATAAAGGTAGAATGACTGTAACTATTTTCCTTGGTCTTCTTGGAGTTAGTTCAGGTGCGATGTTACTTTTCATATCAGGTTATTTAATCTCTAAATCTGCTCTTAGACCAGAAAATGTAATGGCTGTATATGTTCCTATCGTTGCAACACGTGCGTTTAGTATAGGACAAGCAGTATTTCATTATTTAGAGCGTTTAGTTGGGCACGATGTCGTACTACGTATTTTAGAAAAGATGAGAACGAAACTATATAGAATAGTAGAACCGCAGGCGTTATTTTTCCGTTCACGATTTCAAACGGGCGACATGTTAGGTGTATTATCCGAAGATATAGAGCATTTGCAAAACCTATATTTACGTACAATATTTCCTAGCATATTAGCATTAGTTGTATATAGCATATTCGTAGTTGTTATTGGTGCATTTGACGTAGTGTTTGCACTTATTGCAGCATGTATGCTAGCGATTATCGTCTTTCTTCTTCCATTTGTATCCTTACTTTTAATGAAGCGACATCATGTTACGTTAAAACAAGGAAGAAACAGTTTGTATCAACAACTAACAGACGCTGTTTTTGGATTATCTGATTGGCAAGCAAGTGGTAGAAAAGATGAATTCATTGATAAGTATGTAGAACAAAATGCGCAGTTGTTAAAAACGGAAAAAAGAATGAAACGCTGGAATCACATTCGGGATAGTATCATTCAATTAGTAGTGGGGATTGTAGTTATTTCAATGATCATATGGACTGGAAATGAGGCGGCAAGTGAACAAATTGCACCTACCGTTATTGCGGCTTTCGTCTTAATGACGTTATCTGTCACAAATGCGCTTATTCCTCTTTCAGATGCCATCGATCGCATTCCATCATATGTAGAATCTGCTCATCGTCTAAATCAAATAGAAGGTAATGATGTTTTACACGATGAAAAGGAATTACATGAAGATAAAGATTATGCTCCATCAAAGCATATAGACATTGAATTAAAAGATGTATCGTATAGTTACCCAGATAGTAATGAATTCGTATTGAAAGAAGTATCACTACAAATAAAGGCAGGAAAGAAAATCGCCATTTTAGGAAGAAGCGGAACAGGGAAATCTACTTTGTTAAAATTGTTAACAGGTGCGCTAAGCCCGTTGCATGGTGAAGTTTTATTAAATAGTGAACATGCTCATACGAATCTTTTATCAAAATATATTTCTGTATTGAATCAAAAACCGCATTTATTCGATACGACAATTGGAAATAATGTGCGAATCGGCAAACCAGAGGCTACGGATGAAGAAATATGGAAAGCTTTAGAGAAAGCACAATTAGCTTCGCATATTGCTTCTCTTCCAGATGGATTACAAACAAAAATGCATGAAATGGGGAAAAGATTTTCTGGCGGGGAAAGACAACGGGTTGCTTTTGCAAGAACGCTAATGCAAGAATCACCAATCATTGTACTAGATGAACCTACAATTGGCTTAGATCCAAAGACAGAATTATCTTTAATAGAAACAATGTTTTCTGCAACGGAAGAAAAGACAGTAATTTGGATTACGCACCATCTTGTAGGGATTGAGCATGTTGATGAAGTAATATTCCTTGATCGTGGTCAAATTGTGATGCAAGGTAGTCATGAACAACTTCTGAAAGAAAATGAGAAGTATCGAAAACTATATGAGTTAGATAAAGGAATATAGTTTGAATAAGTAATAATTGTAAAAATAGCTACGCCAAATGGTGAAGCTATTTTTTGTTTTGGAATGAATATTTTATTCTTTTTTATGCTGGATTGCAGATGTATATGATCGTTACGAATTAAAGATGAATTTCATATTATACATATAATGGAGGGGATGTACATGGAGAGGCAGTATAAAATTCTTATTTTAAGTGATGAATTATCGGGGGAAAGGATTCGAAATGTATTAGACAAAAACAAATGTAAAACAATTGTTCAAGTTGTAGACGTTTCAGATATTGTTCATATAGAAAATGCTTTTCAATATATAATCATTTGGAGAGTGGACGCAGAAAAACTTACAAGTGAATTGAGAGACAGGGGCGTGCAAAATTCGAAAATTATTAATTTAACAAAATACATGTATGAATGGAAGAATAAATTAATTTCTATATATCAAATAAATCCGGATCTTATGTCTTTATACATTGCTATGAAAAAAGCAAAGAGTGATCCGACGTATGAATTGTTTGCGACAGGTTTATCTTATCCGCATTGTGGTATAAGTACAGAGCTCCTCTCAAAAAAGTCAATAAAATTAACACTTCCATCGCAAGATCTTTACTATGATTATTTAATAGCGTCACAACTTCTATCAAACGATCACTCCTTTCAATATTGTTTGATAGGAATAGCTTATTTCTCGTTTTACTTTGACATGTCGTTATCATCTGAATCATATAGAATTCACAAAGTATATTATCCATTGTTTCAAGACGGTCATCATACTGTAGTTCATTCTCCTCTGCCCACTGATGGATTCTCTCATCTAAATACCCCGAAACCACTTTTTTCTATTTTTAATTTGCATTTTGAATATATTTTATTAGACGAACTAAAAGATGAATCATTGATATTGCCCTGGATAAGTGCTGAATGGAATACCACGCCTCTTCACATTCCTTTTGAAGAACACGGAAAAATAAGAGCAGCGTCGCATGCTAAATTATCATATCCTCATACTTTAGTTGAATATAAAACGATTTTCAAAAAATATTTAGAACTACTGTTAAAACATGATATAAAACCACTAATTGTTGTATTCCCTGTTACTTCACATTATTTC
>NZ_BOQB01000341.1 GCF_018332475.1 Bacillus sanguinis | reverse complement strand
TTTCTTGTTTTGGATCATCCGTTTTTGGTTCTTCTGGTTTTTCTTGTTTTGGATCATCTGTCTTTGGTTCTTCTACAGTTTTACAAGTACCAAATTTATCTAATGTTTGCTGTAATGTTTCCTGGCTCATATTGCTCCAGTCTGCAACAAAACGAAAGACAACAACATCTCCAGCATTTAGTTTATAACTATCTGCTCCAACTTCTGCAGATTTATCATTTACATCATACAGCCAGCCGCTTGTAGCCCCAGCCATTAAACCATCAATGCCTTTGACATACGTTCCAAACGACATCGTTTCAGTTTCTACTTTGTCCCCCATGACTTTTTGTAGCAAACTTAAAGCTGTTTCCCCATCTTTAATTTGCTCTTCTTTCGGACATAACATAATACCCTTTTGTGATTCCCCAATAATTGCAAGTTTTGCTGTGTTGCCTTCAGCAAACGTAATATGTACTGTATTTGCAAAAGAAACAAATACAAGTGTAACTGCCATTAACGACGTAAGCAGCCATTTTTTCAACATTGCCATCCCAAAATTTCCTCCCTTACTACTATTTACACAAAAAAAGGCCCTTCAAGGGCGTGCAATTGACACTCTTTTTTTGTAAGTGTCGAACAAACTGTGCAACACCTCCTACCCGCATCATTCGCGGCTATATTTGTATAGGAAAAATAATTTTGTTTATGAACGTATCATTGTGATAACATTCACTTTTCTAGGCACAACTTACTTCCATTTAAGTTATCGTAAAACGATAAACCTATACATTCTGTTAATTATAAATTTCTGTATTATTTTACTATTGACAAAGAATTTTGTCCATGCTTTATCGGATTTATTTTCTAAGAATAGTAGTTTACTAGCCTTTAACGATGCAAACTCTTCTCACTAATAACGACGCCATCTTCATCCACATACACATATTCATTCGGCTTCCATTCTACTTGTCCAAATTGCAATGAAATATCCCGCTCTCCTTTTCCTTCTTTTACACTTCTATTTGGCATCGTCCCTAACGCTAAAATACCAATATTAATATTCTTTAGTTCACTAGAATCACGAACATATCCATTCACAATAATTCCTGCCAGCTTTCTTTCCTCCGCAATAGCTGCCAAATTATCGCCAAGTAACGCACAATTCGTAGACGCTCCACCATCAACAACTAATACCGTTCCTTCTGGTAATGTTTGCAATCCCTCTTTCACTAGTACATTATCATCCTTTACTTTTACCGTTGCAATTTTCCCGTGGAATTGTTCTTTCTTCCCAAAAGATCGAAAAGACTGGCGACATATTTGTAATTCCTTTTCAAACTCATCACATAGATCCGTAGTTTTCCACATCTTTTTCCCCTCTTTTCCCTATTCTTTCTATATAACATATTCTTGAATTTTTTTCGTTTCCCTGTCTAACGTTGCAATAATTTGTATGTGCAGGAAAAGGACAGAAAGACTATTGCCTTAAGAAGCAACCTTTATTATAATCGATTTCACAGATAAATTTCAGAATATTAAAAATTAACCAAGTGAAAAAGGAGGGTTTTTATGCAATTACATACCGAAGTAAAAAAGCAGCCAAGTAAACGAAAGTTTAAAATGCCTGACGCGTACGTACTACTATTTTTTATTGCCTTACTTTGTGCCATTGCTACATATTTCGTTCCTGCTGGAGAGTTTAAAAGAGTTACAAACGGGACTGTTACAACGACTATACCAGGAAGTTACCATTCTGTTCCGCAATCACCGGTAGGGTTTGTTTCTTTTTTTACCGCTATTGAAAAAGGAATGACACTTGCTGCTCCTATCATCTTCTTAATTTTATTTACAGGCGGTGCCATTGCGATTCTTGAAAAAACCGGTGCTCTTGACGGTTTAATCTATCATGTGATTAACAAATTTCGTAACCAGCAATTACTTTTTATATGCATTGTCGCCGCACTCTTTTCTATTCTCGGAACGACTGGTATTATCGTTAACTCAGTTATCGGATTTATCCCCATCGGCATCATCGTTGCACGCACGTTAAAATGGGACGCTATCGTCGGCGTAGCAATTATATATTTAGGCACTTATGCTGGTTTTAATGCTACTATTTTGTCTCCCTCACCTTTAGGTATTTCACAAAAAATCGCAGAACTTCCGATGTTTTCAGGGATTGGTTTACGCATAGCAATCTATATCTCTTTTTTACTTGCTACCATTATATATATTAATTGGTATGTGAAACGCTTGAAAAAATCGAATAAAGGAAGCATTCTCGGCGACAATTGGTTTCCAAGTAATGCTCTTTCAAGTGGGATAGAAATAGAGAAAACTGAAGTTCCTTGGACAATACGTCATAAATTAATTTTACTCGTTTCAGCTTTATCATTAATTGTATTTTTAGTAGGCGCTTTTCGTCTACATTGGACAGACGCAGAAATGACTGCTACTTTTATTTTCATAGCAATTACAGCGGGAATAATAGGTGGCATGAAAGCAAACGATATCGCTTCTACTTTTCTAGCAGGCTGCCAAAATCTCATATATGGTGCTTTGATCGTCGGAATGGCTCGTTGTATTTCAGTCATTTTGGAGCAAGGCAAATTACTTGATACAATCGTTAACCAACTTGCACAGTCTCTCGAAGGACATAGCCCTGTATTTGGCGTTATCGGTATGTATGTAAGTAGTGCCGCATTACATTTCCTCATTTCATCCGGGACAGGAGAATCTGTTATTTTCATTCCGATATTAGCTCCATTAGCTGATTTCATGCATATTACACGCCAAGTTACAGTACAGGCTGTTATGCTTGGAGAAGGTGTAGTGAACTGCCTCAACCCAACTTCCGGTGTTTTAATGGGCGTCCTCGCAGCGAGCGGCATTTCTTACGGAAAATGGATTCGATTTATGGCTCCACTTGCATTCATTTGGTTTATCATCGGACTTATTTTTCTTATTGTAGGTGTGAATATTGAGTGGGGACCGTATTAAAAGATTCATTTTATATTTAACTTGATAAAATTTCTATTCTCTAATACTATAAAAATCACTTATTCTAGTATAGATATAAACAGGGATTGATCATAGTGATCAATCCCTTCTCTCAAAGTAAAATACCTTTAAGTATTTTAGTTCCAAATTTTATTTACCCATTCCGGATGATCAATAAAAGGATTACGATTATGTTGATATTTCGTAAAAATCACTTCATTACGCTTTCGCTCTAAATCATCTACCGGGTCTTGTTCATTCCATTTTAGTAAAACGGATAGTTTGCCCATGTATGGGTCTTTATTGTTGTTCACCTTTTCATTTAGTTCTAAATCTACTTCGCCGTTGTCTCCTTCATAACGAACAGCCATGTAAAATAGCATTCTAGCGATATCTCCTTTTACACTATCACGAGGTTCCCAAGAATCACTATCGTATTTACATTCTGTCGCTTCCGAATGATTCACACCACCATTATCAAAATCCAGATTTCCACGTGAACTATTTACAGATACATCTGTCGCTCTTAAATGATGCAAATCTGTTCCAGCTCCTGCAGTCGTTCCAAAATCACCGTGAGATTTTGCCCAAACATGCTCTCGGTTCCAATTATCAACTCCTGAACCATTCGTAAGTTTCCCTTGCGAACGCCCAGTATATAAGAGTAACACATTGTTTTTATTATTTGGATCTTCATCCGTATCTCTTAGTGCTTCCCAAACCGCACTGTATGATAACTTTGTATGATCATCAATAATATTATGCAGTTCCTTCTTTAATTCTAACCCCGTTTTTCCTATTGCGTTATTATAATATGTATCGTCATAACTTTTTACAGTAATCTCTTGTGGTGATGCAGAAGCTACTTCACCGTGTATGATATCTGTGAATGATAGAGATGCAGTACCTAAAATAAAAAATGAAGATAGTGTAACCATAGCAAGCTTTGTATTTCGGAACTTCATATACCCATTTCCCCTTTAACATATAATTTGAAACTATTAACTAAAACGTGCTTTTTAACCCCCGAAAACTTTTAGAAGCCCATACCCCTTTTCTTTTTATTTAATACAAAACTCTATTGAGTCTGTATTATTTCCACACTTTTAGTTTATCTACTTCTCAAGG
>NZ_BOQB01000340.1 GCF_018332475.1 Bacillus sanguinis | reverse complement strand
ATCCCCGTACAATTAAGTACGGGGTTAATTTTATTCATTCAAATGATTATTTGATTGGTCATTCTGTTCTTTTCTTAGTTCTTGTTCTTCATCTTTTGGTAATTGTTTATCATTATCTTTAATTGGATTCGTTTCTCGATTTTCAATCATGTCATTTGGAACTTGTGGCATTACTCGGCCAACAATTGCAGCTAACTCATCAAGTATACCTTCACCTGTTTTTCCTTTTTTAATTTGCTTTCCAATTTGTTTCAGTCGTTCATACGTATCAACATCTGCTACAACGACTGCATTAGCACCATCAGGATCGTTTTTCAAACTTTCTGCAACAGAGTATTTAATAGACTCCACTCGAGTTCGATCAAGTTTCGCTTTTACATCAATACCTACAATAGCATATTTGCCGAATACTACAGCTGTAGCATCATTTACACCCGGCACACTTGCGGCTAAAGATGCTAAATGGTCTGCTGCTTTTTCATTTGGCTTATTGGATTTGTTCGTATAATTAACATTTTTCGTCGAAACATTTTTTTGCTCTGGTTTTTCGTTTGGATTGTCCTTTTTTCCTATACTACATCCAGTTATAAAAAAGCAAAGCATTAACATATATATTAGGATTTTCATTATTCTCACCACTTCACTATTAAAGTTTAATCATAAATTTTTTCAACAGCTTGCATTTTCTTCACTTTTTCCTCTGCTCCACTATTTGCATTTATGAAAATTTGGTACGTATCTTTCCCTAAAGTACCTACAAATTCATAGCAAAGTACTTCATTATGCAAATCATTTACTACGACAGCTTTGCGTTCTTCCATAACTTTAACATCTGGATTGATTTTCTTTCTTGCTTCTGCTGCAGTTAGCTTCGTTGATGGAACTGTTCGTTTTTGATGTGACGCTAAATATTCTTTTGCGGAGAATCCAACGATAGAACCGTCATCTAAGGCGATTTTCATTTGGATTGCTTCTGGATAAATCCGTACGCCATTCTCATTTACTACATACGTAAATACTCCAACATTATCATATTGTGAACTGTCATAAAGTTCCATATTATTAAACTTATGGTCCTTTAAGAATTTCAAACCTTTACTTCCTGCGTCATTTAAACTAATCTTCTGTTCTTTAATTTCTCGATTATTCATAACCCAAATTGGATACCCGCCTTTTCCGGTAATATCCATATAAAACTCATTATTTGTTGCTTCATCTTTAATTTTCACACTATAAAAAGCTTCTTTCGCACCTTTTCCGCTTTTCTCAACTTCTACTTTTTCATTTCCTTTTAAATTCAAAAATGATTTTGCAATTTTCCCCGCTTCATCTTTTGAAATTGCTTTTCCTTCCGCTTCAAATCCGCCTTTTTTATTTTTTTGCGCACTTGTAAAGGTCGGTCCGAAGTTTGTAGACGAATACGATGTTACATTTTTTTCTACTGTCTTTAATCCGTCAATAATTGTATTGTCAGCAGGATCACGATTTGATGCGAGTGCCATCTCAACATCCATCCAGCGTAAATTATTTTTCAATACAAGATGTTGTACTTTTCGTAGTTCATCTTGAATGTTACCTGCGTTTGAATATAACGTTTGCAACGTTTTATATTCTTGATCATTTAGCGGTTCTTTTTCTAAATCACGAATAGCTGCTCGGTAACTAAAATCACCGATATTCGCTAAAAATTCTTCCGTTTTATTAAAAGGCATTAATGTTAAAGGGAGTTGTCCTACATCCGAACGAGCTTCAGATGTTAATCTCCATACGTCTGCTAATGCAGGTGATAAAGATGCACGTGAATTCATCGCAAGCGTTGTTCCAATTTTGTCGTGCAATAAATCAACCTCGTATGCTAAATCATGAAACGCACGTTGATAACTATTTTCTGCACGAATTAATACTGCATTCTTCTCTTGATGCTCTTTATAGCCCCAGTAACCTGTTCCAACTACACCGACTGTTAATAATACGATTATAATACCTCGTAACATAGTTCCACCTCCGCTCTATTTACAGAAAATATGTTTCCCAATCTTTTTAATTTGTGGACGAGTCCAAATCCATTTACTTGTTGCTGTATCTGGATTGAAATAATACAATGCGTTTCCTGTAGGATCCCATCCATTTAGTGCATCTAATACAGCTTTTTTCGCTGTTTCATTTGGTGTTAAATATATTTGGCCATCCGCAACTGCCGTAAAGGCTCTCGGCTCAAATATTACCCCTGATACAGTATTTGGGAACGATGCACTTGTAACACGATTTATAATAACCGCAGCTACTGCAACTTGTCCTAAATACGGTTCACCACGAGATTCTCCGTATACTGCGTTTGCCATAAGCTGAATGTCATTTTGAGAATAACCATTTGGAACATTTGTCCCTTTATTTTGAGATGGTTTATTCTCTTGTGCAGTACCACCACTATTTCCTTTATTCGTTGTCGTTCCTTTATTAGCAGTTGACTTATCATACTTCGTTGCTTTTACTAGCATTTGCTTCGTTTTAGCTCCAGCTAAACCATCAACAGGTAATCCGAATTTCTCTTGAAAATTTCGAAGTGCCCAGTATGTACCCCATCCGAAAACACCATCCACTTTTCCCGTATAAAATCCGTTATATTTCAAACGAGATTGCAGTTCAATGACATCTTCGCCAGATGCTCCTCTTTGAATAACTTGATTAGAAAATGCCTCTACATTTTTCAGTTGTATACTACTGACCATTAAAGACAGTCCTATGAACGCAAGTAAAACTGCTATTTTAAAAATAGCTTTTTGGCGCATAATTTTCCCTCCTTAATTACGGTAATGATTTCTTGGTTATGTTTTGTAAAAGCCTCGCTTTTATGTAAAGAAGACAAAAAAATCCAAACTCATATCGTTGAAAAAATATGTAAACAATATAGAAAAAGGATAAAAGGAGTTCATTATGAAGAAATTGTTTAAACGTGTCGCACTTCTCATACTGTTCATAACAACATGTTCAAATATATATGCCAGCTCATCAATTGTTCATGCACAGCCGCCGTATGCCAAATGGGGGAAACTTGCTGTAGAAAAGACGAAAGAACAATACCCAAAAGCTGAGATTATTGATTACCTTCATATTGGTAGAAAACCGAAAACCGTTCAAATAACAGTTGAAAAATTTAAATTGTGGCTACGCGAGGATGGAAAAGAATATGGCGTTTTTGTTGATGTAGAATTTGAAACGAAGACGGAGAAATTTATAAAGATGTCGTTTCAGAAGACAAGTCGGTAAAGTAAAACTTTAATGGATACGGATTCAAAATTCCCTCCATCTATAAGCACTTTCTACTATTTAAATCAAAGAAACCTCTGTCTTTATTTACAGACAGAGGTTTCTTTATATAAAAATTCAAGGAATGCTGGTATTTCATTTTCTTCTATACTGGCTATTTCACTAAAAGATTTTCCGTTCTCTAATAAAATCCCAACAATCTCCCATCCAGCAAAGTATGCTTCTCTGTAATGATTCGTTATACCTTTTCCGAAAGTAAACTTCATAGAGTATTCAGGAGAAGACTTATGTAGATAAGGATAAATTCCTGTTAAGATTTCATCTCTTACACTTTGACACGATGAAAACCAGCCTTCATATAAAAATCTAAAAACCGTGGTATCATGTTTAAAATTTCAATTTTATCCACTGGAAATCACTCCTTCACTTATTGTTTATTATTTCGTTCTTCCTATGATAAACCCTTCCAAAAAGAAATCCCCCTTTAAAAAGGAGGATTTCTTTTTGATATTAAAAATTGATTTCCTAATATTTTCAATTAGGCACGAGACGCTAAATAAGGATATCATTTTATATTCCTCATACGTGCTCTCTTCTTATATATGATTAGAATGCTCCTGTACATGTTCAACAAACAATTTCAATGGAACGAGTCCACGTTTTGGCATATGACTACTTATTACAGCAACAAGCTCTAACTGCGGAATGATAACGATGTATTGTCCGCCGTATCCCATAGCAAAATATATACAATACGGTATGTGAAATCTTTTATTATTCAATACCCACCAGTGATATCCATACGCCCCAACATGTTCATACGTTTCAAATAGAGCTGTACTTGATTCTTTTATCCATTTCGATGATACAATTTCATTACCCTGCCAATATCCATTCTGTAAACATAATATTCCGAGTTTTAATAAATCTTTAGATTTCATTTTCATACCGAAACCACCAACATATATTCCTTGGGGATCTTGCTGCCACTCATATTCGGTAATTTTTAATGGATCAAATAAATATCTTTTCGCAAACTGCTCTGTCGACATTCCAGTAGCTTCTTGAATTATATAACTAAGCAAATGCGAAGAACCTGAGTTATAATTCATTTTTGTAGCGGGTTCTTCAATTATTGGTTTTTCTAATATGTACTGCACCCAGTTTTCCGATTCTACAAAATCATTCGGAAACACTACCCCATTTCCGAACTCTTTCCAATCTTCACCTGTAGTCATCGTTAATAAATGATAAAGAGTCAAATCCCGCTTTTCCTTAGATACATTTTCAATCCACTCTGTAATCGGTGTATGTTTATCATTTATATATCCTTTATCCATTGCAATACCAATTAATATAGATACAATGCTTTTTGTAATCGAATTTATTTTATATAGATTATTTTCGCATTCTAACATTTTATAATACTCAGTTGTTAACTCACCTTTTTGATAAACAAGAAATGTATTTACTTTTTTCTTTTCAAATTTATTTTCTAGTTGCTTGAAATCCAAAACTTTACCTCCAATTAAATCATTACCTAATTTATTATATCTTTTAACTTTCATTAAAACATAGTTGTGTTCAAATAAAAAACAAACCTGCCAGTAATGAACTGACAGGTTTGTTTTTTATAATTTCGTACGAACATTCCAAAGTTCAGGGAAGAAACGTTGATCAAGCACACGTTTTAAATAAGACACACCAGAAGACCCACCTGTTCCCATTTTATGTCCGATAATGCGTTCTACCGTTTTCATATGACGGAAACGCCATTGTTGTAGCCAATCTTCGATATCAATTAATTTTTCAGCAAGCTGATATAGATTCCAATATTTTTTCACATCCGCATACACTTCTAACCATGCCGCTTCTACTGTTGCATCTTCTTCATAAGGTTGCGTAATATCACGATTTAATACATCTTTATGAATAGGGAATCCTTCTTTTATAAGTGCTTGAATTGCCACATCATACAAACTTGGTGCGTGTAGCGCTCTGTGAAGTCGAGCGTGTAATTCTGGATCTTTTTCATAAATTTTTAATGCATGCGGTGTTTTATAACCAAGCGCATACTCAATCATACGATATTGATACGATTGAAAACCTGAAGCTTGACCGAGTGAGTCACGAAACTCAATGTACTCTGATGGTGTTAATGTCGCAAGAATATCCCAAGATTGAATAATTTGCGACTGAATTTTTGATACACGTGCTAACATTTTAAAAGCTGGTTGTAATTTATCTTGTTTAATAGATTCAATTGCTGCGTTTAACTCATGTAAAATAAGTTTCATCCAAAGTTCACTTGCTTGGTGAATTACGATAAACAACATTTCATCATGATGGTCTGATAATCTCTTTTGAGAAGATAGTAAACTATCTAATTGTAAATACTCCCCGTACGTCATATTCTCTTTAAAGTCCGTATGAATTCCTTTTTCCATAATTACTTTTTCGTTTTCTTTCATATTAGCCAAACGCCCCTTTTATATAATTCTACTTATATTGGTCTAATAACTGCTCGAACTGGACTTCCATCTGCATCTGTTAAGGCAAGTGGTAATGCGATTAATTCATAATCGCCGTCTGCTACGTGATCTAGTACGACATTTTCTAAAATGTGAATGCCATGTTTAAATAATTGATGATGTGCTGCTAATTCTTTATCATCTAATGGATCAACAGATGGTACATCCACCCCGATTAAACGAATTCCCTTTTCAGAAAGAAATGGTGCGATATCAGCACGTAAATGCGGGATTACCTTTGGAAATTCATTAGCTTTACCATGTGAAGATGTGCGTAACAACAATCGTTCTACGCCTTCTAAATGAAAGATTTCTAATTCCTTTTTCCCGATGCTTTCAAGATTAGAAACGTCAATAATCCGCGTAGGTCCGACATAAACTTGTACATCTAAATCTATTACTTTTTTCCCGTCATTATCAAAATGAAATGGTGCATCAATATGGGTACCTGTATGAATACTCATCGTTAACTTTCCGACATTTACTGAGCCACTCTCTTCTTTTGACCATGAAACTTCATAAGAGAACGGTGTATCCCCTGGCCAAGTGGCAATATCATTATTTAGCGGTTGTGAAATATCAATCCACTCTGATAATTTCATGTTTATGCCACAACCTCTCGCTTATTTTCAAACTGCTTATACTCTTCATCTTTCATAATTTTCTTTAATATTTGAACAGAATGCCATACTTCTTTGTATGTGTTATATAAAGCGACTGGCGCAAGTCTTACTCCATTAGGTGCACGGAAATCAGGGATAACTCCATTCGCTTTTAACGCTTTACATATACGTGCTGCTTCTACATGCTCTAAATAGATGTGTCCGCCTCGTTTTTCATCCTCTAATGGATTGCCAATTGTAAACCCAAAATCTATTAATTCATTCTCAATTAAATTCAGCATGTATTTTGTTATATGTAGCGATTTTTCACGTAAACGTTCTATACCAGCATCTTTAAATATTTCAAGCGAACCAATTAAAGGTGCTGTACTTAATACGTGCGGAGTACCAATTTGATAAGCACCTGCATGATCAGCAGCAGTTAGTGTATGTTCCATATCAAACTGCTTATCTTTTCTAGAACTAAACCAACCCGATAATCCAGGAAGTCTATTAAAATGCTTGTTATTTACATAAAGGCCCGCAACTCCACCTGGTCCTGCATTTAAATATTTATAGTTACACCAAATAGCGAAATCAACATCCCATTCTTTGAAATGATGCGGAATAGAACCGATTGAATGACATAAATCGAATCCGATATGAATACCACGCTTATGTGCTTCCGCTGTTAAACGTTTCATATCAAGTATTTGGCCGCTTCTATATAGTACAGAAGGCAATAAAATTAACGCGATATCATCTGTCATCGCTTGAATAATATCATCTTCAGAAAGTGTTCTACCATCTCGACTCTTTACTCGTACTAAATGCTCGTCTGGATCTAATCCTTTTAAACGAATTTGGCTTTGAAGTGCATATATATCTGACGGGAATGTTAACTCATCCGCAAGAATTTTTGTGCGTATTCCTTTTGGCTCATAAAATGTCGCGATTACTTGATGAATGTTCGTCGTCGTGGAACCGGTTACAATAGTTTCTTCCGGTAAAGCTCCAATAAGAGGCGCAGTCAATTCACCTAATTTCTCTGAAAGGAAAAACCATGGATGCTCACCCTCTGTCCAACCGTCAATACCATACTCCTTCCATGAATCTAGTAACGTAAGTAACGATTTTTCTGCTCTTTTTGAAAGTAGTCCTAATGAGTTTCCATCTAAATATATTGTTCCTTCTTTTTTATAGAATTCAGTTTGAAAATCTTTCAGTTCATCATGTTTATCACATTCAAGCGCATATTTATAAGTTGGTTGAAATGGTTCTTTATACATGGTGTCACCTTCTTTTAATTTTCTTTTTATTCTAACTAATTGAAATATATCACCTTAGTTAATATAACGTCAATGATATTATGTCAGTTGACTTTATGTATGAATTTCTTTTACAATACAATTATATTTTCAGATATTTCAGTATAAAGAGGTGATTCTTTGAAAAACAGTACTCTTTCATCAAGAAAACACCGCTCCTTAGAAACAAAGAAGAAATTATTACAGGCCGGTTACGCTATTTTTATACATAACGGATTTCAAAAAACGACCATTACACAAATTATTAAACATGCAGAAACTGGTTATGGAACAGCATATGTATACTTTAAAAACAAAGATGATCTCCTCATCGTATTAATGGAAGATGTCATGAATCAATTTTATGATATTGCTGAACGCTCCTTTTCGCCTCAAACAAAAGAAGAAGCACGTAGCATGATTCAAAATCAAGTTAGAGCATTCCTACAATTAGCAGAGAAAGAACGAGCTATATTGCAAGTTGTGCAAGAAGCGATCGGATTATCAAAAGAGATACGTCAAAAATGGGACGAGATACGGGAACGCTTTATAAACAGTATTACGCAGGATATTACATACTCTCAAGAAAGTGGGTTAGCACAGCCTGAATTAAATAAAGAAATTGTAGCGCGTGCTTGGTTCGCGATGAATGAGATGTTTCTTTGGACGATTGTGAAAAATGATAAGGAAATAAACTTAGAAGAGATTGTATATACGTTAACTGAGATGTATACGGCGGGATTATATAAATAGCACACCTACAATAAGTAAGGTGTGCTATTTTACATCTATAAAAATATTTTATCTGGGTATGGTAACGCTAAAGGCGGCTTTTCAGATAAAGAGAAATATTGTAATTTTAAAGATTCACCATCTATCGATTTTAATTCGCCACTAGTAACTTCACACTCAAACACAACAACTATATATTCTACTTCATCACCATTCGGATATGTATGACGGTACTCTTCTCCTCCAAATACCCCTTTTTGTTTTTTTACTTGCACTTTCAATCCTGTTTCTTCCCAAACTTCCCGAACTACTGCTTCTTCTGGAGTTTCCCCAAGTTCAATTGCTCCAGCTGGCAAACTCCAGTATTCCCCGCCAGGATATTGAAACAAAATATCTCCCTGTTTATTTTTTATAACAGCAGCTACACTCGGCATGAATATTAGTTCATGCCCTAATTGCTCACGGATTTTTTTATAATATAGTGACATTGACATACTATTCTCTCCTAATCTATTAATAACTGTATTTTCTGATATTTATTGTATAATATTCTTAATACAAACTTCTATATAGAAAGGATAAGAACATGTCGCAAGAAAAACTTGTAAACAAGTTTCTATCATTTTTAGGTGCTACAAAACAACCTACTTGCTTAAAGTTTTTAAATGAGCTTATTAAAGCTCATCAAGAAAAGGTAAAGTGGGAAACTCTTACTAAAATAATTGACTGGGAAAAAGGTAATGAAACAGAGGATTATTTTCCTTACATTGAGACATACATAAACCGTATTACAACAAAAGGAATAGCGAGTATGAATGTAGTAATTCTAATCATAAAAACACCCCTTATTTAATTCTATTGTTTTAACCTACTTACAATTCCAACAATAAACTTATACTCAGCTCTATTTTTTCTTACTTTCTTAACCCCTTCTTTCGTATCAAAAATTAAACACGTTTTCCGAAACCACATTCGTACATATAAAGACTCAAAATAAATAGGCTTTATAATTCCTCGTTCCTCAAATTCAGTTCCATCTTTATTTTCTGTTTCTGTTCGAACAAACCACCTATTCCCAATACCGATTTCAATATATTTCACATAAATCCCCCTTTCGGAAATTAATTTCTAACTATTCTATTATTTCCCCGGTAAGCGCACATTCCGACAGAACATGAGCCCACAAAGAAAAAGTAGATTACAAAAATCTACTTTATAGCTTATATTTTTGCATTCGTTTATAAAATGTACTTCGAGGAACATCTAACAGTTTTGCAGCTAACGAAACATTTCCGTTCGTCTTTTCTAGCGCTTCAATCATGCTATCACGCTGTATTTTTTCACGAAAATTTAATGTATACTCTGTTTTATTTTCTGCTTGCAATGTAAGTTGATGTTGATTTCCCATCATAGTTTGTAATAAAAAAGAGATTTGTTTTTCGCATATTTCCCGTCCTTGCGACAAAATGTAAATACGTTCTAATACATTTAATAATTCTCGAATATTTCCGGGCCATGTATGTTGTGAAAATTGATTACAAATACTCTTTGGAAATACAACATTCCAATCTTTTTGTTCACAAAAATGTTGTATGAAGTATGGAATATCCTCTTTTCTTTCCATTAACGATGGAACATATAGCGGATATACATGTAAACGATAATATAAATCTTGACGGAATTTCCCTTCATCTACTAATCTCAGTAAATCTTTATGTGTCGCAGTAATTATACGAATATTTACTGGTACCTCTTTTGAACTACCAATTGGGGTTACTGTTCGTTCTTGTAAAACACGCAATAATGCTACTTGCATCTCTGGCGGTACTTCACCAATTTCGTCTAAAAATATTGTCCCTCCATCTGCTTGTTCGAATTTCCCTTTATATCCTTGGCGCCGCGCACCTGTAAACGCTCCTTCAGCATAACCGAATAATTCACTTTCCATTAATTCTTTCGGCAATGAACCGCAGTTAACAGCTATAAAAGGATCATTTTTTCTTGGACTATTTTCATGAATCGCTCTCGCTACATATTCTTTCCCTACACCTGTTTCACCACAAACATATACACTAGCGTCAGTTGGAGATACAAGTTTAATTTCTTCTAAAGTATGTTGAAATGCATTGCTTGTCCCAATAACTCCAGGGAAAGTAATTCCGTTTATAAATGGAGAAGTCGAAAATAAATTTCCTTGTTTATTTTCCTTTACATATACACATTTCCCGATCATTCTATCATTACTATATACTGGTACTTCTAATTTAGGTTTCAATCCATTTTGCATTAAATCTTCAAGTTTCATTCGTGACCAATTAGAAACTCGTTCTCGAACCTTCTTGCTTGCAGAAACGATAACATCTCGATGATTACAAATGACAACTTGTTCATCACTATCAATTACATCTAAAAAACGATGGATTAAATGTAGTTCATTTTGATGCACTCGAATACTACATTCACGTTCAATCGCATGTGCAATCGAAGTTACCATCCCGAGCATATACGGATGTGAAAATTCAATTGGACAGGAGAAATCTAGAACTCCAATTAATTTCCCATCATCATTATGAATGGGAGCAGCCGCACAGCTCCAGCTATGAGATGCGACAGAATAATGCTCTGTACCACTTATCATAATAGCCTCTTCAATCTGTAACGCGGTTCCTATCGCATTTGTACCAACAGCTGCTTCCGTCCATCTCACCCCTTCAATGAAGTTAATATGTTTTGCTCGTTTTAACGTTTGTTGATTTCCACTTAACGATAGAACGTAACCGTCTGGATCAATTAATAATGCCATCATTTGCAGCTCATCAATGGTTTTCCTCATAGTTTGTAATTGAGGTATTGCTATATCAAGGAAGATTTCACTCTTTTTCTTTTGATCTTGAAAAATATTAGAAGACAAAATTTTCTGACCTTTATTCATATGAGGATTCACATTTGCTTGTTTACATCGATGCCATGACTCTGAAATTCTTTCGTTCATACGGTTCGAATCAAGGACTCCTTCATCAACAAACTTTTTCCATGTATGTAAGTAAAACGGTGAAGCTAACATTGTATCATCTCCCTATTCATTATTTTGGAGATTTATAAAAACATACTTTTATTATAAAACTGAATAAAAGCGTTTTCAATAAAACTAGAAAGACGACACAAATATGTTAATGATTAGCATATATTAATAAATTTCTTTATTCTTTTTTAGTAGAACTATATTTTGTATAATGGACGCAAAGAAAATACATAACCAAAACCACTTTTGCGGATTGCCGTCTATAAAGAAAACTATTACAGCTATGGCAAATAAAATGCTGGATGCTAAACTACAATATAATTTTGTTTTCATTCTCATTATCCCTCACTCCTCTATCGCTTTATAGTGCATACTAACTCTTCATTTTTTAACTCTACTATGTACTTTTGAAAAACATATTCTCTTCCGCCATGTTTTTCATACCAATCATGTATTCTTTTAATATGTATCTCGTCACTTCTAATTTTCGCTTCAATTTCTTTATACTGTTCATAACTATCATATTCCCATATGGCGAATATTTCTGTTGTACCATCATTATTATCTTTCATCCAGCGTCCTATTAGCCTGGAACCATGATTTAACTGGTTTGGTAAGTTCGTGTTAGTAAAGTGCTCATTAAATATTTCTACAAATTCATTCTTTACTATATAGTACTTTCTTCTGTAAAACATTCCACTACACCTCTTTTATGAAATGTATGAATAAACTTTCCCATTACTACCGTATTATAATACTTCCCATCAGACAGTCTTTTATCATTTTTCAAAATACCTTCTACTTCAAAACCTAATTTTTTATAAAGCTGAATGGCTTTTTCATTTTTCTCTAACACTTGTAATGATATCTTTTTTACTTCATTTTCATTAACCCACTGAATAGATTGTTGCAAGAGACTCTTACCGATTCCATATCCCCAAAACTCTCTTAAAATACAAACGCCAAACTCTACTTTATGAGATAATCTTTTCAAATTTGATCCTTCACATCTTGAGAATCCTACGATTTGGTTGTGCACTTCTGCAACTAAAAACAAATTCTTTTTCTCTTCACTATCTATTTTTATTATTTTTTGAAACCCTATCTTATCTATAAATCCCTCTCCAGCTTCTCTATCCATATTTTCAGTTTCTCCATCGATCTGAACTCTAATTTCCGATAACTGCTCAGCATCTTTCTCAGCTGCAGAACGAATTGTATAAGTTAATCCATTTATATGAAACTCTTGTTCTTTTATAATCATTTTAAACTCCTTTTAAATGAGATCTATTGACGCTGTTATAATTTCTTTACCTTGTTTCTCAAATTGTTGAATTGTTTCTTTACTAGCCTCTTCATCTGTTATAATTAGGTCAATTTCTATTAGTGACTCTCCTTTAATAAAGCAATCTATTCCAAGTTTAGTATGCGGAGCTAAACAAATGTTTCTTCTAGCAATTTTACTTACTGTTTTTCCAAAATAAGCAACTTCTGGCGTCGCAGTACTTATACCATTCAATGAAATGCCGCCACCTGTAGAGAAATATAGATCAATAGATAATCTATTGATCATTTCAGAGGCAATTGTATCTGTCATATTTCCTGATGGTTTCACCTTTCCACCAATTAAATACGTTTCTACATTCTTATACTCCATTAACTTACTAGCAATTTCTAAAGCATTCGTAATCACTGTAAATGATGTTTCAGGTAAATACTTTAACATCGCATAATGAATAGATGCCCCACCAATAAAAACGGAATCTCCTTCTTGTATGTAGGATGCAGCAACTTTCGCAATCGCTTCTTCACCTAGTGAACTATCACGATAACCTTTTAATGGTTCAGCAGTTAAATTCCTTACTCTAGTAAGTTCGATTGCACCTCCATGTGTTCTTTTTAACAAGCCATCCTTCTCCATAATAGATAAATCTCTTCTTATAGAATCAATGGACATATCGAAACTTTCCGCAAGATTTTTGGCAATTACCCTTCCATCTTTCTTAAGTAACTCTAAAATTTTCTCTCTACGCTCTTCAGTAAACATGTACCCACCGCCGTTATTGAAGATTCTGAAATTTCATCCTTATTTTAATTATATGCATGTCTCTTCCGTTTTACAATATTTTCAATTCTTATTCACTCCGTTTTATTTAGCCTTTTCCCTCTTTCTACTCTATTA
>NZ_BOQB01000339.1 GCF_018332475.1 Bacillus sanguinis | reverse complement strand
ATACTTGTCATGATTATCTTACCGTTTTACGCCATTTTTCAAATAATCTCTTTCATGATGAATAGGTGGCAAAAGCAATTGAAAGGAGCAGCTTTATGAAATCTATTTGGAAATCAAAACGCTTTTTAATCGGCTTTACTTATTTATTCATACTTGTTTCAGCTAGTTTTATTTATAGTTGGTTCTTTAAAGATAACATCCCAAAAGCTCCCCAGTTACTTTACAATGACAATAACGAATTGCTTGGAAAGGCTCCCTTTCCACCATCATTAATACCGCCTTTTGGATCGGATCGTTTTGGAGAGTCTGTGTTCTTACAAATTATAGAAGGAGCAAAATTCACTATCTTATTAGCTGTGGCAATTAGCTTCTTTCGCATATTATTCGGAACATGTATAGGAATCCTCTTAAGTTTATATGCGCCAAAATTCAAGAGGTTTTTCCAGGCATGCTCAGAAGTTTTTTACTATATTCCTACTTTATTTATCGCATTTATACTCATCACACCTGTTAATATTGTAATCGTATCAAATGCTGATAGATTAGATCCAAATATTTCATTTGCGTTTTATCAAGTGCTCGTACTTATTTTCGTCGCTCTGCCTACACTTTCTTTATATATATCTTCAGAGGTTGATGAATTTATGAAACAAGATTACATTTTAAGTTCCCAATTACTGGGAGCTAGCCGCTTTCATATTATCAAAAAACACTTACGAGTCTTATTACTTGACCGCTTATTTGTGTTATTTATGGAACATATCGTCCAAACTCTCATACTCGTTATCCATTTAGCGTTGCTTGACATTGTAATTGGCGGGATTCAAATGCGAGAACTCTATGATGGAGTGCTCAAACCTGTTTCTCTATCTAACGATTGGGCAGGCCTTATTGGGTTAAATCGTTATGAAATGAATCTTTCATGGTGGATTATTTTTTATACTCTCGTTTCATTCTTTATTACGATTCTATTTATTAAGCTTATGACAATCGGGATTCAAGATGCACTGAAAGCAAGAGATTCACAAGCGGTAGCAATTCAAACCGTTCCAGATCATAAAAAGTTTGTTAAAAGTAAAGATTCTTTTTCATTTGCAGATAAAGTGAACCTTTAATCATTTCTCATTAAACGGTATTGATATAAAAAGAGCTGATCCCTGTTGAATGCAGGGATCAGCTCTTTTCTGCCGTCTAACTTTTTTACATATCTTTAGCTAGACTCATACTTTTTATATTTAAAACGAATTATTTACAATCACAATTATGCTGTTTAAAATCGATTACCATACGTCCTTGAATTCTACCTTGTTCCATTTCTTCGAATACATTTTGTACTTTATCTAGAGAACAAGTTTGAACAACCGGCACTACCTTTCCTTCTGCACCGAACATGAACGCCTCCTCTAAGTCCTTACGAGTACCAACTAAAGAACCAACTACTTCAATTCCATCTAGTACAAGTCGTGGAATGTTTAAATCCATAGTTTCTACTGGTAAACCGACTGCAACGACTTTACCACAAGCACGTACTGCATCAACTGCTGAATTGAATGCTACTTTAGAAACGGCTGTTACTACAGCTGCATAAGCACCACCAAACTCCTCTTGCACAATCTTATCAGCAGGACCTTGAGAAATTGGATTGATAGTCATATCCGCACCAACCTCTTTTGCTAAGGCTAATTTATCGTCATTAATATCTACTGCAATTACCTTTGCACCAAATACGTTTTTAGCATATTGAATAGCTAGGTTACCTAATCCACCACAACCATAGATGACGATAGGTTGACCGGGTTTAATATCTGATACTTTTATTGCTTTATATGTAGTTACGCCCGCGCATGTGATTGATGATGCTTGAGCAGGATCTAATCCTTCTGGTACTTTCACCGCATAATCAGCTGTAACAATACATTGTTCAGCCATACCACCATCTACTGAATAACCAGCATTCTTAACTTCACGGCAAAATGTTTCTCTACCAGTTACGCAATATTCACAACGTCCACAAGATTGGAACATCCATGCAATACTTACACGGTCACCTATCTTTAGTGAAGTTACATCATCAGCAATTTTCGTAACAATACCTACACCCTCATGACCAAGAATACGGCCATCTGTGTTTCCAAAATCATGATTTGCAACGTGTAAATCAGTATGACAAACCCCACAATACTCTACATCTACTAGCGCTTCACCTGAGTGTAACGGACGTAATTCCTTTTCAATAACTTCAATATTTGCTTTACTATTTTTATTTACTACTACTGCTTTCATATGTGATTTCCCCTTTAGTGTTTTAGAATTTTAATGAGTTCATCTCACAATTTCTACCTGCACTGTTTCGGCCAATTATTGCACCAAATTTAAATGTTCAATCATCATTACACGTTCATCATAACATGTAATTTTAAAAGCTTATTGTTAAATTTTGAACAATATTTGAATTATTAACCAAATGTTTATTTGAAGGAAAAACTGAAATTGCATCTACGTATATAGTTTATTAGAACTCTACGCGGGGATATAAGACTCCATTAATACAGATTTTTTAAAACAAGAAACTATAATCATCAATTTTTAATAGAAGACTACTGACCAATATAAAAAGCCCTTCATCTGAAGGACTTTTTATATTCGTTTCATCGAAATTGTTTCACGTATACTTTGTAAATTTTGTAACGTGTCTTCTTGGCGTTGTAACGATAACCCAACGTATAAAGTATCTAACAAACTTAACTGTGCTAATCTTGATGAACTTGCTTCTGTGCGGAATTCCGTCTCACGTGTTGAAGTATATAAAGTAATATTTGCAAGTTGACTTAATGCTGATTTCTGATAGCTCGTAATTGCAATAATGTGAGCTCCCCTTGCTTTCGCTACCTCTAACGCTTCCAGTAACCCTTTATTGCTACCAGAATGGGAAATTGCAATCACCACGGCTTCTTTATTAAGTAAACCCGCACCCATAATTTGAAAATGTGAATCTGTATGAGCAATACAAGAAATACCCGTTCTCATAAATTTATGATATGCATCCATCGCAATAATACCAGAACCACCATTTCCATAAAACTCAATACGGCTTGCGTCTTGCAATACCTTTACAGCTTGCTCTAGTGCTGTATCATTTAACAAATGTAATGTATCTTGCAGTCCTGTAATATGCGAATGAAAAACTTTTTTAGCAACAGTTACCATACTATCTTCTGCAGATACTTCTTCATGAATATTTTGCATAGGAGTATGTACAATTTCACGAGCTAATGTAATCTTTAAATCTTGAAACCCTTGAAATCCAAGGTGCTTACATAAGCGGAATATCGTAGCTTCAGAACTATTCGTAACTTCAGCTAATTCTGTAATAGATTTATGTACAACATCTTGTGGATGTTTCAATATATGTTCGGCAATACTTCGCAATTTCGGTGATAAACCGTTTAACGAAGCCTGAATCTTTCCAATCCCACTTCTTGTACCTGGCATACCATATCTTCCCCTTCCATCGTAGTTTTATTGTACCTAATTATCGAAAGAAGAAAAACCTTTATTTGGCACTACTATAAATTGAAACTTTAATCAGTGAATGTATTGTACATCTTCCACTGATTATAAACCCGCAAATAGCAGGATAATTTTTAAATACTCCTATGTATTCTGTCATAACATAGTACATAATTATTCATATTTATTATTTTTTCCATGTTTCACCGCATATAATGCAGCCTGCGTACGATCATCCACTTCCAATTTAGCTAAAACATTTGAAACGTGTGTTTTCACAGTCTGTTCTGTAATATGAAGCTCTGCTGCAATTTCCTTATTACTTCGCCCTTTCGCAATTTCACGAAGTACTTCTTGCTCTCTTTTCGTTAACATGGAAAAAGGGCTTTCTTTTTCTTTCTTGACTGCTGACCGTCCTAATAGTGCCGGTGTTACTTTCGGATGAAAATTCGCATTTCCTTCATGTACTGCAATGATAGAAGCGACAAGTTGCTCAGGCTGTACTTCTTTTAATTGATAACCATCTGCTCCAGCTTCCAGTGCTGGTAAAACATAATCTTGCTCTGAAAAACTACTTAATATAAGTATCTTTATTGTTTCATCATATTGTTTTATCCGTTTTGTTGCTTCAATACCATCCATCTTCGGCATTGATAGATCCATTAATACTACATGTGGCCTTTCCGTTCGGACGAGTGTTAATGCCTCTTCGCCATTTTCTGCTTCCCCAACAATTTCAAATTCTTCTCTCGTTTTCAAAAAGAATACAAGTCCTCTTCGAACGATATGATGATCCTCAACTAGTAGTAATTTAATCTTCAACCTTCTTCTCCCCTTCAAACTGGCAATTGAATTTCAATTTTTGTACCCTTATTCAGCTCAGTTTTTATTTGAAATGATCCCCTCATTAAATGAATACGTTCCTTCATATTTTTTAAACCAAGCGCTGACTCTCTTACGTGATTTTGTATAAATCCTATTCCGTTATCCTCTATGTAAAAATATAACTGGTTATTTTCTATTTTTAAAAGAACATTTACCTTTTCACATGAAGCGTGTTTTTTACAATTATGTATTGCTTCTTGACTAATACGCCATAAAACTTCTTCTATTTCATCTCCAATTGAAATCATTCCATCAATTCGAACTTCCACTTGAATCCCTAACAACTTTCCGTAATTTTTAATTGCTTCCGCTAAACCTTTCTCTAATCCTTCCGGCCTTAATTGCCAAATTAAAAGTGTCATCTCTTGTAACGCTTCTTGTGATAACTCTCCAATATAACTTAACATTTCTTGCAAGTCTCTATCTTGCGTCATATTTAGAGTACCTTTTGCTGTTAGCATAATAGAAAATAACAATTGTTTTACTGAATCATGTAAATCACGGGCTAATCGATTTCTTTCAGCTACCACTACATATTTACGTTCTTTCTCTACTAACTGAATACGTTGTATTGTCGTTCCTATTTGAAATGCAATTGATTCTAATAATGCTAACTCTTCCTCTGAAAAATGTGTTTTTTGAGGAGAGGCCACATTTAATAGACCAAACTTCTCTGATCCAGACCTAAGGGGAATTGTCGCATGATGCGTAACATCTTCGGTCTCTCCCCAATTACATTCAATCGCATCCTCTATTCGCTTACATTCAATAATATTTGTTGCTTTTTCTAATCTCCCATTCACAAAACGCTCTACACACCAACAGTCTCCTTCACACATCGGCTTCTTTTCTTTCCACATAAGAGCTGGAGGTAAATTTTGGTCTACAAGCATACGGTGCTTTCCACTTTGATCGATAAAGAATATCCACCCTGTTTGTAAATTCATAACTTGTAACAATGTATGTAACACTTTTTCTAACATGTCTTGTAAGTCTGTTGCTTCATTTAATAATTCAGCAATCGCTTTTAATGCTTTTAAACGATGCATCTCTTTTTCTTCAAAATTCATTTTCATCACCAACTATCATTATAACATTAAGAAATTTCTAAAATATACAAATAAAGAAAGAACTGAATTTCTTCAGCTCTTTCTTTAAATCAA